>DBEYYM010000041.1:0-7250 GCA_048184675.1 Evtepia sp. | reverse complement strand
GTCCGGCACTTGTTTAATGCAAACAAGTATGTTCATTTCTGATTTCCCCCTATTTTTGATTTGTTTTATTTTGACAGAACCACCTGTCCCCTGCTCGTCCGGAGCAGGAGCAAAGCGATGGGGTCTTGCTCCCTCTCCCGGCGAAGAGGGTTCGGGCTGTCCTATCAGTAAACGCCGCCCAAAGTAATCTTGGTGGCAGACGTTTCGTTGGGTAGGTCACAAATTGCGGGCTCCACCCAGTACATTACGGTGTGTATTATAACAAAGGATTCTTCAAATTACAAGATGGGAAAGTATCGCATCAAAAAAAATTTTCTCCTCGTTCTCCCCCGAATTTAGTCGTTTCGCCGAAATGTGACCCAGAAGCTTCCTTGGGAGCCGGTTTCTCTGGCCGGCTCCCCCGTTTTCTTCCGTTTTTTCCGTTATTCTCCGAAGAATTTATCGTGGATTGCCTGCACGGCCAGCTTGGCGTCGGCCTCGTCCAGCAGGACGGAAACCTTGATTTCACTGGTGGAAATCATATGGATATTGATATCCGCGTCGTACAGCGCGCCAAACATCTTAGCAGCCACGCCTGCGTTATCCACCATGCCAGCGCCCACGATGGAAACCTTTACCACGCTCTTATCCACGTCGATATGGTCAAACTCCAGGCTAGCCTTGTGTGCTTCCAGCAGGGCCAAGGCCTGATCTACGTCGCTGCGGCGGACGGTGAAGCTGATGTCCTGGGTCTCGTCCCGGCCAATGGACTGGAGGATGATGTCCACATTGATATTCTGCTGACCCAGCAGGGAGAACACCTTATAGGCGATGCCGGGCTTATCCTCCACCCCCACCAGGGCCAGGCGGGCTACATTCTTATCCTTTGCCACACCGCTGATCTGGGTCTTTTCCATACGCTTTGCAACCTCCTTAACTTTCGTGCCCGGCTTTTTCTCAAAGCTGGACAGCACTTCTAAATTCACCTGATATTTCTTAGCCAGCTCCACAGAGCGGTTGTGCAGAACCTGAGCGCCCAGGCTGGCCAGCTCCAGCATCTCGTCAAAGGTGATCTCTTCCAGCTTTCGGGCCCCCGTCACATGACGGGGATCGGCGGTGTAGATACCATCTACATCGGTATAAATCTGGCAGAGATCAGCCTTCAGTGCGGCCGCCAGGGCCACAGCCGAAGTATCCGAGCCGCCGCGGCCCAGGGTGGTGATGTCGCCATATTTGTTAATACCTTGGAACCCAGTGACGATCACGATGGAGTGGTTCCGGTCCAGTTCAGACTCCACCCGCTCCACGTTGATCTTTTTAATGCGGGCATTGCTGTAACTGCTGTTGGTCTGGACCCCGGCCTGCCAGCCGGTGAGGGAGACCACAGGCAGACCCATAGCCTCGATGGCCATGGCGCAGAGAGAACAAGAGATCTGCTCGCCGGTGGACAGGAGCATATCCATCTCCCGTCGGGAGGCGTTGGGGTTAATTTCCTGCGCCTTTTCGATCAGATCGTCGGTGGTGTCACCCTGTGCTGAGAGAACCGCAACCACACGGTGACCCTGGCGATAGGTGTCCGCAATGATCTGGGCTACGTTGCGTATCCGATCTGCGTTGGCCACCGAGGTGCCGCCAAATTTTTGTACAATCAGTCCCATCTCACATACCTCCTGTCACACGGCGCGGCCTTTCCGCGCCGTGGGGAACGAGATTGCTTTATAGAATACATAATAATATAGAGTGCCCCTTTATCCTATGTACCAGGGGCGGAAAAGGTTATGCCTCAGCGGAAGGAACCTTCCCTTCCAGCCCTTGTATCAGTCCAGCACCCGAATCACTGCCAGGACCTCTTTGCCTTCCAGCAGCTGCTCCAGCTGGGGGCGGGTCATGGCAGGGGTGATCCAGCCGCTCTCCTCTGCCTGGCCGCTGGGGATGGTCAGCTTTTCCCCCTCCAGCGCCCCCTTGGCCAGACGGACGTACCACTGGGTGGATAGCGTATCAGAAGAGGCCACTGCCTGGGGACGGTTGGGCTGCCAGGGCAAATAGCTGGCCCGCTCCAGCCGGCGAGCAGCGGCAATCACATCGGCCACCACGGCGCTGGCCGTGGGAAGCTTGCCGGCACCGCGGCCATAGAACATCACATCACCAGTTGCGTCCCCCTTGACCATTATGGCGTTGAACACATCCTCCACGCCGGCCAGGGGATTCTGAAGGTTTACAAAGTGGGGCTCCACGTAGGCGCAAACAGTGCCATCCTCCCGGGCAATGGACCGGCCCAGAAGCTTGATGCGCCGGTTGCAGGCGGCGGCGTATGCCTCGTCGGCCAGGGTGATCTTGGTAATGCCCGTGGTGGGCACCTGGTCAGGGAGCAGATGCCAGCCGTAGGCGATGGAAGAGAGAATGCACAGCTTCCGGCAAGTATCGTGGCCCTCCACATCGGCAGAGGGATTCTGCTCGGCATACCCGTTGGCCTGGGCCCCCTTCAGGGCCTGGTCGAAGGGGATGCCGTCCTGAACCATGCGGGTAAAGATATAGTTCGCGGTGCCGTTAAGGATGCCGCAGATCTCCAAAATATCGTTGGCAGCCATGCACTCGCTGAGGGGGCGCAGGATGGGAATGCCTCCGCCCACACTGGCTTCAAAAAGGTAAACCGCCTGATGCTCAGCGGCCAGAGCCAGAAGCCGGCGGCCATGGGTGGCCACCAACTCCTTATTGGAGGTCACCACGCTCTTCCCTGCTTTCAGGGCCCGCTCGGTAAAGTCCAGCGCAGCGCCCACGCCACCGATGGTCTCTACCACCACATTGACCTCTGGGTCATGCTCAATGGTAGAAAACTCTTTCACAAAGCACTGGGCAAAGGGGCTCTCCGGGAAATCCCGGACGTCTAAAATATATTTCAGTTCAATGAGCTCATCGGCCTTTTTGTTGATGCCGGCGCCGTTGCCCGTAAGGACCTCCGCCACGCCGGAACCCACAACACCGAAGCCCAAAATTGCTACTTTCACCATAAATCTAATCCCATCCTTTTCCTGTTATCAATAGTCGTCGGTTATCCCGCCAAAACTTCTCCGTGGAGAACCCCTTCGGCTTTGCTCAGCCGGGCCAGCAGATCCTGCAGGCTTCCGTGGAGCCCTGAGGTTTCCGCGTTTACCGTCACCACCGCGCAGCCGTTGATGGGCAGCCCCTGGTTGATGGTAAGGATATTGGCCCCAGAGTCAGCGAAAAGATTCAGCACGTGGGAGAGGATTCCCGGTTCATCCTTCAGCATAATCTGAAAAGTGACGATCCGTCCGTGGAGCATATCCTGGAAGGGCCGGACCGCATCCTTATATTTATAAAAGGCACTGCGGCTGATTCCGGCCAGTTGGACCGCTTGGTTTACTGTCTCGGCCTCGCCGGTATCCAGCATGCGCCGGGCATCCACCACTTTTCGAAAAATTTCCGGCAGAGCCTCTGCGTCTACAATGTAATAGTTGGGCGCTTTTGACATGGTTCGCCTCCAGTTCCATTTGTCGCTGTTTCTGTCGTTTGAAGGTTATTCTATCACATCTGTCCTCCCATGGCAACCCAAAGTATTTGACTGAACGACAGTTTTTCTTGAACTTTTTCCCCAGTTTCGGTCATATCAGCAAAGATCCCTCCCAAAATGGCCTGAAAAAAATCGGACCCCGGCATGCCGGGGTCCGATTTCTAATGGGGAGCTTAACCAGCTCTCAGCCTTCGCCGCCCTCTTGGGGTGGTCTCGCCTCCGGTATCTGCCGGCGGCGTTGCTGGGGTGGTGTTGGGGTCGGTGGTGGTGCTGGGATCGGTGGTATCACCGGGCTCTGTCGTGCTGGGCGTATCAGAAGGATCTTCCACTGGATCGGGCACCTCAACCTTATGATAGGTGCAGATGCTAGTGGGCACGTCATCGGGGAAGAAGTATCCCGTGGTCAGATGGCCTGCGCAGGCGGGGCCGGGCAACATGCCACTGGAAGCACAGTAGGTGACCTTCTTCATCGTGGAGGTATCCGGCTGCGCGAACTGCTTATAAGGCAGGCTCTTATGCACCTCTGACATCACCTTCTGCCAGAGAACGACAGAGGGGTTTTGCAGCTGGGAAGCCAGCCGCTCTTGCTGGTCATAACCGGTCCAAACAGCTGCGGTATAGTAGGGTGTGTAGCCCACAAACCATAGGTCCTTACGGGAGGTCGTGGTACCTGTCTTACCCGCAATTTCCTGACCGCTGAAGTTGGCCCTTTTGCCGGTACCACTGGAGCCCGTGACGACATTTTGAAGCATCTGGTTCATATAATAGGTGGTACGCTCGGACAGAATGGTTTCCCCTTCTTCCGATGTCTCTTTTCTCAGCAGGGTCTTGCTGCTGTTGCCAACCTTCTGGAGCACCATTGTATAGGTTTTGGGTTCCATATACACACCCTGCCGCGGGAACACGGAATAGGCTGCTGCCATCTCATAGGTGCTGACACCCTGGGTCAAACCACCCAGAGCCAGGGCACCTTCGCTGATGTCCGTATAGGAGGAATTGGTCCCTGCCTTGGTCAGGGAACGAACCAGCTTAATGTGGAATTTATCCTGCATAAAATCAAAGCTGGTTTCCAGGCCAACCATATCCAGAACTCGGACTGCCACCGTATTGATGGACTCCTCCACAGCTTTGGAAACGGACACATTCCCCTGATAGACACCGCTGGCGTTTACAGGCCAGTCTCTGCCCTGGAGCTTTCTGACTGGGGAGTCCTCCACCATTGTGGTGGGCTTTACCTCGCCCAGCTCAATGGCCGGGGCATAAACAGCCAGGGGCTTAATAGAGGAGCCGGGCGGCCGCTTACTGCTGGTGGCTCGGTTTAGACCACGGCTGACCGTTTTCTCGCCCACACCGCCGGCCATAGCCACCACTTCACCGGTGGTATTATCCACAATCGTAATGGCCGACTGAAGCGCCTGGCCGCTGCTGGAGGTATAGTCAAGGTTGCTCCGGTCATTATAGACCTGGTCCACAGCCGCCTGAACGTCAGGGTTCATGCAACTGTAGATCTCCAGACCGCCGGAGAAGACCATGTCTGTAGCATATTTTTCAGAGTAATTATAGGTCTCCATCAGGTCGGCAATGACGTCGTCAATCACCTGGTCTTCATACCAAGTGTAGACGGTGTTCTTTGTGCTGCTGTCATCTCGTCCCTTGCCCTCTACATTGAAGACAAGCTCCTCTGCAACCGCTTCATCGTACTCTTCTTGGCTAATATACCCTTGCTCCAGCATTGCGTTGAGAATGGTGAGTTGGCGCTCTTTGTTAAAGTCCTTAGAGGTCTTCACTTCCCCAGTTTCAGGGTCTGTCACCTCCAGGGTGCCCAAGGGATCATATTTAGAGGGATTGTTGGTGATTCCAATCAGGCTGGCACACTCTGCCAGGGAAAGCTCGGAGACATGCTTTCCAAAATAGGCGTAAGAGGCCGTGTAGACGCCGTTACAGCGCTGGCCAAGGTAGATATAATTTAGATAGCCCTCTAAAATTTCTTCCTTGGTGTATTTTTTCTCAAATTCCAAGGCACGGAAGATCTCCATAATCTTCCGCTTCACCGTCACCTCATCGTCGCTGGTCATATTTTTGATCAGCTGCTGGGTGAGGGTAGAGCCTCCTTGGATGTCTTGGCCGGTAAACATCAGGCTAATGGCCTTGGCGGTGCGAACCCAGTCCACGCCGTTGTGCTTGTAAAACCGTTTGTCCTCGATGGCCACAGCGGCATCCTTCAGGTATTGGGGAATCTCATCCAGGGAAACCCAGATCCGGTTTTCATTTCCGTACAGGGTGCGCACGGTTTTATAATCTCCCGTTGCGGGGTCTTTGGCCATGATCACGCTGGTTTGCGCCATATTATAGTCGTTCATTTCCAGGTTGGCGTTGGGGATGATGACATTTTTAATGTAGACCGCAGCCATGCACAAAAGCATTGCCGCTGTGATCACGCAGATGAGCACGATCGTCATAATAACGCGAAAGGCTCTTCCATGTTTTTTACGTTTTCGTTTGGTGTTTTTTCCACGCCGGTCACGGGGATCTCTGGGGTCGCGAGGATCCCGCCGGTCCCGGGAGGGGTGTGTCTCTCGATAGTAATCCAAATTGACACCTCCGATAAAAATAGGTCAAAAAAGGTTGACGCACCTGAAAAAAGGTGCTGATTTCTTTCTTTTGCAAGGATGATAAACCATGCCTATTTTATGTATTATACCACAGGATTCCAATTTGTCTATCCCATAGCTGGAAATGTTTTTCCCCTTCTTTGTCGCATCTACTTTGCCGTTTTCGCCAAAAAGCGAAAAAATATATGGGACCAGCCCCCATAATAAGAGGGCTGGTCCCGTTTCTTGTTACGCAAATAATAAGGGTAAGGCGCTTACTGTTCCTTTCCAAAATCCGCCTGATAGGCAGCGGCCAGCTTTTCGGGCCAATCGGACACGGCCTCCAGGCGGCCGGTGAAGAAGCGCAGTGTCTTGGGTTCGTGGACAAACCGCAGGCCGCCAATGAGCTCTCTGTGATCATACACCCACTTCACCCGGTCAATCACATACTCGGTTTGAGACAGCGTGAACACGCGGCGCGGGAAGGCCAGGCGCACCAGCTCCATAGAGGCAAAGCGCTCGCTTCCGTCCGGGTTTCTCTCCTCGGAGAGGGTGCCTCGCTCCATGCCACGGATTCCGCCGCACAGGTACAGGGCGCACACCAGCGCGCCGGCAGGATATTGATCCTGAGGAATGTGCCCCACGATTTGGCTGGCATCCAGATGGGCACCCAAGCCGCCTCCGGGGGTAATCATCGGCACGCCGTAGGCATCCAACTCATCCACGCAGTACTTGATGAACTGGGGACCCTGGGAGATCACGTCCATATCCAGGGACTCCTCAAAGCCAATGGTCATAGCCTCCATCTCCTTCACGGACATACCGCCGTAGGTCAGGAAGCCCTCAAACATGGGAACCAGGTCCTCCATGGAGTGGAACAGCTCTTCATCCCGCACCAAAATTCCGCCGCCGCGGGCAAAGCCAAATTTTCTGCCGGAAAAGTAGATGATGTCAAACAGATCTGCCACCATGCGCAGGATTTCCGGGATGGACTTGTCCGCCATGGAGGCCTCCCGGGTCTTGATGAAGTACAGATTATCCTGCAGCAGGGACGCATCCAGCACCGTCAGCACGCCGTGGCGGCGGCAGATGTCCGTGGCGGCCTGCATATTGGCAAAGGAAATGGGCTGGCCGCCGATGAGGTTGGTGCC
>DBEYYM010000040.1:0-5513 GCA_048184675.1 Evtepia sp. | reverse complement strand
ACATTGCCCGTGTAAATGCAAGAAAAGAAGGAGAATTTAGGCGGAATGCCGGGATATCCCGCGCCCTTTCCCACGGAAAGCCCAAGTAAAGGGCATTCTGGCTCCCAATGCTGGAAGAATTTCAGAAACTCCCCTTGCCTTTGGCAGGGTTTTCCGATATGATGGAGGAAATTATGTGATAAGAGAGGGTGCGTCCCATGGAAAAGCTGACCTTTGCCATTCCCACGCTGTTAGGGGTAGAGGGACTGACCGCCGATGAACTGCGGCGGATGAATATGGACCAGGTCCGGGTGGAGAATGGCCGGGTGTTTTGTCAAGGGGGGCCGGAGGATATCCCTCGGCTAAACCTTCGCCTGCGCACAGGGGAGCGCGTGCTGCTTGTGCTGGGAACCTTCCCTGCCAGAACCTTTGAGGAGCTTTTCGAAGGGACAAAAGCCCTGCCCTGGGAACAATTTATCCCCGAAGAGGGCGCATTTCCCGTCAAGGGCTTCAGCTTAAACTCTGCCCTTCACAGCGTCCCTTCCTGCCAGTCGATTGTCAAAAAGGCCGTAGCAACCCGGCTGGGAAAGTGCTATGGCAGAGAGACTCTGCCGGAAAGCGGTCCGCTGTACCAGATTCAGTTCTCGCTGATGAAGGATACCGTCTCTTTAATGTTGGATACCTCTGGCCCTGGTCTCTATAAGCGGGGCTACCGTGCTGTGGGCGTGGCCGCCCCGCTGCGGGAAACCTTGGCTGCCGCCCTGGTCCTTTTGTCTGGCTATCGCGGACGGGATCCCTTCTGTGACCCCTTTTGCGGCTCGGGTACCATCGCCATTGAGGCTGCCCTTATCGCCAAAAACCGGGCGCCTGGGCTTAACCGTACCTTCTCTGCCCAAAAATGGGCATGGCTGCCCTCCCAAACCTGGGTGGATGCGGCAGGGGAGGCCATGGACCTGGAGTATGACGGGGACTATGACATCTGGGGCGGTGATATTGACCCCGAGGCCGTAAAGATCGCCCAGGAAAACGCAGTCAAAGCAGATGTGGAAGATATCGTCCGCTTCTCTGTGGCCGACGCCCGAGCGTTTGCCCGCACAGAACCTTACGGGCGCATCGTTAGCAATCCCCCCTATGGGGAGCGGCTGATGGAAAAGCGAGAAGCCGAGGGATTATACCGGGATTTTGGCAAGGCAGCCAGAGGACTGCCAACCGGCTGGCGAATCAATATCCTCTCCTCCCACACAGAATTTGAGAGAACCTTTGGCCGAACTGCCGACAAAAAAAGAAAGCTATATAATGGTATGATAAAGTGTGACCTTTTCCAATATGGCGGAAAAAAGGGCAAACAGCCTTGAAAATGGGGGAAAATCTCTCTTTTGAAAAAGTGCACAAAAAAGCCTTCTAATTCCACTTTCTTTTCAGAAATTTCAATGTTGCGGAATTGGCAAAGGAAGGGTATTATAATACTTGTGTTAGCACTCCAGCAAAAAGAGTGCTAAATCAAATCCGTTAAAACTAATTTGAACATATATCTTGAAGGAGGAACCCCAAATGACATTGAAACCTCTGGCTGACCGCGTTGTGATTAAGCGCCTGGAAGCAGAAGAAACCACCAAGGGGGGCATCATCCTCACCGCAGCTGCGAAGGAAAAGCCCGACCTGTCCGTTGTTGTGGCAGTGGGCCCCGGCGGCATGATTGACGGTAAGGAAGTGACCATGATCCTGAAGCCCGGTGATAAGGTCATCACCAGCAAGTACATGGGCACCGAAGTGAAGATTGACGGCGAGCAGCTGACCATCGTCAAGCAGAGCGACGTCGTGGCTATCGTGGAAGACTAATTGACCGCAGATCGGAAGGAGAACACAAATTATGGCAAAGATGCTGAGTTATGGAGAAGAAGCCCGCCAGGCTCTGGAGCGTGGCGTTGACAAGCTGGCAAACACCGTAAAGGTTACCCTGGGCCCCAAGGGCCGCAACGTGGTTCTGTGGAGAGCCTACGGCACCCCCCTGGTCACCAACGACGGCGTGACCATCGCCAAGGAAATTGAGCTGGAAGATCCCTTTGAGAACATGGGCGCCCAGATGGTGAAGGAAGTCTCCACCAAGACCAACGACGTGGCTGGCGACGGCACCACCACCGCCACCCTGCTGGCTCAGGCCATCATTCACGAGGGTCTGAAGAATCTGGTGGCTGGCGCCAACCCCGTGGTGATGAACAAGGGCATGGCTAAGGCCACCAAGGCCGCTGTGGAGGCCATCCAGAAGAACTCCCAGCCTGTGAACGGCAGTGAGGACATTGCTCGGGTCGGCACCGTTTCCTCCGGCGACGAGAAGATCGGCACCCTCATCGCCGAGGCCATGGAAAAGGTTGGCTCCGACGGCGTCATCACCGTGGAAGAGTCCAAGACCGCTGAAACCTACAGTGAAGTGGTGGAAGGCATGCAGATCGACCGCGGCTTCCTGTCTCCCTATATGGTTACCGATACGGAGAAGATGGAGGCCGTCCTGGACGATCCTCTTATCCTCCTTACCGAGAATAAGATCAGCAACATTCAGGAGATCATCCCTGTTCTGGAGCAGGTCATCCAGTCCGGCAAGAAGCTCCTCATCATGGCCGAGGACGTGGAAGGCGAGGCTCTGTCCACCCTGCTGGTCAATAAGCTCCGTGGCACCCTGAATGTCCTGTGCGTCAAGGCCCCCGGCTTCGGCGATCGCCGCAAGGAAATGCTCCAGGATATCGCCATCCTCACCGGTGCCACTGTGATTTCCAGCGACTACGGCATGGAGCTGCGTGACACCAACCTGTCCCACCTGGGCACCGCCCGTCAGGTGAAGGCCGGCAAGGAGACCACCATCATCGTCGATGGCGGCGGCGCTTCCGAGGCCATCAAGGAGCGCACCGAAATGATCCGCAACGAGTTTGAGCGCTCCACCTCTGAGTATGACCGCGAGAAGCTCCAGGAGCGTCTGGCTCGTCTGGCTGGCGGCGTGGCAATCATCCGCGTGGGTGCTGCCACCGAGACCGAGATGAAGGAAAAGAAGCTCCGCATCGAGGACGCCCTCAACGCCACCCGCGCTGCCGTGGAAGAGGGCATCGTGGCCGGCGGTGGCACCGCCTATGTCAATGCTATCCCCGAGATCGAAAAGCTCATTGACGAGGTCGAGGGGGATGAGAAGACCGGCGTGCAGATCATCGCTCGCGCTCTGACCGCACCGCTCCGCCAGATCGCCACCAACGCCGGCCTGGACGCCTCCGTTATCCTGGAGAAGGTCAAGACCAGCGGCGAAGTTGGCTATGGCTTCGACGCTTACAAGGAAGTTTACTGCGACATGATCTCCAACGGCATCGTGGATCCCACCAAGGTCACCCGTTCCGCCCTGGAGAATGCTGCTTCCATCTCCGCTATGCTGCTGACCACCGAGGCTCTGGTGGGCGACCGTCTGGCTCCCCCCTCCGCCACCGGCGCAGGAATGCCCGCAGCTGATATGAGCGGCGCAATGTACTAAGATACACGGTAACGGCGAAGCTCTCGTCGGTCCGTACCAAAGACGCACCGAGACTTCGGTGCGTCTTTGCCATATCAGAGAAAAATGGTTTCCAATCACCAACAGATGTGATATAATATAGAGAAATGCGGTCTTTGACTGAAGTGACAGAGGAGGAATGTCTGTGAAACCTCGCATTTTGATCTCTCGTTCCCCTGAAAGCAGCGGCCTGTATGAGGCCGCCGTGGAAAAGGCCGGCGGCGAAGCTTTGTCCTTTCACTGCCCAGACCCGGAAATGGAGTTTGACGCTCTGATCCTGGCCGGCGGTGGTGATATGGATCCCTCTGAGTTTTCAGAGCCAAACCGGGGTTCCTATGATATCGATCGCCCCCGCGACAAGGCAGAGCTGGCCCTCATCAGCCGCTGTGTCTATGAAAACAAGCCCATTTTAGGCATCTGCCGGGGGCATCAGGTGGTCAATATCGCCTTAGGTGGTACGATCTATCAGGATTTGCCCCCCAAGCTCGTGGAAATCCACGCCCAGACAGCAGAGGGGAAGAACCGCTCTCACCCCATCCGCGTGTCCACCATGACCATGCTGGGGGATCTTTACGGCCAGGAGATGGTGGTCAACAGCTCCCATCACCAAGCAAACTATAAGTTTGGCCAGGGCTTTTATGCCACCGCCTGGGATGAAGTGGGCGTGGTGGAAGCCATGCAGCATGGAACCTTGCCCATTTGGACCGTCCAGTTTCACCCCGAGCAGATGACAGGGGAGCAGGGAGAACCCGACGGGCAAAAGATTTTCGACTTCTTCCTGGAGCAGTGCCGGAAGTCTCTCGGGCTTTGACATGGCGGGAGGAAAACCACGCAGCCTGCTCAGAGAGGTCAACCTGGAGGCAGGCAAGCCCTTTGTAGACCAGGCCATCAAACGCCTTACCTTTGAGATTCACCACAGCCGGTCTATGGGATGCACTGTGCTGAAAATTATCCACGGCTATGGCTCCTCCGGCACCGGAGGCCGAATCCGCACCGAAAGCCGAAAGTATCTGACCCGTCTGAAAAACCAGGGGGAGATCCGGGATTTTATTCCGGGCGAGCGCTTCTCTATTTTTGAAGAGACCACACGCCGGGCCTTTGCCCGGTGTGATGACCTCCGGCGAGACCAGGACTTAGATCGGTACAACAACGGCGTGACTTTTATTCTTCTATGACCCTTTGAAACGGGAGGTCCCATGGACTATCAGGCTATCATCAACGACACCAACCATAAAAATTCCTTTATGCTCCACAACGGCATTCGCCTGACCACAATGGAGCGGGACCACGCCATCGTAGAGGCCCAGCTAACCCGGGTCAGCCGAAATCTTTATGGGGCGGTCCACGGCGGCATGTTCTTGACCATGGCCGACTGCGCTGCCGGCGGCACAGCACGGACCAACGGCATGCGCTATGTAACCGTTAGCAACAGCTTTGAGTTTTTCCGAAACACCAACAGCGACCACCTGATCGCCGAGGGCCGGGTAAAAAGCCGGGGCTCCACCATCTGTGTGGTAGAGGTGGAAATCCACGACGGGGAGGGCACGCTTTTATGCGGCGGTACATTCACCATGTTCTGTGTGGGCAAGCTAGATGAAATCCCCCCTGACTGATGGAATACTGTTCTTTCAACCAGGCCATGCAGGCTCGTTTCGGAAGCAAGGTCTATAAGCTTGCTTTAGACGGCGGCATGACCTGCCCCAATCGGGACGGCAAAATAGGGAAGCGAGGCTGCATTTTTTGCAGCGACGTGGGCTCCGGCGACTTTGCCGCACCTGCCTGTGGAACGATATCGGAGCAGATCGCCCGGGCAAAACAGCGGGTGGAGGCAAAAAACAAAGGTGGTCGATACATTGCCTATTTTCAAAGCTTTACCAACACCTATGCCCCCCTCCCTTACTTGGAGAGGCTGTTCCGCCAGGCTCTGGAGCCAGAGGAAATTGTGGCTCTTTCCATCGCCACCCGGCCGGACTGTTTGGCCCCCGAGGTCATCTCCCTTTTGGAAACC
>DBEYYM010000039.1:0-17464 GCA_048184675.1 Evtepia sp. | reverse complement strand
ATGTAAACAGTTTTGTAAAAAATACTTGCAAAATAAAAAAGAAAGACCTATAATATGTGGCAGGCATTCCCGGCCATAACTCCGAGCGTTGTCATCGATACGATTTTTACGATAACCCCACTTTTTGTATAGGTTGTCACTTGCAAAACACAAGGGAACGTACTATTATATACGGTGACACATTTGATTGTCTATACTTTACCCTACTTTATCACTCTGTTGTCGGAGTTTCTTGATATCGCACATAAGGGAGGAATTTTATCATGTTAGGTGACAGCATCAAAAAATTCGCATTAAGCCAGGCTTTTTCTTATATTGAAAAAGACCCCATCAAAAACCTGACCCGTGTTATGGACATGGTGGACAAATTCGCGGGAGATGGCCCTCAGTCCTTCCCCCGTCAGCGTCAGGCCATCCGTGAGGCCGTCAATAATGAAGACACCACCGCCCACAAGCTGGTGGTCCGCATGATGACTGAGATGGATCTTGGCTTTACCGAGACCCTGCTCTCCAACTTCTTCCTCAACGCCAGCATTACTGGCTGGAAGAAGCAGGACGAAATCCGGGCAAAGTATGACTGCAATGTGCCTTGGGCAATCCTGCTGGATCCCACCTCTGCCTGCAACCTGCACTGCAAGGGCTGCTGGGCCGCAGAATATGGCAACAAGCTGAACCTCTCCTTTGACGAGATCGACGACATCATCCGTCAGGGCAAGGAAATGGGCACCTACTTCTATATCTACACCGGCGGCGAACCCCTGGTGCGGAAAAAGGATCTGATCAAGCTCTGCGAGAAGCATTCCGATGCTATCTTCATGTGCTTTACCAACTCCACCCTCATCGATGAGCAGTTTGCCCAGGATATGCTGCGGGTGAAGAACTTTGTCCCCGTCATCAGCGTGGAGGGCTTCGAGAGTGCTACCGACTCCCGCCGGGGCGATGGCACCTATCAGAAGGTTGTCCGGGCCATGAACCTGCTTAAGAGCAACCGCCTGCCCTTCGGCATCTCCACCTGCTACACCAGCGCCAACATCAAGGACGTGAGCACCGAGGCCTATGTGGACCAGCTGGTGGACTGGGGCGCTTACTTCGTGTGGTACTTCCACTATATGCCCGTGGGCAAGGACGCTGTGCCTGAGCTGCTGCCCACCCCCGAGCAGAGAGAGTATATGTATCACCAGATCCGGGAGCTGCGCGGCAAAAAGCCCATCTTCATGCTGGACTTCCAGAACGATGGCGAGTACGTGGGCGGCTGCATCGCTGGTGGCCGGCGTTACTTGCACATCAATGCCAACGGCGACTGTGACCCCTGCGTCTTCATCCACTATTCCGATTCCAACATCCGGGAGAAGACTCTGCTGGAGGCCCTGTGCTCCCCCCTGTTCCGGGCTTATCACGACGGTCAGCCCTTCAATGACAACCACCTGCGTCCCTGCCCCATGCTGGAGAACCCCCAGCGGCTCCGGGAGATGGTCAAGACCTCCGGCGCCCATCCCAGTGACGTGACCGCCATCGAAGAAGTTGATGAGCTGTGCGCCAAGTGTGACAGCTATGCCGAGAACTGGACCCCCACTGCCGAGCACCTGTGGGACTGCTCCCATGGTTGTGCTTCCTGCAACCAAAAAGTTGTGGGTAAGTAATTGTTCACAATCTATTCGTTGTTATTTTTGGCAAAAAATAGTATAATACCTTTGGTTACAAAACCGGAGGCCCGTCGGGATATCCCCCGGGCCTTCGGTTTTATTCCTTTTATTATTCCCCAGAAAACGGAGGCATGCCCATGCCATCATGGAACCAAAGCCCTGGACAGGGCACCCTGGGTCTCACCAGCGCTCAGGTGCGCAAACGGGTCCAGGCCGGCCAGGTAAACACCCCACCGGAATCCCCCACCAAATCCGTGAAACGGATTGTGCTGGAAAACCTATTTTCCTTTTTTAACCTGATCTTTTTCGTCATTGCCGGCTTTCTCATTGCCGTGGGCTCCTTTGAAGAGCTTATCTTCCTGCTGGTGGTCGCTGCCAACACTGCCATCGGCATCATCCAGGAGCTCAACTCCAAGAAAAAGCTGGATGCCCTCTCCCTCCTATCCGCCCCAAAGGCCCAGGTCATCCGGGACGGAAAGGCCACTACGATTCCCACCGCCCAGCTGGTGCGGGATGACCTCATCATCCTATCTGCCGGAAATCAGATCTCCGCCGATGCCAAGGTGGTCTCGGGCTCGGTCCAGGTGAATGAATCCCTCATCACTGGCGAGTCCGATGAAATCGCCAAAGGGACAGGCAGCGAGCTGCTGTCGGGGAGCTTCGTGGTCTCTGGCAAGTGTTATGCGGTGCTCACCCATGTGGGGGCAGAGTCCTACGCCTCTAAGCTCACCAACGAGGCCAAGAAATCTAAGAAAAGTCACCTGCCGGGGATGATGCGCTCCTTAAACCGGTTGCTCATTGCCATCGGCA
Source organism: Evtepia sp. (assembly GCA_048184675.1). Lineage (GTDB taxonomy): Bacteria > Bacillota > Clostridia > Oscillospirales > Oscillospiraceae > Evtepia. The sequence continues at coordinate 15,011 of DBEYYM010000039.1, read as the reverse complement.
TTCTGATTGTGCCCATTGGCGGGCTGCTCTTTTATCGCCAAACCTCTCTGCTGGGTCTATCGGTGAAAGAGGGCATTGAGACCACTGCCGCTGCAGTCATTGGCATGATCCCCGAGGGGCTTTACCTGATGGTAAGCCTGGCGCTGGCCGCCAGCGTTCTGCGGTTGGCCGCCCAGAACACCTTGGTGCAAGACCTGAAATGCACCGAAACCCTGGCCCGGGTGGACGTGCTGTGCGTGGATAAGACGGGGACCATCACCCAGCCGGAGATGGCATACTGCGGCCTGATCCCCCTGGCCAGCCAGGTGACAGAGGCCCAGCTGGAGAAGCTCCTCTCTGATTTTGTCTCCAACATGGAGCCCGACAACGAGACCATGCAGGCCCTCCAAAAATCCCTGCGCGCAGATACTCCCCGGCGGGCCCTGCAGGTGCTGGGCTTTTCCTCTGAGACCAAGTACAGCGCCGTATCCTATGGCGCCCAAGAGAGCTATGTGCTGGGGGCGCCGGAATTCATTCTTGGCTCCAGCAGCTATGAGCCTTACCGCGCCATTGCTGAGGAAGCCATGGCCGATGGCAGCCGGGTGCTTCTCTTTGCCGCCTGCAAGCCCGGCCCCAATGGACGGGGAATTTCTTCCCCCCTGCCCTTGGCTTTTGTCTTGCTGCGCAACCCTGTGCGGGAGAACGCCAAGGATACCTTCACCTATTTCCGTGACCAAGGGGTTACGGTGAAGGTCATCTCCGGGGACAACCCTGTCACCGTGTCCGCCGCCGCCCGAGAGGCGGGCATCGAAGGGGCAGACCGGTATGTGGACGCCTCCACCCTGGAGACCTATGAAGAGATTGCGGAGGCCTGCGAGGAATACAACGTCTTCGGCCGGGTGAAACCCAACCAGAAAAAGCTCCTGGTCCAAGCCCTTCAGAGCAACAAACACACTGTGGCCATGACTGGCGACGGGGTCAACGATGTGCTGGCCTTAAAGGAGGCCGACTGCAGCGTGGCCATGGCCTCGGGCAGTGACGTGGCCGCCCAGATCTCTGACCTGGTGCTGATGGACTCTGACTTTGCCTCTATGCCTTCCGTGGTGGCCGAAGGGCGGCGGGTCATCAACAATATTGAGCGGGCCGCTTCCCTGTATTTGGTGAAGAATATCTTCTCGCTGATTTTGGCGATCATTTCCATTACAGCGGTCTTTTCCTATCCGTTGACACCCTCTCAGCTCACCTTGATGAGTTTGCTGTCCATCGGAATCCCCTCCCTGATCCTGGCCCTGGAACCCAATGAGAACCTGGTCAGCGGGAAATTCCTGCGCAACGCCATCCTGCGGGCGCTGCCGGCGGCTTTGACTGACCTCTTTATTATCATCTTTGTGCTCCTCTTCCAGCAGGCCTTCCAAATGAGCAACGATGAGATTTCCACCATAACCGCCCTGCTGGTGACCATTGTGGGCTTCTTCATGGTTTGGAAGGTGGCAAAGCCTGTGAACCGGCTCCATCTGGGGATGATGGCTGGGCTGATCTTAGCCCTGCTGTTCATCCTGGCTGTGATACCTGGTCTCTTCTCTCTCTCCCCGCTGTCTTTCGGCGGGTATCTGGTGCTCACTGTGTTTGTGCTGCTGATCCCATCGGTGATCTGGCTGCTGAACAAGGCCCTGGAGGGGCTGGAACTTCTCCTGAATAAAGTCAGCGGCGGAAAATATGCTGCCTGATTTTGTCTCCCTTCCTCCCACATAAAAAACGCCGGGTCCTTTTCGGACCCGGCGTTTTCGGTTTGAGATATGGGATTACTCCTCCACAGGAGCTTCAGCAGGCTGATTCTCTCTGACCAGCTTTGCGGTATCCAGCGCAATGACCAGCTCCTCGTTGGTGGGGATGAGGAGGATCTTGTTGGGGGAATCATCGGTGGACAGGATGGCTTCCTTGCCGCGGACATTGTTCTTCTCGGGATCCAACTTCAGGCCCAGGAACTCCAGGTCTTCCATGATCTTGGCACGGAGGGTAGCGGAGTTCTCGCCCACACCGGCGGTGAAGACCACAGCGTCCAGGCCGCCCATGGCAGCGGCGCAGGAGCCGATGCGCTTTTTGACCTTGTAGCAGAAGACGTCCATGGCCAGCTGAGCGCGCTCATTGCCCTCGTTTGCGGCCACTTCCAGGTCACGGAAGTCGGAGGAGACGCCAGAGATGCCCAGCATGCCAGACTCCTTGTTCAGTGCGCTCTCCACGCGCTTGCTGGAGTTGCCGCGCTGCTCCACGATGTAGTCCACGATAGCAGCGTCGATGGCGCCGGCACGGGTGCCCATGGGCAGGCCGTCCTGGGGGGTGAAGCCCATGGAGGTGTCGATGGACTTGCCGAACTTCACAGAGCAGGTGGAAGCACCGTTGCCCAGGTGGCAGGTGGCGATGCGCAGCTCCTCAATGGGGCGGCCCAGGATCTCAGCGGCCCGCTGGGAGACATACTGATGGGAGGTGCCGTGGAAGCCATAACGACGGACCTTATTCTCGGTGTACCAACGGTAAGGCACGGCATAGATATAGGCCTTGGGGGGCATGGTCTGATGGAAAGCGGTGTCGAACACAGCCACCATGGGGGTGTTGGGCATGACCTCCTGGCAGGCACGGATGCCGGTCAGGTTAGCAGGGTTGTGGATGGGAGCCAGAGGAGAGCACTCCTGGATTCCCTGGATCACTTCCCGGTCGATGATCACGGAGTGGGTAAACTGCTCACCGCCGTGAACCACACGGTGACCCACTGCGTCGATCTCGGACATGTCTTTGATGACGCCGTAATAGTTGTGGGTCAGGACCTCCATAACCAGCTTGATGGCGGCCTCGTGGTCGGGCATATAACGGTCGGCGTCGTAGACGTCTTTCCCGGTGGGGGTGTGCTTAATGTGGCCGTCCAGGCCAATGCGCTCGCAGAGACCCTTTGCCAGGACTTCCTTGGTATCAGGATCCAGCAGCTGATACTTCAGAGAAGAACTGCCTGCGTTGATAACCAGAACTTTCATGGTTTTTCCACTCCTTAAAATCTAAATGATTATAATGTCTTCTTGCGTCTTTTTCCCTTTCGGGGTAAAATAACTCATACATGTTTATCTTATCTTATTTTAGCAAAAAGGACAACTATTTTTCTCCATAAAATTCAAGTTTTTTCTCACTGGAGGTTGGTCTATGCGTACAATCGGCATTGTTGCGGAATACAATCCCTTCCACAGCGGCCACAGGTACCATTTGCAGGAAGTCCGGCAGGCCTTTGGCCCGCAGTGCGGCGTGGTCTGCGCCATGAGTGGCAACTGGGTCCAGCGGGGAGACGCCGCCCTGGCGGACAAGTGGACCAGGGCAGAGCTGGCCCTGGAACAGGGGGCCGATCTGGTGCTGGAGCTGCCTACTCTCTGGGCAGTCTCCTCTGCAGAGACCTTTGCCCGGGGCGGGGTGGCCCTGCTGGCCGCCACGGGGGTGGTGGACACCTTGAGCTTTGGCAGCGAAGCCGGGGAACTATCCCCCCTCCAGCAGGCGGCGGACTGTCTCCGCTCCCCCCAGTGGCGGGAGCTGCTGCGGGGAGGCATGGACCAGGGGTTGTCCTTCCCTGTGGCCCGGCAGCGGGCGGCCACCGCCCTGTTAGGCGATGTGGCAGACTGCCTCCAGTATCCCAACAACAACTTGGGGGTGGAGTACCTCCGGGCCATAGCGGACCTGGGCGTTTCCCTGCCCCCCCACACCGTCCCCCGGCTGGGGGCTGGGCATGACCAGGGGGCAGCAGACAATGGGCCCCATGTCTCGGCCTCCTATTTGCGGGAAAAGCTTCTGACGGAAACGGGAGAGGCTCTCTCCCCTTACCTCTCCCCCAGCCAGACGGCCCGGCTGCGGGAGGATCCTGCCAGCCTCACTTTCTGCACCCAAGGGGTTTTGGCCCGGCTGCGGGCCATGGGGGAAGAGGAGTTTGCCAAGCTGCCTGACTGCGGAGAGGGCCTGAGCCACCGCTTGTATCGCGCCGTCCAGGAGGCCACTTCCCTGGACGCCCTCTATGAAGGGGTCAAGTCTAAACGGTATCCCCATGCCCGTGTCCGGCGGCTGGTGCTGTGGGCCTTCCTAGGGCTTCAGGAGGCCCAGCGACCCACGACCCTTCCCTACCTCCGGGTGCTGGGCTTTGGCCCCAGAGGACAGCGCCTGCTGCGGCAGATGAAGACAGCGGCAACTCTTCCGGTGATCGTCAAACCTGCCCACATTCGCAAGCTGCCGAAGCAAGCCCAGCGGGTCTTTCAGCTGGAGGCCCAGTGCACTGCCCTGTATGATCTCTGCCGGAGAGAGTTTGGGCGCAGACCAGGAAAAAATGAGTACACCCAAAACCCCGTTCGGGTCGCCGAAAATACCTAAAAAACTGCCACCCTGAAAAAACAGGGTGGCAGTTTTTTGTCGGTTAAAAGATGGGTTAGAAGAGGCCAGTGATTCTGCCGTTCTCATCCACGTCGATCTTTTCTGCAGCAGGGACTTTGGGCAGGCCGGGCATGGTGAGAATATCCCCGGTCAGGGCCACAATGAAGCCAGCGCCGGCAGAAACCTTCAGGTTGCGCACAGTGACGGTAAAGTCCTCAGGCGCCCCCAGAAGGGAGGGATCGTCGGAGAAGCTGTACTGGGTCTTGGCCATGCAGATGGGCAGAGCGCCAAAGCCCTGTTCGGTGAGCTGCTTGGCCTGCTTCTTGGCGTTGGGGGTGAGGACCACATCCTTGCCCCGGTAAATCTTGGTGACGATAGCCTGGAGCTTTTCCTCGATGGTGGTGTCCAGATCGTAGCTCTGCTGGAACTGATTGGGCTGCTCGCACAGGCGAACCACTTCTTCAGCCAGGGCCTTGCCGCCCTCGCCGCCCTTGGCCCAGACCTCGGACAGGGCCACATTGACCCCCAGCTCCTTGCACTTGGACTCGATCAGAGCCAGCTCAGCTTCTGTATCCAGGGGGAAGCGGTTGATGGCCACCACGCAGGGCAGCTTAAACACGGTGGTGATGTTTTCCACGTGGCGCAGCAGGTTGGGCAGGCCCTTTTCCAGGGCCTCCAGGTTCTCGGTGCCCAGGTCGGCCTTGGCCACGCCGCCGTGGTGCTTCAGGGCACGGACGGTGGCCACCACCACCACGGCACTGGGCTGGATGCCTGCCATGCGGCACTTGATGTCCAGGAACTTCTCTGCTCCCAGGTCGGCACCGAAGCCGGCCTCGGTGATGGCGTAATCCCCCAACTTCAGGGCAGCCTTGGTGGCCATGACCGAGTTACAGCCGTGGGCAATGTTGGCGAAGGGGCCGCCGTGGATGAAGGCGGGGGTCCCCTCCAGGGTCTGGACTAGGTTGGGCTTCAGAGCATCCTTCAGCAGGGCGGTCATGGCCCCGGCGGCCTTCAGGTCCCCGGCGGTGACGGGCTTGTCGTCATAGGTGTAGGCCACCACCATTCTGCTCAGGCGTTCCTTCAGGTCGGTGATGGAGGTTGCCAGACACAGGACAGCCATGATCTCCGAGGCCACGGTAATATCGAAGCCGTCCTCCCGGGGCACGCCCTGCATCCGGCCGCCCAGGCCGTCTACGATGTTGCGCAGCTGGCGGTCGTTCATATCCACGCAGCGCTTCCAGGTGATCTTCTTCCCGTCAATGCCCAGGGCATTCCCCTGTTGAATGTGGTTATCCAGCATGGCGGCCAGCAGGTTGTTGGCCGCACCGATGGCGTGGAAGTCGCCGGTGAAGTGGAGGTTAATGTCCTCCATGGGCACCACCTGGGCATAGCCGCCGCCGGCAGCGCCGCCCTTCATACCGAACACCGGTCCCAGAGAGGGCTCCCGCAGAGCCACCACGGAGTTCTTGCCGATCTTCCGCAGGCCATCTGCCAGACCCACGGTGGTGGTGGTCTTCCCCTCCCCGGCAGGGGTGGGGGTGATGGCAGTGACCAGGATCAGCTTTCCGTCAGGCCGGTCTACGTCCCGGAGCAGGTTGTAGTCAATTTTTGCCTTGTAGTTTCCATATTGCTCCAGATTCTTCTCCTCCACGCCCACTTTCTGGGCGATTTCCCGGATGTGCTTCATCTGACAAGCCTGGGCGATCTCAATATCGCTTTTCATTGGGATCCTCTCCTTTCATATACACTCCACGAAATAAGCCTCGCAGAGTTTTGCCGCTCCAGCGGCAAGAACTATTCCAATCATTTTTTCGCCGGCTTCGCTGGTGAAAAAATTCTTTTCAGCCCAGGGGGCTCTGGCTCTGCGCCAGGCGCGGTTTGGGCTGCAATCCCCTAAATGAGGTTGCCCGGCAAAGCCGGTTCCATGTGATTACTGTCCCCCTCCGCTGGTGGTCCGCAGGGTTACGTCGTGGTAGCCGCCCTCCACAATACTGGTGGCGGAGACCAGGGTAAGCTTGGCATTTTGCTGCAGGTCGGGGATGGTGATGACGCCGCAGTTACACATGGTGGACTTTACCTTGTACAAGCTCTTCTCCACGTTATCGTGGAGGGGGCCGGCGTAGGCCACGTAGGAGTCCACGCCTTCCTCAAAGGCCAGGTCACTTTTGCCGCCCAGATCATAGCGCTGCCAGTTCCGGGCCCGGTTGGAGCCCTCGCCCCAGTACTCTTTCACGTAAGCGCCGTTGACCATGAGCTTGTTGGTGGGGCTCTCGTCGAAACGGGCAAAATAGCGGCCCAGCATCAGGAAGTCAGCGCCCATAGCCAGGGCCAGGGTCATATGGAAGTCGAAAACGATGCCGCCGTCAGAGCAGATGGGCACATAGACGCCGGTCTCTTTATAGTATTCATCCCGGGCAGCGGCTACCTCAATGAGGGCGGAAGCCTGGCCACGGCCAATGCCCTTGGTCTCTCGGGTGATGCAGATGGAGCCACCGCCGATGCCCACCTTGACAAAGTCGGCGCCAGCTCGGGCCAGGTAACGGAACCCCTCCCGGTCCACCACGTTGCCGGCACCCACTTTTACGGTGTCGCCATAGTTCTCCCGGATAAAGTCAATGGTCTTCTTCTGCCAGACGGAGTAGCCCTCGGAGGAGTCAATACACAGTACGTCAGCGCCTGCTTCCACCAGAGCGGGAACCCGCTGGGCATAGTCCTTAGAATTGATGCCGGCGCCCACCAGATAGCGCTTATCCGCATCCTGAAGGGCCAGGGGATGCTCCTTGTGCTCAGCATAGTCCTTGCGGAAGACAAAGTACATCAGGTGGTCGTTGTCATCCACCACAGGCAGGGCGTTGAGCTTATTATCCCAAATGATATCATTGGCTTCCTTCAGGGTGGTGGAAGCAGGGGCGGTAATGAGCTTTTCCCGGGGGGTCATAAACTCCCGAACGGGCACATCGGTGCTCATCCGGGTGACACGGTAGTCCCGGCTGGTGACCAGGCCCAGAAGTTTGCCCGTGGGGCTGGCGTCCTCCGTGATGGCCACGGTGGAGAAGCCGTTCTTCTCTTTCAGGGCCAGCACGTCGGCCAAGGTGTTATCAGGGGTCAGATTCGAAGCGCTGATGACGAAGCCAGCCTTGCTGCTCTTCACCCGGCGGACCATGGCGGCCTCGTCCTCAATGGACTGGGAGCCGTAGATGAAGGACAGGCCGCCCTCCTTGGCCAGGGCCACGGCCAGGGTGTCGTTGGACACGGCCTGCATGATGGCAGAGACCAGAGGGATATTCAGGCTAATGGGGCACTCCTCCTCCCCCTTCCGGTATTTCACCAGAGGGGTCTTCAGGGAGACGTTATCAGGGATGCACTCCTCGGAGGTGAAACCGGGCACCAGCAGGTACTCACTGAAGGTGTGGGAGGGTTCGGGATAGTAAAAAGCCATAAGGGGCTCCTCCTTTCTTTCTCACTTAAAATACTCCACCGCCGAGCGGAAGAGCTTCATGTCGTAGTCGCCGGGGACATTGCGGTACAGGCCGGGGCCGGTCCGTTCGCTGTGGCCCATCTTACCCAAAACGCGGCCGTCGGGGGAGGTGATGCCCTCCACGGCCCAGACGGAGTTGTTGGGATTAAAGTGGATATCGGCAGTGGGCTGCCCGCCCAGATCCACATACTGGGTAGCAATCTGGCCGTTGTCTGCCAGCTGCTGCACCAGATCCTGAGAGGCCAGGAAGCGGCCCTCGCCGTGGGAGATGGGAACGGTATAGATCTCCCCGGGCTTGGTGTTCATGAGCCAGGGGGATTTGTTGGAAGCCACCCGGGTGCGCACCAGACGGGACTGGTGGCGGCCAATGGTGTTGAAGGTCAGGGTGGGGCAGGTTTCATCGGTGTCGATGATCTCGCCGTAGGGCACCAGGCCCAGCTTGATGAGGGCCTGGAAGCCGTTGCAGACCCCTAGCATGAGGCCGTCCCGGTTTTTCAGCAGCTCGTTGACCTGCTCCTTCACCTTTTCTGCCCGGAAGAAGGAGGTGATGAGCTTGGCCGAGCCATCGGGCTCGTCGCCGCCGGAGAAGCCGCCGGGAAGGAAGACCATCTGCGCCTGGGCCAGCCGCTGGGCCACGTGGTCCATAGACTGGGCGATGGCCGAGGCGGTGAGGTTCTTAATGACCACAATCTCGGGCTCGGCCCCGGCATTGCTCATGGCCTTGGCGGCGTCATACTCGCAGTTGGTGCCGGGGAAGACGGGGATGAGAACCCGCGGCTTGGCGGCCTTGATCAGGGGGCGCTTCCAGGCGTCGCTCTCATAGGACAGGGTGGGGATCTCCCCTTCTCCCTGGGGGATATTGCAGGCGTAGATGGGCTCCAGCTTGCTCTCATAGGCCGCCAGCAGCTCCTGGGCAGTGACGGTCTGGTCACGCCAGGTCAGGTCGCCTGTTTCGGTGGTGGTGCCCAGGGGCAGGCCCACCTCATCCTGGCCCTCCAGCTCCAGGACAAAGGAGCCGTAAGAGTAGGCGAAGAGTTCGTCCATGGTGCAGCCGTCGTCAAACTTCAGGCCCACACCGTTGCCCAGGGACATTTTCAGCACAGCCTCGGCCACACCGCCGAAGCCGGGGGTGTAGGCAGCCAGGATCTTGCCCTTCTTCATCAGGCGGCCCACCGTTTGGTAGACCTGCTTGAGGGAGGCCGCCACGGGCAGGCCGTCGGGGCCATACTCAGGGCAGAGCCAAACCACTTTGTGGCCAGCACCCTTGAACTCGGGGGAGACGATATTGGCAATCTTATCGGTGGTAACGGCAAAGGACACCAGGGTAGGCGGCACGTCCAGGTCCTCGAAGGAGCCACTCATGGAGTCCTTGCCGCCGATGGCAGCGATCTCCAACTCCTTCTGGGCCCGGAAGGCACCCAGCAGGGCGGCCAAGGGCTGGCCCCAGCGGTGGGGATCCTTGCCCAGCTTCTGGAAATACTCCTGGAAGCTCAGGTAGGTCTCTTTCAAGCTGGCGCCGGAGGCCACCAGCTTGGAGATCGACTCGATGACGGCCAGGTAGGCCCCGTGGTAGGGGCTCTTTTCTGTGATGTAGGGGTTATAACCCCAGGACATGAGGGAGCAGGTCTGGGTATCCTGCTTCTCCACGGAGATTTTATTGACCATGGCCTGGGTGGGGGTCAGCTGATGTTTTCCGCCGAAGGGCATGAGGACGGTGCCACTGCCGATGGTGGAGTCAAACCGCTCCGAGAGGCCCCGCTTGGAGCAGACGTTCAGATCCCCGGCCAGATCCAGGTAGCCCTGGCGGAAGTCGGTGACCTGGTCCTTCAGAATGGACTCGGGCTGGGTGGTAATGGCGGTGATGTGCTTTTCCACGCCGTTGGTGTCCAGGAAAGCGCGGGCAATATCCACGATGTTTTTCCCGTTCCAGGACATGGTCAGGCGGCCCTTGTCGGTGACGGTGGCCACCACGGTGGACTCTAGGTTTTCGCCGTCGGCCAGCTCCATGAAGCGGTCGGCGTCTTTGGCTTCCACCACAACGGCCATTCTCTCCTGGGATTCACTGATGGCAAGCTCGGTGCCGTCTAGGCCCTCATACTTCTTGGGGACCTTGTTCAGGTCGATTTCCAGGCCCTCGGCCAGCTCGCCGATGGCTACGGAGACGCCGCCGGCGCCAAAATCGTTGCAGCGCTTAATGAGGCGGGAGGCCTCGGGGTTGCGGAAGAGGCGCTGGAGCTTACGCTCCTCGGGGGCGTTGCCCTTCTGGACCTCGGCCCCGCAGGACTCCAGGGACTCTGTGGTGTGGGACTTGGAGGAGCCGGTGGCCCCGCCGCAGCCGTCACGGCCGGTGCGGCCGCCCAGGAGGATGACCACATCGCCGGGGGCAGGCCGCTCCCGGCGGACATTTTCCGCAGGGGCGGCGGCGATGACCGCGCCAATCTCCATGCGCTTGGCAGCGTAGCCGGGGTGGTAAAGCTCGTCCACCTGGCCGGTGGCCAGGCCGATTTGGTTGCCGTAGGAAGAGTAGCCAGCGGCGGCCTTGGTGACGATGGTGCGCTGGGGGAGCTTGCCCTCCATGGTCTCTTCAATGGGCTTCAGGGGATCTGCCGCACCGGTAACCCGCATGGCGGAGTAGACATAGGAACGGCCAGACAGGGGGTCTCGGATAGCGCCGCCCACGCAGGTGGCAGCCCCGCCAAAGGGCTCGATCTCTGTGGGGTGGTTGTGGGTCTCGTTCTTAAAGAGCAGGAGCCAGTCCTCCTTGCCGGCATCGGTGTCCACCTTGATTTTTACGGTGCAAGCGTTGATCTCTTCAGACTCATCCAGTTTGGGCATCTTCCCTTGCTTTTTCAGATACTTGGCCACCAGGGTGCCGATGTCCATGAGGTTGATGGGCTTGGTGCGGCCCAGGCGCTTGCGGGTGTTCAGATAGTCCTCGTAGGTTTGCTGGAGGATGGGGCTTTCAAACTCCACTCCGTCGATGGTGGTCAGGAAGGTGGTGTGACGGCAGTGGTCGGACCAATAGGTGTCAATGACCCGCAGCTCGGTCATGGTGGGGTCCCGGTCCTCACTGCGGAAGTAGTCCCGGCAGAAGCGCAGGTCGTCCAGATCCATGGCCAGGCCGTATTCGGCCACCATGGCCTGAAGGCCCGCCTCGTCCAGATCCCGGAAGCCCGCCAGGGTGGCCACGGTTTCGGGGATGTCGTACTCCATAGCCAGAGTGTCGAAGGGCTCCAGAGAGGCCTCACGGGCCTCCACGGGGTTGATGAGATACTTCTTAATGGCCCCTACTTCCTCGGCCGAGAGTGTACCGGTCAGGTGATAGACCCGGGCCGAACGCACCAGGGGGCGCTCCCCCTGAGAGAGAATCTGGATACACTGGGCGGCGGAGTCCGCCCGCTGGTCAAACTGGCCGGGGAGATACTCCACAGCAAAGAGGATGCCCCCCTCGGGGAGGGTGTCCGTCACCAGATCCAGCTGGGGCTCGGACAGAATGGTTTTGACGCTGTAATCGAAGAGCTCCGGCGTGATGTTTTCCACGTCGTAGCGGTTGAGCAAGCGCAGGCCCTCTAGGGACCCGATGCCCAGCAGGGTTCGGATGTCGCTGGCCAGGGCATCAGCCTCTGCGGTGAGGCCGGGGCGCTTTTCTACATATACCCGATATACCATTTATTTTACCTCTTCCTCTGCCCGCAGGGCTCGTGCGCCGATGTCCTTGCGGCAGTATGCGTTTTCAAATGTCACCTTGGCCCCCTCGCGATAGGCCTTTTCGATGGCCTCCTGAAGGGTGTCGCCAATGGCAGTCACCCCCAGCACACGGCCGCCGGAGGTCTTAAGGACGCCATTCTCCAGCTTGGCGCCGGCCACGAAGACCTCCGCGTCCAGATCATCGGGGATGGTGATGGGATAGCCGGTTTCATACTTCTTAGGATACCCGTTGGAGGCCAGAACCAAACAGCAGGCGGACTTGGCGCTGAAGGTCACCTGGGTTTCAGCCAGGGTCCCTTTGGCGGTGGCCTCCATAATGGTCAGCAGGTCGCTCTCCAGCAGGGGCAGGACCACCTGGGTCTCGGGGTCTCCAAAGCGGCAGTTATACTCGATGACCTTGGGACCTTTTTCCGTCAGCATGAGGCCGAAGTAGAGGCAGCCCTTGAAGGTGCGGCCCTCGGCGTTCATGGCGTGCATGGTGGGCAGGAAGATCTTCTCCATGCACTCCTTGGCAACGGCCTCGGTGTAATAGGGGTTGGGGGCGATGGTGCCCATGCCGCCGGTGTTGGGGCCGGTGTCCCCGTCTCCCACCCGCTTGTGGTCCATGGAGGAGACCATGGGGATGACCACCTTGCCGTCGGTGAAGGAGAGGACAGAGACCTCGGGGCCAGTGAGGAACTCCTCAATGACGATGTGGCTGCCGCTCTCGCCGAAGATCTTATCCTCCATGCAGGAGCGGACGGCGGCCACGGCCTCCTCCCGGGTCATAGCCACGGTGACCCCCTTGCCCAAGGCCAGGCCGTCGGCCTTCACCACAGTGGGGATGGGGGCGGTTTCCAGATAGTCTAGGGCCTGGGCCATGTCGTCAAAGACACGGTACTGGGCGGTGGGAATGTTGTACTTCTTCATAAGGTCCTTGGAAAAGACCTTGCTCCCCTCCAGAATGGCGGCCGCCTTGTTGGGGCCGAAGCAGGGGATGCCCGCTGCCTCCAGCAGGTCCACAGCCCCCAGCACCAGGGGATCGTCCGGGGCCACCACGGCAAAGTCGATGGCGTTGTCCTTGGCAAAGGACGTGATGGCCTCTAAATCCTTAGCTCCGATGCCGGTGCAGATGGCGTCGGCGGCGATGCCACCGTTGCCGGGGGCGGCATAGATCTCGGTGACCCGGGGGCTCTTCCGCAGGCTTTTGATGATGGCGTGCTCCCGGCCGCCGCCGCCCACAACGAGAATTTTCATGGTGTGACCTCCTTAGTGATGGAACAGGCGCATGCCGGTGAAGGCCATGACCATGTTGTAGCGGTTGGCGGTGTCGATGACGTTGTCATCTCGGATGGAGCCGCCGGGCTCCACAATGTAAGAGACGCCAGACTTCTTCGCCCGCTCCACGTTGTCTCCAAAGGGGAAGAAGGCGTCGCTGCCCACGGTGACGCCGGTCTGGGTGGCGATCCAGGCTTTCTTCTCTTCGGCGGTAAGGGGCTCGGGCTTCACCTTAAACTTGGTCTGCCACTCCCCTTCCCGCAGCACATCCTCATACTCGTCGGAGAGGTAGACGTCGATGGCATTGTCCCGGTCAGGGCGGCGGATGTTATCCAGGAACTGGAGGGCCAGGGTCTTGGGGTGCTGGCGGAGGTACCAGTTATCGGCCTTGTTCCCTGCCAGGCGGGTGCAGTGGATGCGGCTCTGCTGGCCGGCGCCCACGCCGATGGCCTGGCCGTCCTTCACGTAGCAGACGGAGTTGGACTGGGTGTACTTCAGGGTAATGAGGGCCACGATCATATCGATCTTGGCCTGGTCGGGGAGGGTCTTATTCTCGGTGACCAGGTTGGTCAGCAGGCTCTCGTCGATCTTATAGTTGTTGCGCCCCTGCTCGAAGGTGATGCCGAAGACATCCTTGTGCTCCTGGACGGCGGGGACGTAGTTGGGGTCAATTTTTACGATGTTGTAGCCCCCCTTTTTCTTGGCTTTGAGAATCTCCAGAGCCTCGGGGGTAAAGTCAGGGGCGATGATGCCGTCGGAGACCTCGGGCTTGAGGTAGGCGGCGGTGGCGGCGTCGCAGGGATCGCTGAGGGCGGCCCAGTCTCCGTAGGAGCACAGGCGGTCGGCGCCCCGGGCCCGGATGTAGGCGCAGGCGATGGGGGTGAGCTGGGCATTGGCATCCACAAAATAGATGGCCTTATCGGTGTCACTCAGGGGAAGGCCCACAGCGGCGCCGGCAGGTGAGACATGCTTGAAGGAGGCTGCAGCGGGCAGGCCGGTGGCCTCCTTGAGCTCCTTCACCAGCTGCCAGGAGTTCAGGGCGTCCATAAAGTTGATGTAGCCGGGTTTGCCGTTGAGGACCTCAATGGGCAGGTCGCGGCCGTCATTTACGGAAATGCTAGCGGGCTTTTGGTTGGGATTGCAGCCGTATTTCAGTTCCAGTTGTTTCATTCTTCGCTCCCCCACTCAGTTGTATTTGTTGATGATGGTCTCTTGGTACGCCCCGGTGGCCAGGTCGGTGAACCGGACATACAGAGAGATCTTATTGTCCGGGTTCAGGTTGTTCCACACCAGATCGGTAAACTCCTCCATGGTGCCGGTGATGGCCACCCGCTCAGGCTCCCCCTGGAAGGTGGGGATGGGGCTGCCGTCCTGGACGTAGGTGTGGAGAAAATGGCCCACGCCGGCCAGGCCGGGATACTCATAGGTGTACCGGGCGCAGGCGGAGCCCTCGGCGTCAGCGCTCTTCAGAATGGACATTTTGTAGCTTCCGTCAGGAGACACCAGGCCGGAGATCCGAGGGGTCCAGTTGGGGCCATCGGGTTCGAACTCCCGGGTGCGCAGGGCCTGCTCAAAGGGGAGCCCCTTTTCCAAAAAGTCCCGAATGGTATCGGTTTGGTCGCCGTTGGTGACGATGAGGCCCCGGCCCAGCTGCCGGACGGGGTGATAGATGATGAGGCTGGGGTCAGCCAGCTTGGCGGGGTCGTATGCCTCGGTGCGAATGCCGTCGGGCTCCTTCACAAAGACCCGGTTGCGGCTATTTTCACTGCGGCCCATGATGAAATAGGCCACCACAGACTGGGTGCCGTCGGCGGTCTTTCCCAGGACGATCCCCCGGCCGGGGTAGGTGTTGGCAGCCAGCAGGGCGGCCAGGTCGTGGTTTTCGTATACGTTCATTGGGTCTTTTCCCTCCCGATCTCTTCCGATATCATTTGGGTGGCCTGGGGCAGGAGCTTCCACTCTGCCTGCTCCATCACCCGTCGCTGGAGGATTTCCGGGGTGTCCCCCGGCTGGATCTCCACCGCCTTTTGAAGGAGGATCTCTCCCCCGTCAGGCACTTCGTTCACAAAATGTACCGTGGCACCGGTGACTTTCACCCCATATTCCAGGGCGGCCTCATGGACCTTGAGCCCGTAGAATCCCTTCCCGCAGAAGGAGGGGATGAGGGAGGGGTGGACATTGAGGATCCGCCGGGGCC
>DBEYYM010000038.1:0-3587 GCA_048184675.1 Evtepia sp. | reverse complement strand
CACGAAAACCAGGGCTGGAGGAAAGAAAAACTATGAACAATCCCAGAAAGCACAAAGAAAAGGGGATATTTTTTTCCGAGCCCTTGACATTCCCGGGGGGAAGTGCTACATTAACTTTAGCACTCGGGGAGATTGAGTGCTAAAGTGGTCCGAGAGGCCAAAGGAGGCCAAAACATGGAACTGTCGGAGCGCAAGAAACAGATCCTTCGCGCGGTGGTAGAAAGCTATATAGAGACCGCGGAACCTGTGGGCTCCAAAGCGATTGTGGCCAGCGCCGGGCTGAAAGTTTCCTCTGCCACCATCCGCAACGAAATGGCAGAGCTGGAGAATTTAGGGTACCTGGAGCAGCCCCACACCTCCGCCGGGCGCATCCCCTCCCCCAAGGGGTACCGGCTGTATGTCAACGAGCTCATGGAGGAGCACCGCCTGACCATGCAGGAGGCCCAAAAGATCAACGATGCCCTCAATCTCAAAATCCGGGAAATGGACCAGGTGATGACCGAGGCCGGAAAGATCATTTCCCAGCTGACCAAATACCCCACCTTCGCCCTGACCAAGGGCAACAGCAAGGCCACCATCGCCCGGTATGACCTGCTGATGGTGGAGGAAACCGCCTTCATCGCCGTGCTGATGACCGACGGCCAGCTGGTGAAAAATAAGCTCTTCCGGCTATCCACCCCCCTGTCAGACACCCAGCTTCAGCTGCTGAGCACTTTGCTCAATACCTCCTTCACAGGGCTGACCCTGGAGCAGCTCACCCCCGAGCTGGCCCGGGTGGCGTCCCACTCGGGAGGAGAGGCCTACGGCCTTATCAGCCTGGTGGTCTCCTTCGCCATGGAGGTGCTGGAGGAGCTGGAGACCAACGTGATTCACACTGCGGGCATCCCCAACCTGCTGGCCCACCCGGAGTACCAAAGCCTGGAACGGGCAGAGCCCCTGATGAACTTCCTGTCAGAGATGGGAGAGGGGGCCAACCTGCCGGTGATCCAGGGAGAAAACGTAAAAATTCTCATCGGCCCGGAAAATGTGGCCGACGAGCTGAAAGAATCCAGCGTCATCATGGCCAGCTACGACATCGGCGGCGGCATGCAGGGCGTGATCGGCGTGGTGGGGCCCACCCGCATGGATTACGCAGACCTGGCCGCCCGGCTGTCCTACTTCGCGGAAGGCCTTTCCCGCATGTTCGGCAAAGGAGAGATTCCGCCCCCCGCTGGGCATGACTCTGAGGAATAAGGAGGCTATCGGACACGATGAGCAAAAAAGATATAGAGAACAAGAAGGAAACCCCGGAAGAACCTGAAATCCTTTTGGACGAGGTCAAAAAAGGCCAGGAGGAAGCGGACAAGGCAGACCAGAAGCCAGAGGCCGACCAGGCCAAGGCCATCGAAGAAGCCGTCCAGGCCGCCACCCGGGAGCAGGAAGACAAATACCTCCGCCTGCTGGCTGAGTACGACAACTATCGCAAGCGCAGCCAGAAGGAAAAGGAAAACGCCTGGACCACCGCCAAGGCCGAAACCATCAAGGAGCTGCTGCCGGTGTACGACAACCTGGAGCGGGCTCTGAAGCAGGAAACCGCCGACGAGGCCTATGCCAAGGGCGTTCAGATGACCATGACTCAGCTGAAAACCGTGCTGGAAAAGCTGGGCGTGGAAGAGATCCCCGCCCTGGGCCAGACCTTCGATCCCAATGTCCATAACGCCGTCATGCACATGGAAGACGAATCTTTGGGAGAAAATACTGTGGCAGAGGTGTTCCAGACCGGCTTCAAAATGGGGGATAAAATCATCCGCCACGCCATGGTGAAGGTGGCCAATTAGTCCTTTGCCATTTCATAAATACAAACACAACATCTATTTATCACATAAATCACAGGGATTCTGTTCTTAATAAGGAGGAACAATATTATGTCTAAGATCATTGGTATCGATTTGGGAACCACCAACTCCTGCGTCTCCGTTATGGAGGGCGGCGAGGCCGTCGTCATCGCCAACGCAGAGGGCAACCGCACCACCCCCTCCATCGTGGCCTTCTCCAAGGACGGCGAGCGTATGGTAGGCCAGGTGGCCAAGCGCCAGGCCATCACCAACCCCGACCGCACCGTCATCTCCATTAAGCGTGAGATGGGTTCTAACTATAAAGTAAACATCGACAACAAGAGCTATACCCCCCAGGAGATCTCCGCTATGATCCTGCAGAAGCTGAAGGCAGACGCCGAGGCTTATCTGGGCGGCACCGTCACCGAGGCCGTCATCACCGTTCCCGCTTACTTCACCGACGCCCAGCGTCAGGCCACCAAGGACGCCGGCAAGATCGCCGGCCTGGACGTGAAGCGGATCATCAACGAGCCCACCGCAGCCGCTCTGGCTTACGGTGTGGATAAGGAATCTGACCAGAAGATCATGGTCTACGACCTGGGCGGCGGCACCTTCGACGTGTCCATCCTGGAGATTGGCGACGGCGTCATCGAGGTGCTGGCCACCGCCGGTAACAACCGTCTGGGCGGCGACGACTTCGATAAGTGCATCATGGACTGGATGATCGCTGAGTTTAAGAAGGCCGAGGGCATTGACCTGGGTGCCGACAAGGTGGCAGTCCAGCGCCTGAAGGAGGCCGCTGAGAAAGCTAAGATCGAGCTGTCCGGCGTCACCTCCTCCGCCATCAACCTGCCCTATATCACCGCCGACGCCACCGGCCCCAAGCACCTGGACCTGACTCTGACCCGGGCCAAGTTCAACGAGCTCACCGCTCACCTGGTGGAGGCCACTGCCGGCCCCGTGAAGCAGGCCATGAGCGACGCTGGCCTCACCGGCAACGACATTTCCAAGGTTCTGATGGTGGGCGGCTCTAGCCGGATCCCCGCCGTGCAGGACGTGGTGAAGAAGCTCACCGGCAAGGAAGGCTTCAAGGGCATCAACCCCGACGAGTGCGTGGCCATGGGCGCTGCCCTTCAGGGCGGCGTGCTGGTGGGCGTCGTGAAGGGCCTGCTGCTGCTGGACGTCACCCCCCTGTCCCTGGGCATCGAGACCATGGGCGGTATCAACACCAAGCTCATTGAGCGCAACACCACCATCCCCGCCAAGAAGAGCCAGATCTTCACCACCGCCGCTGACAACCAGACCCAGGTGGACGTCCATGTCCTCCAGGGCGAGCGGGAGATGGCACAGTATAACAAGACCCTGGGCCGCTTCCAGCTGGACGGCATCGCTCCCGCCCGCCGGGGTGTGCCGCAGATCGAGGTTACCTTCGACATCGACGCCAACGGCATCGTGAACGTCTCTGCCAAGGACCTGGGCACCGGCAAGGAGCAGCACATCACCATCACCTCCTCCACCAATATGTCCAAGGAGGACATTGACAAGGCCGTGAAGGAAGCCGAGCAGTTCGCCGCTGAAGACGCCAAGCGCAAGGAAGAGGTGGACACCCGGAACCAGGCCGACCAGATGGTCTACCAGAGCGAGAAGACCATTGAGGAGATGAAGGATAAGCTGGACGCCAGCGAGATCAGCGAGCTGGAGGCCGAGGTGAACAAGGTGAAGGAGGCCCTGAAGGGCACCGACACCGCCGCCATCAAGGCTGCCACCGAGAGC
>DBEYYM010000037.1:0-3205 GCA_048184675.1 Evtepia sp. | reverse complement strand
GAACATGACCGTTACCGACCGGGTGTATTCCCATGCAGAGCAGCGGATCAATGAGCTAGAGCAGCTCTTCCTGGGAACGCCGGAAGCCACTGTGGTGTTCAGCACGGAAAAGGGAAAGTTCGTGATTGAGCTGACCATCTTTGCCGGATCCACCATCTTCCGCGTGGTGGAGAAAACCGCTGATATGATGGTTTCCATCGACGCTGCAGTCTCCTCTGTCCGGCGGCAGATGCGGACCAACCGCGAGAAACTCTCGAAGAATATCAATGTGGATGCCTTTGAGAAAGACCCCGACGAGCTCATTTTCATCCCCGAGAAGGATCGCTTCGACGAACCTTCCTACCAGGTGGTGCGCTCTAAGCACTTTACCTTCGGCCCCATGACAGTGCAAGAGGCCATCCTGCAGATGAACCTCATCGGCCATGCCTTCTTTGCCTTCCGCAATGAAGAGCGGGACGGAGCGTTCTCCGTGGTCTATCGCCGCAATGACGGCGGCTACGGCATCCTGGTGGACAAAGCCTAAGGGGATTTTAGAAATACGGTACAAACCACAAAGACACAACGGGCGCTCCCGAGGAATCGGGAGCGCCTCTTTTTGTGGAACCTTATAAAGGGGAGTCGGTTTCGTCCAGGCCCATCACGTCAATGGAGTGGTGCATGTGAATGGCCATGGCGTGGGCGGCACCGTCTGCATCCCGCTTGCGGAAAAAATCCATCAGAAGGCCGTGGTCCCGGCGGGTGTCTTCCGCCAGCTGGTCCTTGTGCTGGCCGGTGACCACGGCGGTGGCCACAGCCTGGTTAATCATGGGCAGCAGGCGCATCATAAAGCTGTTATGGGTGGCCCGGACAATGGCAGCGTGAAACTCCCGGTCGGCCTCGGTGCGGTCCTGACCCAGGCGGATACACTGGTCCACGGCTTCGCCGCGGGCTAAAATTTCTGCCAGCTCCTCTTCTGTGGCCCGGCGGCAGGCCAGCTGGGCAGCGCTGGGCTCGAAGATCTTGCGCAGCTCAAAAAGGTCCCGCAGCTCCCCGCGGACCTGATCCAGGTCGGAGAAGCCGTAGTCGTTGATGTGCTCAACCTGAGGAGAGACGAAGGTCCCCCGGCCCCGGTGGACCTCCAAAATCTTCCGAGAAGCCAGGGCGTGAAGGGATTCCCGCAGGGTGGTACGGCTGACCCCCAGCTCCCGGGCCAGTTCCACCTCATTGGGGAGTTTTTCCCCGGGGGATAGGCGGCGTTCCACTACGATCATGGTGTAAAGCCGCTCGGCAGTCTGTTGGGATAAACTTTTTTTCTCCATAAGGGACTCCTTTTTGGGGAAATCCGAGGATTTCCCTTGACATTGGTATTGCTATCATATAATATAAAGTCAGACAATGCAAGAGTAGTCATACAACTTTGTATAGATTTTTGAAGGAGGACATCCCTATGCGTTCCGATCAGATCACAAAAGGGGTCGAGCGTGCCCCCAACCGCTCCCTGCTCTATGCCCTGGGTTATACAGAAGAAGAGCTCAAGCGCCCCCTGGTGGGTGTGGTGAGTTCCTGGAATGAGATCGTTCCCGGCCACATGGACCTGGATAAGATCGTCGAGGCCGTGAAGGACGGCATCCGGGCGGCTGGCGGCACCCCCGTGACCTTCCCTGCCATCGCCGTCTGCGATGGCATCGCTATGGGCCACGTGGGCATGAAGTACTCCCTGGTCACCCGGGACCTGATTGCCGACTCCACCGAGGCTATGGTCACGGCTCACCAGTTTGACGGCCTGGTGATGGTTCCCAACTGCGATAAAAACGTGCCCGGCCTGCTCATGGCCGCGGCCCGACTGAATATCCCCACCATCTTCTGCTCCGGCGGCCCCATGCTGGCCGGCAAGCTCAACGACGGCCGCCGCACCTGCCTGAGCCACATGTTCGAGGCCGTGGGCGCCTACCACGCCGGCACCCTGGACGAGGCCGGCGTGCGGGAGTATGAGGAGAATGCCTGTCCCAGCTGCGGCTCCTGCTCCGGTATGTACACCGCCAACTCCATGAACTGCCTGACCGAGGCCATCGGCATGGCCCTGCCCGGCAACGGCACCATCCCCGCCCCTCTGTCTGCCCGCCGCCGCCTGGCCAAGCATGCCGGCATGCAGATTATGGAGCTCATCAAGAGAGACATCCGTCCCCGGGACATTATGACCGCCGCCGCCTTCCACAACGCCGAGACGGTGGATATGGCCCTGGGCTGCTCCACCAACACCATGCTCCACCTGCCCGCCATTGCCCACGAGGCCGGGGTACACATCGACCTGGACAAGGCCAACGCCATCTCCGCCAAGACCCCCAACCTGTGTCATCTGGCCCCCGCTGGGGATACCTTTATGGAAGACCTGGAGCGGGCCGGCGGCGTCTACGCAGTGATGAAAGAGCTGACCAAGAAGAACCTGCTGGACACCACCCTTATGACCTGCACCGGCAAGACCGTGGCAGAGAACCTGGAAGGGGCGGAGAACCGGGATCACGAGATCATCCGGCCCATCGAGAACCCCTATTCCCAGAGCGGCGGCATCGCCGTGCTGAAGGGCAACCTGGCCGAGGATGGCTGCGTGGTGAAGCAGTCCGCCGTGGCCCCTGAGATGATGGTCCACCGTGGCCCTGCCCGGGTGTATAACTCCGAGGAAGAGGCCATTGCCGATATCTATGCCAAGAAGATCAACCCCGGTGACGTGGTGGTCATCCGCTACGAGGGCCCCAAGGGCGGCCCCGGCATGCGGGAGATGCTCAACCCCACCTCCGCCATCTGCGGCATGGGGCTGGGGGAGTCCGTGGCCCTTATCACCGACGGCCGCTTCTCCGGCGCCACCCGGGGCGCCTCCATCGGCCACGTGAGCCCTGAGGCCGCCGCCGGCGGCACCATCGGCCTGGTGGAAGAGGGGGACATCATCGCCATCGACATCCCCAACTGCAGCATCCAGCTGGAGGTCTCCGACGAGGAGCTGGCCAAGCGGAAAGCCGCCTGGGTCTGCCCCGAGCCCAAGGTCAAGACCGGTTATTTGGCTCGCTATGCTAAAATGGTCACATCGGCAGACAAGGGCGCAATCCTGGATTTCTAAGAGGTCTTGACCGCGCCCGCCGGTGCGGGCGTGCAAGCGTCTTTCGCAGAAAGACCTTGGCGCAGGCGGAATTCATTTCCGCCGAGCATGTAAAATCCACTCGGGGGGACCCCG
>DBEYYM010000036.1:0-7714 GCA_048184675.1 Evtepia sp. | reverse complement strand
AAGCGGCGCCCTTACCGGGCTTCACGTGCTGGAACTCGACGACCTGCATAACCTGGCCGTCCATCTCAAAGGTAACGCCATTCCGAAATTCGCCGGCAGAAATCATAGTATTCATCCTCCAAACAAAATTACCTGTCGGCGGCCCGCCGACGGCTAACATCTTTGGCGTGGTTGCACGCCGTAAAAAACAGCTGACAGACAGCCATTTTTTATTCCATAGTCGACCTTTATTGTACAATACCTTTCCAGGTTTTGCAAGGGAATTTCCCTGATCCGGCCCCTTTCTCCACGAATTTCTCTGATTTTTTTGCCCTTATCCCCGCTCTTTTGCCGCCAGGGCCTGGTGATAGGCCGTTTTCATGGCCAGGGCATCCACATCCTGGGTGCCGGCGCTCTCGCAAATCACCCGGGGCGCCCAGCCCCGCCGGGCCAGGGCGCGGCACAGGGGCCCGGGGTCCGGGCCGAAGTAAGGCTGGTCAAAGGTCAGGTGCCGGGCCTCCCCGCCCCGGGGGGTGAACTCAATTTTGGAAAAGTGGCTGTGAAAGGTTCTCGCCCGGTCCTCCCCCAGGGCCCGGACCATCTCGTCCAGCATGGCCTCCACCGCTTCCTCTCCATCCAGCTGGCCCAGGGAGCGGGCGTAGAGGTGACCGAAGTCCACGCAGGGCAGCAGGCCCCGGTGGAGCTGGCAGATGGCCAGGACCTCCTCCAGATCCCCCAGCTGGTTGATCTTGCCCATGGTCTCAGGGCAGAGGAAGATGTCCCCATATCCCTCGTCATCACACCGGCGGCGGAGCAGCTGGAAGCCCTCTAGGGCCGTGGCCAGGGCCTCAGCCCGGGGGCGCTTTTGGAGGGCCCCAGTGTGGACCACCACCCGGTCGGCCCCCATCCACCGGGCCACCCGGCAGGCAGCCAGAACGTATCCCGCCGTCTTCTCCTGGCTGGCGGGGTCAGGGTTTGCCGGGTTGACAAAGTAGGGGGCGTGGAGGGAGAGGGCAATCCCCGCCTGGGCGGCCGCCTGGCCGATGGTGCGGGCGGTGGCCTCTCCCACGGTGACTCCCTTGCCGCACTGGTACTCATAGGCATCCAGGCCTTGGTCCTTCAGCCAGGCAGGCATGTCCTTGGACTGCTTCTTCCCGGCGGCATAAAACCCCTCTGGGTTGCCGGCGGTGCCAAACAAAGCCTTCATAGCCCATCCCCCCGCTGGGCCCCGGCGCGGAAGGGGGTCTCAATGCCATAGCGGGCGGCCCGGAACACCGTGCCAAACTGGATGGGGTGGACCAGCAGGGTCAGGACCCCGGCGTTGTTCCCTCCCCAGATGTCCGTGAAGATCTGATCCCCCACGATGGCGGTTTCCGCCGGCGTCACGCCCATCCGGGCCATGGCCCGCTGGAACCCCCCGGATTTGGGTTTCCCTGCGTGGCCCTCATAGGGAACCCCCAAGGCCTCGGCAAACCGCTGGGCCCGGCCGGGCTTGCGGCTGTTGGACAGGACAAAAAGGGTAATCCCTGCCGCCGCCAGGGCCTGCTTCCAGTCCCGGATAGCCTGGTCCGGGGTTTTGACCCCATAGGGCACCAGGGTGTTGTCCAGGTCTGCCAGCAGGAGCTTCACCCCCCGCTCCCGCAGCCGGGCCAGGTCGATAGCATAGATGCTTTCAAAATAAAAATCAGGTACCAGGGGAAATTTCACAGTGTCACCTTCTAAGTTCGCACTCGTCCGCATACCTTAGGAGCAGACTTCCAATGAGTATGATTATACACGAACCGAAACCAATGGACAAGGGGGTTCCTTTCTATGACACATCCTTCCCCGCGGCAATTTCTCTTGACGCCGCCCCAGCAGCTCACCCGGGCCCAGGCTTGGGGGTTGCCCCTGGCCCACATGGCCTATCAGCTGGACCAAACCGGCCAGCTCACCCAGGCGCCCCTGCCTCCCGATGCCAGGGGCGGGCTGATGCTGGTGGGGGCAGCCCAGTCCCCTTCGGGTCCGTCCGATCCTCGCCGGGCAGCTCGGGATATCCTTGCCGTGTGCCAGAACCGGAATTTTAGTGGGGTCATCCTGGACCTGGAGCAGCCGCCCACCCGGTTCCTCGCCCAGCTGATCCACAGCCTGGAAGAGGGCCTGGCCCAGCGGAAAAAGGCCCTGTTTCTGCCAGAGAGCTATGGCAACTATTCCAACCGGGCCGCCATCTACCTGACCTCAGCCATTTCCGGCGGCTCTCTCCGCCGGCGACTGGAGGACGCGGCGGACGCCTATGGCCTAGACCGTCTGGTCCTCTGCCTCCGCCGGGCGCGGGATGATTTCTTCCTGCCCGCCGCCAAGGGCCAAGGGAAGCCCATCTCCCAGGAGGACCTGATCCAACTGCGGCAGCGGCTGAAACCGGCGGTGTTTTATTCCCCGGACCTGTGTGCCCATTATTTCACGTACATGAGCCGGGACACCGGCGCCCACTTTGTGCTCTTTGACAGCGAGGAGAGCATGGAGAAAAAGCGGGATCTGGCCCAGGGGCTGGGGATCTCAAAGTTTTTCCTGCTGTACCCTGAGGTGGAAGACTTTTTACCCCGGCTGGCGGGCCAGGCGGAGTAAGCGGACGCCGGGGATTGCGGCGGCCATGGGGGTCTCCCACTGCGTTCCCGATGGCATCTCCCCCAAGGGTTCGGGTGGAAGACAGGAGAAGCCTACCTTCCCCCACAGTTTGGGGAAGGGCTACCCAGCAAAAAACCCTGTCCGAAAACTATCGGACAGGGTTTCATGTTATTAATAATACTTTTTACGATTCTTCCGCGCTGCCTCAGACTTCTTACGGCGCTTCACGCTGGGGCTCTCATAGTGCTCTCTTTTCCGCACCTCAGCCAGGACGCCAGACTTGGCGCAGCTGCGCTTAAACCGTTTCAGAGCGCTTTCCAGAGATTCATTCTCTCTCACATGGACTTCAGACATTCGTTTTCCCTCCCTCCGAAGTGGTGGACTTGATCTTCCACGCACCAAAGGGCCATCGTAAAATATGGCTTTAACAGTGGTATTATATGCAATTTCAAGGGGATTGTCAAGGCGTATTCCTAAGAAATCCACATTTTCCTTCTCGAGGCGAAGATTTTTCAAAACTCTTTCCCCAAACCAGTCTTCCAATGTGGATTCCCAAGGCGCCGCAGACTTCCATCATTTTTTCGCCGGCTCCGTCGGTGAAAAAATTCTTCACGGGGCGCGCGCAGGGGCTGCCATCCCCAACTTTCTTATCTTACTTCAAGATGAGGTTCACCAGCTTATTGGGCACATGGATGACCTTCACCAGGTTCTTGCCCTCCATGAGCTTGGCAATCTTGCTGTCGGCGGTGACCACGGCCAGTACGGCATCCTGGTCACTGCCCATGGGCACGGTGACGGTGGTCTTCAGCTTGCCACCCACCTGGACTGCGATGGTGACCTCAGAGGCAATGGTCTTGCTCTCGTCATACACGGGCCAGGAAGAGGTGCTGGCCAGGCCCTGGAAGCCAAGCTGCTCCCACAGCTCGTCGGCCATGTGGGGGGCGAAGGGAGAGAGCAGCTGCAGAAGGGTCTGGAACTCGGCCTTGTTCACGCCCTTGTCATAGAACTGGTTGGTCAGGGTCATAAGGGCGGCGATGGCGGTGTTGAACTTCATGTTCTCAATGTCATCAGAGACCTTCTTGATGGTCTTGTGGACCAGGGCCTCGTTGTCCTTGCCATAGGCATCGGCCTCGGTCACCTGGTCGGTCAGGTTCCAGATCCGGTCCAGGAAGCGCTTGCAGCCCTTCACGGCGTTGTCAGACCAGGCAGCGGCCTTTTCAAAGTCACCGATGAACATGATGTACATGCGCATGGTGTCGGCGCCGTACTGGGCCACCACATCGTTGGGGTTAACCACGTTGCCCCGGGACTTGGACATCTTCTCGCCACCCTCGCCCAGGATCATGCCGTGGCTGGTGCGCTTGTGATAGGGCTCGGCAAAGGGCACCACGCCGATGTCATACAGGAACTTGTGCCAGAACCGGGAGTAGAGCAGGTGGAGGGTGGTGTGCTCCATGCCACCGTTGTACCAGTCCACCTGGCCCCAGTAGTTCAGGGCTTCCTTGGAGGCCAGGGCCTTGTCGTTGTGGGGATCCATATACCGCAGGAAGTACCAGGAGGAACCGGCCCACTGAGGCATGGTATCGGTCTCCCGCTTGGCGGGGCCGCCGCAGCAGGGACAGGTGGTGTTCACCCAGTCGGTCATGGGCGCCAAGGGGGACTCACCGGTGTCGGTGGGCTCGTAGCTCTCCACCTCGGGCAACAGCAGAGGGAGCTGGTCCTCAGGCAGGGGGACCCAACCGCACTTTTCGCAGCTGACCAGGGGGATGGGCTCGCCCCAGTACCGCTGGCGGGAGAAGACCCAGTCCCGGAGCTTATAGTTTACCTTCTCATGGCCAATGCCCTTTTCCTCCAGCCACTTCTTCATGGCGGGAATGGCATCCTTGACGGTGAGGCCATTGAGGAAGTCAGAGTTCACCATAATGCCGGTGTCGTCCTTCAGGGTAAAGGCCTCCTTCTCCACGTCGCCGCCCTGGACCACCTCGATGATCTCGCAGCCAAACTTCTTGGCAAACTCCCAGTCACGCTCGTCGTGGGCAGGAACAGCCATGATGGCGCCGGTGCCATAGGACACCAGAACGTAGTCAGAGATGAAGATGGGCACCTGCCGGCCGTTGACGGGGTTAATGCCCATGACGCCTTCCAGCTTCACGCCGGTCTTTTCCTTCACCAGCTCAGTCCGCTCGAAGTCAGACTTCCGGGCAGCGGCCTCCACATAGGCGGTAACCTCTTCCCAGTTGCCGATGGCGTCCTTCCACCGGTTGATGTAGGGGTGCTCGGGGGAGAGGACCATGTAGGTACATCCGAAAAGGGTATCCGGCCGGGTGGTGTAGATCACCAGGTCGTCTCCCTGGGTAGTGGAGAAGGTCACCTCGGCGCCGGTGGAACGGCCGATCCAGTTTTTCTGCTGGATCTTCACCCGCTCGATGAAGTCCACCTGGTCCAGGTCGTCGATGAGGCGCTGGGCGTACTCGGTGATTTTCAGCATCCACTGGCTCTTCTCCTTGCGGATGACCTCGGAGCCGCAGCGCTCGCAGACACCGTTGACCACCTCTTCGTTGGCCAGCACGCACTTGCAGGAGGTGCACCAGTTCACGGGCATGGAGGTCTTGTAGGCCAGGCCCTTCTTAAACAGCTGCAGGAAAATCCACTGGGTCCACTTGTAGTAGCCGGGGTCGGTGGTGTCCACCACCCGGTCCCAGTCGAAGGAGTAGCCCAACATTTTCAGCTGGTTGGTGAAGTTGGCAATGTTATCCTTGGTCACCTTGGCGGGGTGGATGTGGTTTTTGATGGCGTAGTTTTCCGTGGGCAGACCGAAGGCGTCATAGCCCATGGGGAAGAGGACGTTGTAGCCGTCCATCCGGCGCTTCCGGGCCACCACGTCCATGGCGGTGTAAGGCCGGGCGTGGCCCACGTGGAGGCCCTGGCCGGAGGGATAGGGGAACTCCACCAGGGCGTAGAACTTGGGCTTGTCCCCGCCGTTTTCCACGTGGTAGGCCTTTTCTTTGTCCCACCGGTCCTGCCACTTGCGTTCAATGCGGTTAAACTCGTATTTCAATCTGATCACACTTTCCTGTTTTCTTATTTCTTTTCTCGCTTAGTCTCCGGGCTGAAGCACCTGGCTCAGGTCCACCACAGTGGCGTCCTGCCACAGGCGGTCCAGGTCGTAAAAGGCCCGGGCCTCCTGGTCAAACAGGTGGACCACCACGTCGCCATAGTCCTGCAGGATCCAGGTCCCGCCCCGGTGGCCTTCAATGTGGTGGGGAAGGATGCCGTTGTCCTTCATGGCCTTCTCGCCGGCGTCGGCCAGGGCCTTCAGCTGGGGGGCTGAGGTGCCGGTGCACAGGACAAAATAATCGGCCAGGGTGGTCACGCTGTCGGTCTCCAGCACCCGAATGTCCTTGCCCTTCTTGCTGTCCAGGGCCTGGGCCAGCAGCAGGGCCATCTCTTTCGGTGTCATAGGATCTTCCTTTCTCGTTGCCGGGCCGGAGCCCGGGGGGTTATTCTACCGTGCTCTGGGTTGAGACATCCCCGGAGATTCCAGTGGTCCCGTTGTCCTCCACCGGCAGGTTGTTCACGGTGGTGTCGTGGACCACATTTTGCATGTCCGAGGTAATGTCTGTCAGATAGGGGTTCATATATTGGTTCACCAGCTCCCGCAGTGCGCTGGAGTTGACGAAAACATAAGACTGATAGTTTTGATACGTGGGGCTCCAAAGGCTGCCGGTGTAGTCGCCAGGCAGGTTGTGGAAGCGGATATTTTCCTTGCCCATCATCAGGGCCCGCTCTCCGAACCAGATCATTTCGCCGTATTTCAGGTTGCTGTCCAGGTTCCGGTCCACCACGTCCACGATCTCTCCGATCTTGGTCAGGGTGCCCAGGCTAATCATCTCTCCGGCCAGAGCCCGAAGGAAGGTGTGCTGGACCTCTACCCGGCCCACGTCGCCCACGGAGAGGCTTTCCCCGCTGTTGTTTTTCCGCCAGCGCAGGACCTTCACCGCGTCTTCTCCCTCCAGGTGCTGCATGCCCTTTTTGTAGTGGATGTGCAGGTCCTGGGTGGGGTCGTCGTAATCCATGTTGTAGGGGACCTCGTAGTCCACACCGCCGATGGCGTCCACCAGCTCGGCCACAGCGTCCAGCTCCACCACAAAGTAGTAATCCGGGGCATAGCCGATGAGGTTTTTCACCTGCTCCCGGACCCCTTCGATGCCCTGGCGGTTATAGACGGAGTTGATTTTGGCAATCTCCCAAGGCACGTCCACCAGGGTGTCCCGGTAGATGCTCAGCACGTCCAGGGTGCCGTTGTTCACATCATAACACCCCACCATCATGGTGTCGGTGTTGCCACCGCCGCCGTCGTCCCGGCCCACCAGCAGGAAGGTGTATACCCCTTCCTTCCGGCCGGCCCCAAGATTTCCGGGGTCGGTGCCCGAGGATTGGTTCTCTGCCGTGGGCTGCTCCGGTGGCCGGACAAAGATCTGGTGGACAATGAAGCCCGCCGCCACTAGGGCCAGCAGGACCACCAGCACCGTCACCAGGATTTTCCGGCGTTTCCTTCCCTTTCCCGGAGGGGCAGCACCAGGGGATGGTCTGCTCGGAGGGGTTCGCCCCGAAGGCGGTCTGCGACCGCCGGACCCCTGCGGCTTTGCCGGCGGTGGTCCCGGACGCTTTTTCCGGGGGTGGGGCGGCTCCTCAGAGGCGCGGGGGGATAAAATGGGCTGCCATTCGTCATCGCCTTGGTTCTCCAGTTCCTGGACAGGCTGCCACTGGCCGCCCGGCTGGTCCTCCGGCTCTGGCGGCTCCGACCGCTGGCGGCGCGGCGCCTGGGGCTGCTGGGGGAGGGTGTCCTCCCGCCAGTTCCGGCGGCTACCGTTGTTCCCCCTTTGGGGCCAGGGATCATCCCACAGCGCCTCCTGCTGGATCTGCCGGCGCTGGTCCTCCCAGCCGTCGTCGGTTTCCTCCCAGTCCAGCAGCGGGTCCCGGTCATACAGCCGGTCTCTCGGGTCCTCCCAAAAGGCCTGGCGGTAGTCCTCTGGCATGGCGTCTTGTTCCTGATAGATGCGGGAATACACTCCCCGCTGGGCCTCGCGATAGGCCTGTTCCTGTTTGCGTAGACGGGATCGTTCCTCTT
>DBEYYM010000035.1:0-10497 GCA_048184675.1 Evtepia sp. | reverse complement strand
GGGAGAAGGGTTACTTCAGCTGAAAGAGGACGCGGGTATTGGGGTCTGCCATGCGGACCAGAATGGAGGAAGCCTCTGCCCGGGTAATGGGGGCGTTGGGCAGGAAGGTGCCAGCGGAGTCGGTGCCAGCCAAAATTCCCGCCCGGTAGAGCTTATAGATGCCGGTGTCAGCGCGGTACACGTCTGGGATGGCCCCATCGGGAACGGAATTCACCGCCGGCAGAGCGGAGTCTGGGAAGGCGTTGGCCAGGATGGAGGCAAACTCTTGCCGGGTGAGGTTGGCATTCATGTCGGTGGGGAGCGTGGTGACAATCTTCTGGCTGAGGGCATAGTCAGCATAGGTCTTGTACCAGGGGCTGGAGGCAGCAAAGGTGCCGTCACCGGTGAGATAGAGCTTGCGCAGGCGGGCAGCCAAGGTGATGGCCTGGGCGGCGGAGACCTGGTCGTTGGGGCTGAACTTTGTGGGCTCTGTGCCGTTCATCAGGCCGTAGTCATAGGCGGCCACCACGTTGCTGTAGTACCAGGCCGTGCTGGAGAGGTCCTTGAAGCTGTTTTGATAAGTGAGGGTTTTGGTCAGGCTGCGGCCGCTGGTGTCCCACTTGGCCACCAGGGTTTGGCCATAATCGCTTTTCAGGTTGGTGCCGTTGGTGACCATTTCCTTGCCCACGGCGGTGTACCAGCCGAGGAAGGCGGCGCTGCTGTGGGTGGGGGTGGGCAGCTGATAGGTGCTGTCCTTTGCCACCAGCTGGGACAGGGGGGAGACACTGCCGCCATTGGCGTTATACGTAATGGTGAGCTGGTTGGCCTTTACGGTAAAGGTCTGCCAGTCAGAGTCGGCATAGCTCCAGTTGCTGGCGTTGGTGGATTGGACTTTCAGCCGGTAGGTTCCCGCCGGCAGGCGCTCCATGGTGTGGGGGGAGCTGGCGTAGAAGTAATAGCGGTAGTTGGCGGTCCAGGAGCCGTCGGTGTTCTGGCGGTCCACATAGACGTTATAGTGGGTGGCCAGGGGGACAGCCCCCCAGGACACGGAGATCAGGTCCCCATCGCCATAGGTGGCCGAGAGTTTGGCCACCGTGGGGGCGGTGGGGCCTATGGGCTCGGAGAGGATGGTGTCCTTACCGGAGAGGTTGGCCTTGAAGTAGATCAGCCCCCCGATGGTGCCGTCGTACTCCGACAGCAGCTTTTTGGCGCCGGCGCCGGGGTCATAGAGCTGGGCGTCCCCGGAGACGGTTTTGGCAACGGGCACAAAGTGGCCGCTGTTCTTCACCCGGGCGATGACGTAATAGCCGCTGTTAAGAAGCTCGTCAATCTTGGTCACCACATCGGCCAGGGGGGTGGTGACGGGGAAGAAGGTCTGGTTGACAAAGTAGAACCGGGGAGAGGAGTAAGAGGTAATGAGCCCAAAGGAGAGCAAAGCGTCCTTAGAGCGGTCCTCACTGTGGCTGATGTAGCCCTGGACATCCAGCCAGTCCCGCAGGCTGCCCGGATTCAAAGTGGCCGGGTTATAGGCCCCTGAGTGGCACATGAGGATGGCGATGGAGGAGATCAGACACCCGGAGCCGGCCATGGTGTGGACATCTCCTAGGGCAGTGGGCCCCCAAGCAGGGTCCGCCTGGCGCCAGGTGGTATAATCCGTGCTGTAAGAAGTTCCGTTATAGGTGGCGGTTTCAGCGGCGCTGGCCACAGGAAGAAGGCCCAAGACAAGGACCAAGGCCAGAACCAGAGAAAGGGCCCGTTTATGTTTCATGTCAAAAATCCTCCTTTCTGACAGAAAAAGCGAAGGGGTTACTATGTTCAGTATTACATAGATTCCCCAAAATGTCCAGTAAATAGGGAAAATTTCCAATATTTGACGGGAAAAAGACGGAAACTCAGGGGCAAGCCGCCCAGGGGAGACGGTGGGCCGCCAGGTTTGCCTCTCCGATGCCGGCATAAAAAACCGGGCCGGCTCTTGCCGGCCCGGAGTGGGGGTTTGGCGTTATCTCAGGTTAAAGAAGGCGTCCTTGCCCAGGTACTGCGCCACGTCGTCCAGCTCCTCTTCGATGCGGAGCAGTTGGTTATACTTGGCCACCCGGTCGGTGCGGCTGGGGGCGCCGGTTTTGATCTGGCCGGCGTTGAGAGCCACGGCCAGGTCGGCAATGGTGGTGTCCTCGGTCTCGCCGGAGCGGTGGGAGACCACGGCGGTGTAACCGGCCCGGTTGGCGGTCTGGATGGCCTCCAGGGTTTCGGTGAGGGTGCCGATCTGGTTGACCTTAATGAGGATGGCGTTGGCCACGCCCTTTTCAATGCCAGTTTTCAGGCGCTGGGTGTTGGTGACGAAGAGGTCGTCGCCCACCAGCTGGACGCGGCTGCCCAGGGCCTTGGTCAGCAGGGCCCAACCCTCCCAGTCATTCTCGCCCATGCCGTCTTCCAGGGAGATGATGGGGTAGGCGTCGGCGAACTTCTTCCACATGTTCACCAGCTGCTGGCGGGTCATGGTCTTCTTGGCCTTGGGCAGGTCATAGCAGCCGGTCTCGTCGTTGTACCACTCGGAGGTGGCGGCGTCGATGGCGATCATAAAGTCGTCATAGGGCTTGTACCCGGCGGCTTCGATGGCGGCCACGATGGCCTTCAGGGCGTCTTCGTCCTTTTTCAGGTTGGGGGCGTAGCCGCCCTCGTCGCCCACGCCGGCGGCGGGGGTGCCGTTTTCTTTCAGGACGGTCTTCAGGGTGTGGAAGACCTCGGCGCACATGCGCAGGGCTTCCTTCCAGCTCTTGGCCCCTACAGGCATGACCATGAACTCCTGAATATCCACGTTGTTGGTGGCGTGGGCGCCGCCGTTGAGGATGTTCATCATGGGCACGGGGAGAGTTTTGGCGTTGACGCCGCCCAGGTAGGTGTACAGAGGCAGGCCCAGGCTCTCGCTGGCGGCCTTGGCGCAGGCCAGGGAGGCCCCCAGAATGGCGTTGGCCCCCAGGCGGCTCTTGTTATCGGTGCCATCCAGCTGGATGAGGAGCTGATCAATATAGGGCTGATCCAGCACGTTCAGGCCGATGAGCGCCTCGGCGATCTCGGTATTCACGTGCTCCACGGCCTGCTGGACCCCCTTGCCCAGGTAGCGGGAAGCGTCTCCATCCCGCAGCTCGCAGGCTTCATAGACGCCGGTAGAGGCCCCGGAGGGGACAGCAGCCCGCCCCATGGTGCCATCGTCCAGGTAAACTTCTACCTCCACGGTGGGGTTGCCCCGGGAGTCCAGGATCTCCCGGCCCAGCACGTCAACAATTTCGATCATCTGCTTCATGTCAATACGCTCCTTTTTTTGTCGTTTCTTGAAACCGGACCCTGGATGGGTCCGGTCAGATTATATAATCAGGGTTTTGCCGTCCATTTCCTCGGGTTGGTTTAGGCCCATCAGGTCTAGCATGGTGGGGGCAATGTCGGCCAGGCGGCCGTCACGAAGGCGGACGTCGGCGCCCACCATGCAGAAGGGGACGGGGTTGGTGGTGTGGGCGGTGAAGGGCTGGCCGTCTTTGCCCAGCATCTGCTCGGCGTTGCCGTGGTCGGCGGTGATGAGGCTGACGCCTCCCTGGTCGCTGGTGGCCTTGACCACCCGGCCCACGCAGGTGTCCACGGTTTCCACGGCCTGGACGGCGGCGTCAAAGACCCCGGTGTGCCCCACCATGTCGCAGTTGGCAAAGTTCAGGACGATGACATCATACTTGCCGCTTTCAATCCGGCGGATGGCCTCGTCGGTGATGGCCTTGGCACTCATCTCGGGTTTGAGATCGTAGGTGGCCACCTTGGGGGAGGGGATGAGGCACCGGTCCTCCCCGGGGAAGATCTCTTCCCGGCCGCCGTTAAAGAAGAAGGTCACGTGGGCATACTTCTCGGTTTCTGCAATGCGCAGCTGGGTGAGGCCCAGCTTGCTCAGGTAGGCCCCAAAGATATTCTCCAGGGGCTCATGGGGAAAGGCCACGGAGACGTTGGGCATAGAGGCGTCGTACTCGGTGGTGCAGACAAAGCGGACGGGGAGATAGCCGCCCTTCCGCTTGAGTTTGTCAAAGTCTGGGTCGGCCAGGGCGCGGGTGATTTCCCGGGCCCGGTCGGGACGGAAGTTATAGAAGATCACGGCATCGCCGGCCTCCAGGTGGCCGCCTTGGGTGCAAATGACAGGTTCCATAAACTCGTCGGTGACTCCGGCATCGTAAGAGGCCTGGATGGCCTGGCAGGGATCGGGGAAGAGGGGGCCTGCGCCGGTGGCAATGGCGTCGTAGGCCCGCTGGAGGCGGTCCCACCGGCTGTCCCGGTCCATGGCGTAGTAACGGCCCATCACGTCGGCAATCTGCCCCACACCCAGTTCCTGGAGTTTGGCCTGGAGCTGGCGCACATAGTCCAGCCCCGAGGTGGGGGAGACGTCCCGCCCGTCCAGGAAAACGTGGACGTAGACCTGCTCCAAGCCGCAGTTTTTGGCCAGCTCCAGCAGGGCAAAGAGGTGGGTGATGTGGCTGTGAACGCCGCCGTCAGAGAGCAGGCCCATCAGGTGGAGGGCGCTGCTGGTGTCCTTACAGGCCTGAATGGCCTCCAGGTAAGCGGCGTTTTGAAAGAAGGAGCCGTCTTCGATGGCCTGGCTGATTTTGGGCAGGTCCTGGAAGACCACCCGGCCGGCCCCGATGTTTGTGTGGCCCACTTCGCTGTTTCCCATCTGCCCTTTGGGCAGGCCCACATCCAGGCCGGAGGCCTCCAGCTGGCAGAAGGGGTACTGGGAGAAGAAATAGTCCAGCTGGGGGGTGGAAGCGGTCTGCACGGCGTTGCCCGGGATATCCTCGCCCAGGGCAAAGCCGTCCATGATGATGAGTGTTGTCGGAGTTTTCATAAAACCTTTTCCCTCGGTTCCCGGAGTCTTAGCTCCGTTGGCGTTCAGCCGTCTTGGTTGGCGGTGTAAATAATCTGGAGGAGTTTCTCTGCATCCAGGGAGGCGGTGCCGATGAGTCCGCCGTCCACATCCTCCTGGGCCAGCAAGGCCTCGGCGTTGTTTTCGTTCATGGAGCCGCCGTATTGGATGGTGGTGGACCGGGCGATCCGGGCCCCATAGAGCTTTCTCAGAACGCTGCGAATGGCAGCGCAGACCTCTCCAGCTTGGTCAGGGGTGGCGGTTTGGCCGGTGCCGATGGCCCAGATGGGCTCATAGGCCACGACCACCCGGCGCATATCCTCGGGGCTGACCCCGGCCAGGGCGGCTTTGAGCTGGTAGGTGATGAACTCCAGGGTGACCCCCAGCTCCCGCTGCTGCTGATCTTCCCCCACGCAGAGGATGGGGCGCAGGCCGGCATCCAGGGCGGCGTGGACCTTTTTGTTGATGATGAGGTCGGTCTCCCCAAAGAGGGCGCGGCGCTCGCTGTGGCCGATGATGACGTATTTCACATCCAGGTCGGCTAGCATGGCAGCGGAGATCTCCCCAGTGTAGGGGCCGCTGGCATCCCAGTGGAGGTTTTGGGCCCCCACGGCGATGCGGCTGTCTTTGAGGAGCTTTACGGCAGCGGGAATATCCACAAAGGGGACACACAGCACGATGCTGCACCGCTTGGCCCGGGGAATGGCGCTTTTCAGGCGCTCGGCAAAGGCCTTGGTCTCGGTGGCGGTTTTGTGCATCTTCCAGTTGCCGGCAATGATGGTTTTGCGGTATTTTCTGTTCATAGGTCCTCAGTTCCTCCCAGCCTGTTACTTGTCAGCCAGACAGGCAATGCTGGGCAGGACGAGGCCCTCCAAAAACTCCAAAGAGGCGCCGCCGCCGGTGGAGATGTGGGAGAACTTGGCGGCCTGGCCGCTCTTTTCCACGGCGGAAGCGGAGTCGCCGCCGCCCACGATGGTGATGGCGTCGGTTTGCTGGGCCATGGCGGCGGCCACGGCGTTGGTGCCCTTGGCAAAGGCGGGGAACTCAAAGACCCCCATGGGGCCGTTCCAAATGACGGTGCCTGCCCCCTGGATGGCCTGAGAGAAGGCCTCGATGGTCTTGGGGCCGATGTCCATGCCCATAAGGTCGTTGGGGAAGGCATCGGGGGTGACGAGAACGGGCTCGGCGTCGGCGGCAAATTCCTTGGTGGCGATGTTGTCCTGGGGCAGCAGGAGGTTGACACCCATTTCCTTGGCCTTGGCAATCATGTCCCGGGCGTAGTCCACGTGGTCGGCGTCCAGCAGGGAGGTGCCGATTTGGTTGCCCAGGGCCACCTGGAAGGTATAGGACATGCCGCCGCCGATGATGATGGTATCGGCCTTTTGCAGCAGGGCGTTGATCACGCCGATTTTATCGGAGACCTTGGCGCCCCCTAAGATGGCCACCAGGGGCCGCTTGGGGTTTTCCAGGGCCTTGCCCATGAAGGTCAGCTCCTTTTCCACCAGCAGGCCGGCCACAGAGGGCAGGTAGTGGGCCACGCCCTCAGTGGAGGCGTGGGCGCGGTGGGCAGCGCCAAAGGCGTCGAAGACGAATAGGTCGGCAAGAGAGGCCAGCTCCCGGGCGAAATCGGGGTCGTTCTGCTCCTCCTCAATGCGGAAGCGGAGGTTTTCCACCAGCACCACCTGTCCGGGCTGGAGGGCGGCGCATTTTTCCTTGGTATCGGGGCCCAGCACGTCCTGGGTCATGGGGACGGGGATGCCCAGGAGCTTCTCCAGGTGATCCCGGGCGGAGAACAGGGAGAGCTCCTTCTTCCACTGGCCGTGGGGGCGGCCCATGTGGGACAGGAGGATAACGGCGGCACCCTGCTCCAGCAGATAGCGAATGGTGGGCAGGGTGGACACGATACGGGTGTCGTCATGGATGACACCGGTAGCCTTGTCGTGGGGTACGTTGAAATCGCAGCGCAGGAGGATCTTTTTTCCGGCGACGTCGATGTCCCGGATGGTCTTCTTGTCATAATTCATCAGAAAAAAAGCCCCTTCATTTCAATTTTATGGACGGGTCGTCTGGGTCTCACAGCTCCGCAGAAGCGGGCGGGTCCGTCCGCATTTCTCCTTCTCCGCTCAGCTGGGGAAACTCCAGCTGGCGGAGTGCCTCGTAGGTTAGAATCGCTACAGAGTTTGCCAGGTTCAGGCTGCGGGCCTCCGGGCGCATGGGGATGCGGAGGCAGCGGTGGGCATGGGCCTGCCGGAACCACTGGGGCAAGCCAGCGGTCTCCTTGCCGAAAAAGAGCCAGCAGCCGTCCCGAAATTGGGCTTGGGCATAGTCCTGGGGGGCCTTGGTGGTGGCCAGCCACAGGTCTGTGATCTCATTTTTACGGAAGAGGTCCTCTAAATCATCATAGACCCGAAGGTCCACCATGTGCCAATAATCTAAACCGGCCCGCTTGACCGCCCGGTCGCTGATGTCAAATCCCAGGGGGCGCACCAGATGCAGGCGGCTGCGGGTGGCGGCGCAGGTCCGGGCGATGTTGCCGGTGTTCATGGGGATCTCCGGTTCCACTAGAACAATATTCAGCATGGGTTCCTTCGCCTCGCTCCTGACAAACTGTCGTTATAATACAGCTTGCATTTTACTGCAAGACGAAAAAAAATTCAATATCATCCCGTAAAAAGGTGAAAATTAAGCGGTTTCCTCAAAAAAAGAAACGCTTTTCTGGTAAATTCAGCTTGTCGCACAAAAGGGGATCCGGTCGAAAATGCAGGAATCCCTTCTTTTTCGGGAAAATGACGGAAAGGCTGCGGGACAGAGAGAGGAGCGGGGGACCCCTTGTGTTTTTCCCGCTTTTCTACTATAATAAAACAGATACTGTTACAACACCGC
The DNA here is from genome assembly GCA_048184675.1 of Evtepia sp. Taxonomy (GTDB): domain Bacteria; phylum Bacillota; class Clostridia; order Oscillospirales; family Oscillospiraceae; genus Evtepia. The sequence continues at coordinate 2,744 of DBEYYM010000035.1, read as the reverse complement.
CACTTTCACCGGAAGGGCCCGGGGGCAGGGGCGTGATACCGGGGCGCCGCCCCAGAGAGAAAGGAATGGTCAACACCATGAAATTAGGCATTGTGGGTCTGCCCAACGTGGGCAAGAGCACCCTCTTTAACGCCATCACCAACGCGGGGGCAGAGTCTGCCAACTACCCCTTCTGCACCATCGACCCCAATGTGGGCATGGTCACGGTTCCCGACCAGCGGCTGGACAAACTGGCGGAAATCTACAACCCCAAGAAAAAGACCCCTGCGGTTATCGAGTTTGTGGACATCGCCGGCCTGGTGAAGGGGGCCTCTAAGGGGGAGGGCCTGGGCAACAAGTTCCTGGCCAACATCCGGGAGACCGACGCCATTGTCCATGTGGTCCGCTGCTTTGATGACACCAACATCATCCATGTGGAGGGAAGCTGCGACCCCGCCCGGGACATTGAGATCATTGACCTGGAGCTGGTCATGGCGGATATGGAAATGGTGGAGCGCCGCATCGACAAGGACACCAAGGCGGGCAAGGGGGACAAGAAGTTCCTCCACTCGGCCGAGGTCTTTAAGGGCCTTTTGGCCTGGCTCAACGACGGGAAGTCTGCCCGGAGCTATCCCTGTGACGAGGACGAGCGGGAGATTCTGGCTACCGCCGACCTGCTCACCCTGAAGCCCGTGATCTTCGCTGCTAACATGGACGAGGATGGGTTTAAGAACCACGAGGCCAGCCCCTACTACCAGGCGGTGGTGAAGGCCGCCCAGGAGGAAAACGCCCAGGTGATCCCCATTTGCGCCAATGTGGAGGCGGACATCGCCGCCATGGACCCTGAGGACCGGGAACTCTTCCTGGAAGACCTGGGGGTGGAGCAGTCCGGTCTGGACCGGCTGATTCAGGCTAGCTACACCCTGCTGGGCCTCATCTCCTACCTGACCTGCGGCGAGGACGAGTGCCGGGCCTGGACCATCACCCGGGGCACCAAGGCCCCCAAGGCCGCTGGCAAGATCCACACGGACTTTGAGCGGGGCTTTATCCGGGCAGAGGTGGTCTCTTTTACCGACCTGGAGGCCTGCGGCGGCTCCATGACCGCTGCCAAGGAGAAGGGCCTGGTCCGGTCGGAAGGCAAGGAATACGTGATGCAGGATGGCGATGTGGTCCTCTTCCGGTTCAATGTCTGATCGAAAAACCGTCCTCATCACCGGGGCTTCCCGGGGCATCGGGGCCGCAGCGGCCCGGCGGTTTGCCCGGGAGGGCTACGGCGTGGGGATCAACTACCGCCAATCAGAGGCCAAGGCCCAGGCCCTGGCCGAGGAGCTGAGGGGCCTGGGGGTTCCTGTGGGCCTGTACCCCGGAGACGTGTCCCAGCGGGACCAGGTGGACCAGATGATGGCCGCCTTTCTCCAGGATTTTGGCCGGATCGACGTGCTGGTGTGCAACGCTGGCATCGCCCGGCAGGAGCTCTTCACGGACCTCACCGCCGCAGGCTGGCGGGAGATGATGGGGGTCAACCTGGATGGGGTTTTCCACTGCTGCCAGGCGGCTCTGCCGGATATGCTCCACCGGAAGGCGGGTAAGATCATCACCCTCTCCTCCATGTGGGGCCAGGTGGGGGCCTCCTGCGAGGTGGCTTACTCTGCCGCCAAGGCGGGGGTCATCGGCCTGACCAAGGCCCTGGCCAAGGAGCTGGGTCCCTCTAGGATTACCGTCAACTGCGTGGCCCCGGGGGTCATTGAGACCGAGATGAACGGGCTGCTCTCCCAGGAAACCAAGGACGCCCTGGCGGAGGAGACCCCCCTGGAGCGTCTGGGTACCCCCCAGGAGGTGGCTGAGGCCATTTGGTTTCTGGCCTCCCCAGCGGGAGACTTTTTTACCGGTCAGGTGCTTGCCCCCAACGGTGGGTACATCATTTGAAGGAGAACCCGCAGAATATCCATATATTTCCGGTAGACTTTGCCTCCAAATGGGCGTATCATAAAAGGGATTGGAGGCGGTATGATGGCCGATCACAACGCCCATACTTATTTCGGCCTGCGGGTGCTGGAACAGCTTCCCCCAGACCTGCGCCAGCTCTGCGCCGACGATCTGCCGGTGTTCCACTTGGGCCTATACGGCCCGGACCCACTGATTTTTTCCTTTCGGACCAAGAAGATCTCTGACCACCTGCACAAGTGGTGGCGGCAGGAGTCCCTGCCCGACCTGACCCAGGCCATCCAGCAGGGGAGCCCCACGGCGCGCAGCTTTGCGGCGGGCTATATCCTGCACCAGCTGCTGGACGACACGGTCCATCCCCCCATCTATGGCTGGATGGCGGAGGGGGCCTCCCACTTTCGCATGGAGATGGCCTTGGATTTGATCTTGCTGGAGGAAAAGCGCCAGGTGAATTCCCCTAGGCTGCACACCGAGGGGAAGGGACGCACGGCCCTGACGGCGGAGCATTTGCTCAAGCCCACGGAAGCCAGGCAATACCTATCGGGCCTGTGGCGGATGGCTGTCCTGAGCAATAGTTTTCTTGGCCCCGGCCGCCCCGCCACCAGCGGCGGCATTCGCAGCCAGGAGATGATCCACGCCCGGGAGCTCCGCGACCGGATGGAGGCTCAGATTACCCCGGCTGCCCGGGAGCTGGAAAATTTGCTGGTGCACACGAAAAAATAGGAAAAAGGCTCTGCTTGTCGGGTTTGACAGGCAGGGCCTTTCTGCTTTTTTGGGGTGTTGAGGGGGAGACGTGATTCTTTGGGCCAGAAGGGACTCTA
>DBEYYM010000034.1:0-3142 GCA_048184675.1 Evtepia sp. | reverse complement strand
GAGGAGGACTCACTGTGATAGCGACTTTGATAGGACGGCTCGCCACTGTGCCTGGCGCCCTGCCCGGAGCGGTGGCCCAAGGGCTCATCTGGGGCATCATGGCCATCGGCGTGTACATCACCTTCCGGATCTTGGACGTGGCGGACCTGACCGTGGACGGCACCCTGGGCACCGGCGGCGCGGTCTGCATTATGATGATGCTGGCGGGCTACAACGTGTGGATCGCCATGCTGGTGGCCCTGATCGCCGGTCTGCTGGCGGGACTGCTCACGGGCATCTTTCACACCTTCATGGGGATTCCGGCGATCCTGGCCGGTATCTTAACCCAGCTCTCCCTGTATTCCATCAACCTAAAGATCATGGGCAAGGCCAACCAAGCCATCAATGTGGACAAATATGACCTGCTGGTCTCCCTGCGCTGGGTCAAGGAAACCGCCCTGCGCAATCCCCTGGTGGTGGTTGCCATCGTGATTGTGCTGCTCATTGCCGTGCTGTATTGGTTCTTTGGCACGGAGCTGGGCAGTGCCATCCGCGCCACCGGCGCCAACCCCAACATGAGCCGCGCCCAGGGCATCAACACCAGCCTGAACAAGGTCCTGGGCCTGATGCTCTCCAACGGCTTGGTGGCCCTCTCCGGCGCCTTGCTTAGCCAGTATCAGGGCTTCTCCGACGTGAGCATGGGCCGTGGCGCCATCGTCATCGGCCTGGCCGCCGTGATTATCGGCGAGGCCGTGTTCAGCCGGATCTTCCACAACTTCGCCCTTCGGCTCCTGGCCGTGGCCTTCGGCTCGATCATTTATTATGTGGTCATCCAGATCGTGATCCAGATGGGTCTGGACGCCAACCTGCTCAAGCTGCTCTCCGCTGTCGTGGTGGCCATCTTCCTGGCCGTCCCCTATTGGAAGGGCAAGTACTTCCGGGGCAAGAAAAAATCCCCCGCAAAGAAGGAGGCTGCTCCGCATGCTTGAACTGAAAGGACTCTATAAAACCTTCAACGCCGGCACCGTCAACGAGAAGCGGGCCATCGACGGCCTGGATCTGACCCTGGAGGACGGGGATTTCGTCACCATCATCGGCGGCAACGGCGCAGGCAAATCCACCATGCTGAATCTGATCGCCGGGGTCTTCCCGGCGGACTACGGCACGATCACACTGGATGGTGTCAACCTGACCAACCTGCCCGAGCACAAGCGGGCCAAGTATCTGGGCCGGGTCTTCCAGGACCCCATGATGGGCACCGCCGCCACCATGGGCATTGAGGAAAATTTGGCCCTGGCCCACCGCCGGGGTCAGCTCCGGGGCCTGGGCCGGGGAATCTCCAACCGGGAGCGGGAGCAGTACCGGGAGCAGCTTGCTGCCCTAGGCCTGGGCCTGGAAAACCGGATGACCAGCAAGGTGGGCCTCCTCTCCGGCGGCCAGCGCCAGGCATTGACCCTGCTGATGGCTACCCTGAAAAAGCCCCACCTCCTCCTGCTGGACGAACACACAGCCGCTTTGGACCCCAAGACTGCAGATAAAGTCCTCCAGCTCACAGAGGAGATTGTGGCCCGGGACAACCTGACCACCCTTATGGTCACCCACAACATGAAAAACGCCATCCAATACGGCAATCGCCTGATTATGATGGACTCTGGCCGTGTGGTGGTGGATATCCGTGGGGAGGAAAAGAAAAACCTCACCGTCCGGGATCTGCTGGAGAAATTCAACATTCAAAGCGACCGACTGCTTCTGTCTGAGTAAGCGTGTCATAATGTGTCAGTTTTCTTCGGAGACCTGATGACAAAATTCGACCTCCTGTTGTACGATAACTCTACAACAGGAGGTTTTTACTATGGAAAAATACAACTACATTCGAAAGACCATCACATGGGAAAACCGGCGTTACGAAGTCCGGGGAAAAACCGAACAGGAAGCTTGTGAAAAATTAGCCGAGCTGGTTAACTCTTTGAAACGAGGGGAGTTCGCCACCAGCGGAAACACCACCGTGGATCAGTGGTTTCTCCAATGGAAGGAAACTTACAAATCCCCCTCCGGCATCACCCAGAAAAGTTTGGGCGCCTATGATGAGAAATACAACGGCTATATCCACCCTGCCATCGGCGATATGAGGCTGAAGGACGTCCGGGATCTCCACCTGCAGACCATCCTAAACACCCAGGCGGGCATGTCCTATTCTCACGTGTCGAAGCTGCGGATGGTGATGCAGGAGCTTTTCCGGCAGGCCCGCCGGTCCCGGCTCATCATCTACGATCCCGCCGAAGGCCTCCTTTTGCCAGAAAGCGTAAAGCGGAGCCATCGGCCCATTACCAAAGAGGAGCGGAAACACATCCTGGCGGTAGCCCAGACCCACCCGGCGGGGTTGTGGGTGCTGACAATCCTCTACACTGGCCTGCGCCCCGGGGAGACCGCTGCGCTTTTCTGGAAAGACATTGACTTTGAGCGCAATGAAATCCACGTTTACAAGGCCATAGAAAGTGGCACGCGGGCCATCAAGGTCCCTAAAACCCCCGCCGGAGTCCGGGATATCCCCATGCGCCAGGAGCTCCGAGATCGCCTTCTGGAGGCCCGCCAGGCACCGGATGCTCCCGTCTTTCCCTCGGCCAACGGTGGTGTCCGCAGCGCCAACAGCCTCCGCCGGCTTTGGAATTCCTTTGCCCATGACCTGGATCTCCACATGGGGGCAAAAGTCCGAAACGGGGAGATCACCCAGCACGCCATTGCCCCTGACCTCACACCCTATTGTCTCCGCCATACATTTTGCACCGACCTCCAGCGGGCCGGTGTCCCCATCAACGTGGCCAAGGAGCTTATGGGCCACGCCAATATCTCTGTCACAGCGAACATCTATACCCACCGAGACCAAAAAGTACTCCACAATAACATAGCAAAATTAAACCCCAAAGGGAAGAAAACAACCACGAGTGTGCGGGAAAAAACTGTGTGAAATTTGTGGGAAAAATGTGGGAAATTTGGGGGAAACCCCTTGATAGACAAAGGATCCCCCCAGAAGAAGGTTCTGAGCCTGGTGCTTTGCTTGGCCATGATGCTGTCTGTCATGGTCGTGGGCGCTGGGGCAGTGTTCTCGGATCAAGGTAAGATCCAGAACAGTGAGGCCGTTGATGCTTGCGTAGCGCTGAACATC
>DBEYYM010000033.1:0-15739 GCA_048184675.1 Evtepia sp. | reverse complement strand
TACCAGAGCGAGAAGACCATTGAGGAGATGAAGGATAAGCTGGACGCCAGCGAGATCAGCGAGCTGGAGGCCGAGGTGAACAAGGTGAAGGAGGCCCTGAAGGGCACCGACACCGCCGCCATCAAGGCTGCCACCGAGAGCCTGACCCAGGCCTTCTACAAGGTCAGCGAGAAGATGTACCAGCAGGCAGGCGCCCAGGCCGGCCAGCCTGGCCCCGACATGGGCGGCGCCAACTTTGGCGGCCAGCAGCCCGGCGGCAACGCTGGCCAGGGTCCCGACGATGTGGTGGACGCCGACTACACCGTGGTGGACGATCAGTAAAAATAACGAATCCAACGCGCCAGCGGGGGACAGGATTTCCTGTCCCCTTGCTTGTGTGATATCGGTTCATGCAATGAGGGGGCGGCCGTCCCCTCTGTGGAGCCTATTGTGAGGTGAAAAAACCATGGCAGACCAGAATAAAAGAGATTACTATGAAGTCCTGGGGGTCAAAAAGGGCGCCTCGGACGATGAGCTGAAAAAAGCCTATCGGAAGCTGGCCAAGCAGAATCACCCCGACCTGAATCCCGGCGACAAGGAGGCCGAGGCCCGTTTTAAGGAGATCAATGAGGCCTATGAGGTCCTTTCCGACAAGGACAAACGGGCCAAGTACGACCAGTTCGGCTTTGCCGGGGTGGATCCCAACTTTGGTGCCGGTGGCGGCGGTGGTTTTGGCGGCTTTGATATGGGGGATATCTTTGGGTCCTTCTTTGGAGGCGGCTTTGGCGGCTTCGGCGGTGGCGGTCAGTCCCGCACTGGCCCGGCTAAGGGCGCTACTGTGCGCAGCAGCCTGTCCCTGACCCTGGAGGAGGCCGCCTTTGGCTGCGACAAAGAGGTGACTATCTCCCACGTGGAGGCCTGCGACACCTGCGGCGGCACCGGCTGCGAGCCGGGAACCACGGCGGAGGTGTGCCCTGAGTGCCACGGTTCCGGCCAGGTGCGGATGCAGCAGCGGACCATGTTTGGCACCATGTCCACCTCCACTGTCTGCCCCAACTGCCGGGGCGAGGGCAAGATTATTCACCAGAAGTGCAAGTCCTGCGGCGGCAGCGGCGGCGTGCGCCGGCAGAAGAAGGTCAGCGTGAAGATCCCCGCTGGTATTGACAATGGCCAGGCCATTTCCGTCCGGGGCCAGGGGGATATGGGCCGCAACGGCGGCCCCGCCGGGGACCTGATTGTGGGCATCAACGTGCGGCCCCACAGCCAGCTGCGCCGAGAGGGAAGCCACATCTATCTGGACCAGGCGGTCTCCGTTCTGCAGGCCACCCTGGGCAGTGAGATTGAGATCCCCTCTCTGGACGGCAAGATCAAGTGCAAGGTGGAGCCGGGCACCCAGCCGGGGACCACCCTCCGCCTGCGGGGCAGGGGTGTGCCCATCCTCAATGGCCGGGGTCGGGGCGATCAGTATGTCACCATCCGGGTGGAGATCCCCAGAAACCTGAACGAAGAACAGAAGCAGGCCCTGCGGAAGTTTGCTGAGACCATGGGGGAGGTTCCTGCCTCCGGCGGTCAAAGTGAAGAGAAGTCGGTGTTTCACCGACGGAAGAAGAAGTAACCGCCCCTGAACAGGAAAGGATAAAGATATGTTTCTCGCGGATTGTCACACCCACTCCAAGTGTTCCCCAGATAGCAACGCCCCCATGCTTCAGATGGCCCAGCGGGCCCGGGAGCTGGGCCTGAAGACCATGTGTCTCACCGACCACTGTGACCTGCTGAGCCTGGAGGGGGAGCGGGTGCTGGAATACGACTGGGCCCCAGTGCGCAAGGAGCGCAAGGGAATGCTGGACGCCTTCGGCACCCAACTGGATTTACCCATGGGAATTGAGTTTGGCATGGCCCATCTTTACCCCGAGGCGTCGGAAAAAATTCTCAGTGAGCCGGGGCTGGACTTTGTCATCGGATCCTGTCATAATATGGATGAGAAAGACGGGGGACGGGATTTCTTCATGCTGTCCTACGACACCCTGGAGGATTGCTACAAAGCCCTGGACAACTACTTTACATCCATGCTAAAAATGGCCGCTGCCCCCTATTACGACGTGGTGGGCCATGTGATCTACCCCCTGCGGTATATGAATGGCCCCTACGACACCCCCAGCCTGGCCCGGTACCGGGACCAGATCCGGGAGATCCTCCGGCTGGCCATCCAGTCTGGCCGGGGCATTGAGATCAACACCTGGAAGGGGCAGACCCTGACAGAGTGGATCCCACTGCTGAAGGATTACAAGGAGCTGGGGGGAGAGATCATCACCGTGGGTTCCGACGCCCACGCCCCGGAGCCCTTGGGCCGAGGGATCCAAGAGGCCTATGCCATCATGGCAGACTGCGGTTTCCGCTATGTGGCCGTCTATCACGAGCGCAAGCCGGACATGATCCGGCTGAAATAAAAGGAGGAGAGGACCATGATCGCATTGGGTTCCGACCACGGCGGCTTCGATCTGAAGGAGCGGATCAAGGCTTATCTGGACAAGGAAAACATCCCCTATAAGGACTTTGGCTGTGACAGCAAGGAAAGCTGCGACTATCCCGTCTTTGGTAAGGCCGCGGCCGAGGCGGTGGCCTCTGGCCAGTGTGACAAGGGCATCGTCATCTGCACCACCGGCATTGGCATCTCCATCACCGCCAACAAGGTCAAGGGCATCCGCTGCGCCCTGTGCAGCGACTCCCTCTCTGCAGAAATGACCCGCCGGCACAACGACGCCAACATGCTGGCCCTGGGGGCCGGCTTTACCGGCGGCAACCTGGCCGAGCGGATTGTGGAGGTCTTTCTGAACACCGAGTTTGAGGGCGGCCGCCACGCCCGGCGGGTGGGCCTCATCACCGCCATGGAGGAGTGAGGACCTCTCCGTTCTTAGGATGAAAAATAACTGCTGTGTAGAATTTGTGAGAAAAATTCTGCACAGCAGTTGATTTTTTGGCGAAAAAGACTATACTATAGCTGGGGAAGGAACGCCCCAAAGAAGGACATGGTAGCCGTCACGTACCCTGGAAAGGAGGGGCAGTGATGAAGCTCTATTCCATTCGAGAACACCCAGAGTACATTCCCGCCATGCTAGAGAGCCTGGAAAACCATTGGCCAACTTGCATGCCGTGGATCAAGAAGCACATGGAAAAGGTGCTTCGGACCAGAGGCCCCCTCCCGGCAGCTTACCTTGCTGTGGAAGGAGAGCGGGTGGTGGGGGGCTATACCCTGGCCATCCAGGAGATTTTGGGGAGGGGGAAAAAGGGCCTGTGGATCCCCACCCTCTATGTGGACCCGGCCTTCCGCGGCAGGCACCTGAGCCCCCGCCTCCTGGATCACGCCCGCCGCCAGGGTTGGGAGCTGGGCTTTGCCAGGATTTATCTGGCCTCCGAGCACAGCAACTATTACGAAAAGTTTGGGTTCCACACCATCGGGCCCAATGGAGAGGATTGGGGAGACCCCACCCAGCTGTTTGAAAACACCACCCTGCCCGGCCCCAATGGGCAGACGGCGTAAGCCATAAAAAGAGAGGATTCCGGCCCGAGCACTGCCCTGGGCCGGGATTTTTTGTGCCATCGATAGTTCATCTTTTTTAATACTTGAATTCAAATTTTTTGTTTTACTTATGCTATTTTCGGTGATATCCTAGAGAAAAACCTGACAGGGGAGGAAAACGGCATGGCACAAGAGCGTGCAGCAGAAAACGAGGCACTCTACCGCCGGGTGGAGGAGAGCTTTCACAAACAGAATTTTTTGACCCTCATCGGGGCGGAGCTGCGGTCTGTGGAGAAGGGGAAGGTTGCCATCTCCTGTAAGCGCCGGGCAGAGCTGGGGCAGCAGCAGGGGCTCCTTCATGGAGGCGTGGTGGCCACCATTGCCGATGTCACTTGCGGCTACACCGCCCTGACCATGATGCCGGAAGGTTATGAGGTTTTGACGGCGGAGTTTAAGGTAAACCTCCTCCGTCCCGTCCTGGCTGAGGAGATCATTGCCACTGGCCAGGTGGTAAAGGCAGGCCGAACCCTCATTATCACCGAGGCAGAGGTCCGGGATGCCGCCGACGGCAAGCTCATTGCCAAAATGCTGGGCACCATGGTGCCAACCCCGGTGGGGTGAGGAAAGGCAACGATGAAAAGCGAAAAATCCCCGGCTTCCCATCGGGAAGCCGGGGATTTCTTGACAAATTAGGTCTATTCATGTAAACTTATGACAGCGGGTCTGTTTTCATAGACCTGGAGCATTACAGGAAGAGCTCCGGGGTTTTCCGGGGCCAGGAGAACTGGTCCTCCAGCTCGGTTTTGTGGTAGAGGTAGTTGGGATCGTCGAAGTACTTGGCGTGCTGGGGGCAGACGCGGACGCAGCGGTTGCACTTCATGCACTTGCCGGGAATCAGGTGGGCATCCTCGGGGTCGATGGCCCCCAGGGGACATTCCGCGGCGCAGTGGCCGCACTGGGTGCAATCATCGGTGGTTTTGGGCTTGACTTTTAGAATGTTGATGGGGTTGCCATAGCGGTCCCGGGGGGTATAGTAAGGGCCGATGGGATCGTTGCCCTTGACTGGCACAGGTGCCTCCGGTGCAGCCAGGTTCTCCACCTTGTGAAAGACCTGATCGGCAAAGCCGGTGGCGATGGTCAGGTCGCTGATATCCGGGCGGCCGGCGTTTTGGCTGTCGGAAAAAGCGTGCTGGCAGGAAAAGGCGGCGGCAGCCACGGTGTGGAATCCCCCGGCCTCCAGGGTGTTTCGCAGCTCTATGAGGGCGTCGTCATAGGCGCGGTTGCCATAGCAGACCACGGGTATGGCCAGGGCACCCTTTCCCTGGACAGAGGCCACATATTTGATGAGCAAATTGGGAACCCGGCCAGCATAGACCGGGGTGCCGAAGACCACTAGGTCCCCGGGGGAGAAGGCTTTGGGTTCTTTGCGGACCTGGGGATGCGTAAAGTCAAAGGTTTCCAGAGGACATCCGGTCTGGCTTGCCAGGCGGCGGGCAATCTGGGTGACCACCTGCTTGGTGGTATTTGTGGCGCTGAAATAAGCGGCCCAGATGGTGTTGGGCTTCATAGAGAGGCTCCTTTCTCGGTGGGGAAGTTCTTTGTCCCTTCATTATAGAGATTTCCACGAAAAAGTAAATATGCTGGGGGAAAAAGAGGGGGCGAAGTTAAGGGATTATTACCTGACCCTCCGTGTTGATTTTTTCCGCATAATTCCATATAATATAACCTAACCATAGGCATGTCGAAGACTGCTGTTTTTTGCCAGGGTTCTCTGCGCGAGGACCGGCGGGGCAAAACCGGCGTAAGATAGAGAAGCGGCCGCAGGAACCTGTCGGCCGGGAAAGGGGAGATAGCATGGCCCTAAAGAACAAAAAAGAAACTGGCGGCGAGCAGGCCATGGGCCGCTCCCGGAAGAAACCCCTTTTGATCTGCTGCATTGTAGCTGCCCTTTTGGTGGGCGGATACTGCGCCCTGTGCGGGGTAGCGGGCAGTGGAAAGATTTATCCCAATGTCACCGTAAGCGGTGTGGATCTGGGCGGTTTGACCCTGCAAGAGGCCCAGGCCACCCTGGAAAAGGCCGTGGAGGACACCCCGCCCGATCACAACCGAGGCGTGGTGTTTCAGGCAAGAACGGCAGAGGGCGAGGAAATGACGGTGGAGGTTCCCCTCTCCAGCGTGGCCACAGACTGTGCCGCCTCCACGGAACAGGCCTGGCAGGTGGGCAACACCCTGTCCTTTGGCGCCCGGGGTGGCGTCTATCTGAAGTGCCTGTTTCAGGGGGAAGAGGTTCTGCCGGTCTATGAGAACAGTGAAAATCTGGAGAGCATTCTGAGCCAAGTGGAAGAAACCCTGGCCTGTGAGCCGGTGGAGCCCTCGTGGGAGACCAACGACACCCAGCTGGTCCTCACCAAAGGGCAGCCTGGCAACCAGGTGGACCGGGAGGCCATAAAGGAAAAAATCCTGGACTATTTGGGCCGAAACGACATCGTGGAGCTGGCCGGGGCGCAGCCGCAGTTTACCGTGGAGCTCCAGCAAACGCTGCCCGAGGAACTGGATCTGAATGCAGTTCTGGGGGAGGTAGAGGTTCAGGTTCAAAACGCCAAGTTTGACAAGGAGCAAAAGGTATTCCAAACCGATCACGTGGGCATTTCCTTCTCTGCAGAAGAGGCCCAGGGGGTCTTTGATGGCCTGGATTGGGGGGAAACCCAGGAGGTTCCCCTGACCATCACCCAACCAGAAACCACGGTGGCGGACCTGACACCCCAGCTCTATCAGGATGTGCTGGGCAGCTGCTCTACAAACATTTCCGGCAGCGCCAACCGGGTTCAGAACATTAAGCTGGCCGCGCAGCTTTTCAGCGGCACCGTTCTGATGCCAGGGGAGGAGTTTTCCTATAACGGCACTGTGGGCAGCCGCACGGCGGCCCGAGGCTTTCTGCCGGCGCCGGCCTATGTCTCCGGGGAGACGGTGCAGGAGATTGGCGGCGGGGTCTGCCAGGGGTCCTCTACCATCTACCTGGCCTCGCTGCGGGCCAACCTGGAGATTGTGGAGCGGTATCCCCACGGCTATATCACCCGCTATGTGCCCGACGGCATGGACGCCACAGTATATTACGGGGCCAAGGATTTCCGGTTTAAGAACAACACCCCCTTCCCGGTGAAGCTGGTGGGCTCTGTGTCCGGCCGGACCCTGACGGTGAACATCCTGGGCACCAAGAGCGACAATATCACCGTGGAAATGACCAACCAAGTGGTGGGGACCACCGGCTATAACACCGTTTACAAGGTGGATAGCAGCGTTCCTGCCGGCTCTACCCGGGTCAGTGTCACCCCCTACACGGGGTACACGGTGAAGGTCTACCGGAATCTCTATGAAAATGGGAAACTGAAAGACACCAAGCTGGAGAGCACCAGTGTGTACCGCAGCCGAGACAAGGTGGTTTTGGTGAGCCCGGAAGATGCTGCGCAGTACGGACTGTAGTCTGAGCGCCAGAAAGGAAACAACATGACAAACAGAATGCCCCCTCGCCGAGGGATGAAAATGTTGGCCAAGCGCCTGATGTTAAACCCCGTTTGCATGCGGGTGACCCTGGTGCTGGTGTGTGTGGAAATGGCCCTGTTTGGCCTGCGGTATTTGCTGGGCGGGGTACTAAGCTATGGGATGGTGGACCTGGCCCAATATGGGGCCACCAACAGCGGAATCTATTTTAACTCCGAGGGGGTCAGCATCCTCTTCCGCATGGACCTGACCCAGATGGTTCTGGCTATCCCCTTGACCTATAGCCAAATTGCCCGGTTTTTGATCTTGAGCGCCATTGCCTTTCTGATTGCGGCCCCGCTCCGCCTGGGCACCATGGAGCGGTACTGGGGTACGCTTCGGGGAGAGCAGGGAAAGGTGACTCAAATCTTCCAGTGGTTCCGGGAGAAAAACCGGCTGGGCAAGGCCATTGTCGTGGAGTTTATCCTGGAGGTGCTGGTGCGCCTGGTGGGGCTGGTGGCGACCATTCCTGCCTTTTACCTGTTCTATTTGTTCTATACCACCACCCCTTCGATGGAGGCCTTCACCACCACCAGCTCCCTGCTTCAGCTGGCTGGCACGATTTGGGCCTTGGTGGCCTCCCTGTTCGCATTTTGGCTGCACAGTGTTTTCCTGCCGGTGCGGTATTGCCTGTGCGCGCACCCGGAATACAGCCTGTCTATGACATTCCGGCGGGGGTTCCAGAGTACGAAGGGCTTCCGGGGGGCCTTTTTCCGGTTCCGGCTGAGTTACATCCTTTGGTATTTCCTCTCTCAGATGAGCTATGGAGCCATTGATCTGATTGCGCTGCCTTACACCTCTTTGGGCAGCATGATCTTCCTCCAGGAGGCAGCCAGAGTCCGAGAGGGAGCGGAGACGCCGCCCCAGATCCAGAGAGAAGACGGCGCGTTGTGACATCTTGTGAAACTGGCACGGCCCTGTTTGGGGGCCGTGCTTTTTTCCCAGGGCAAACGAAAAAGCAGACCACGTTTCGTGTGGTCTGCTTGTTGTTTAAATGGCAAGTAGAGAGTGGTGGGTCAGTCCACCATTTGGAAAACCACCCCGGCCACAGCGGCAACAGCGATGAAGAACACCGAGGGAAGCTTTTTGATTTTGGGCAGGTTCATAGCCACCAGCATAAGGCCAAAGAGCAGAATGGATGGCCAGTGGAAGGTTATGCCCTCTTCCACCCGGAAGAGGGAGACGGCGCAGACGGAAAAGGCCGCTGCCCCAATGAGCCCCACGGAAGCCGGACGCAAGGTGTGGAAAAGCCCCTTAATTTTAGGATTCTGCCAGAGCGTGCTTAAAATTTTAGACACCAGCAGAATGATAATCACCGCCGGAGTGACCAGACCCAGAGGGGCGATGATGCTGCCGGGGACACCGGCAGAGACATAGCCCACATAGGTGGCCATATTCACCCCGATGGGGCCGGGGGTGGCCTCGGAAATGGCGATCATGGTGGTCAGGTCGGCGGTGGTGAACCAGCCAGTCCGGGCGGAAAGGTCGAAGAGGAAGGGCACGGTGGCCATGCCGCCGCCCATAGAAAACAGGCCCACCAGGAGAAACTCCCAATAGAGACGGAGGAAAATCATGGGCGGCCCTCCTTTCGGATCCGATCGTATGCCAGACCAAAGAGACCGGCGCCAATGACCAGAATTGCAGGGGAGAGCCCCACAAAGGCTGCCAGCAGAAAGACCGCCAGAAAGACCAGAAAGGTGGGGACATCCAGAATGGCCTTGCGGTAAAGGCGCACGGTGCTGTTGATAATCAGCGCGCACACACAGGCTCGCACCCCGGCCAGGGCGTGCTGCACCCAGGGATTTTCTGCAAAAGACCAGAAAAAGGCGGAGATGATGGTGACGATAATCATGGGGGGCACCAAAATGCCAATGGTGGCCCAGAGAGCACCGGCCAAGCCGTGGGTACGGTAACCGCAAAAGGTGGCGGTGTTCACCGCAATGACACCAGGGGTGCACTGCGCCACGGCGTTCAGATCCAGGAGTTCCTCGTCGGTGAGCCAGCCCTTTTTCTCCACCAGCTCCCGCTGGAAAAAGGGGAGCATAGCATAACCGCCCCCAAAGCAGCTGGCGCTAATGCGGGCAAAGGTCAAAAAAAGATCAAGATTTTTGCGCATGGGGCCCTCCTTGTGCTCTTTAAGTGCAGAGCTCCAGGATGACCTGTGCATAGATCTTGGCAGCGGTGAGAAGGTCGGCGATATTGACCCGCTCATCGGGGCCGTGAAGGTTGGAGACAAAGCCGGGCATGCTGGCGCCAAAGGCAACGCCGCCGGGAATGTCGTGAACATAGGTCCCGCCGCCGATGGCCAGGCACTGGCTCTGACGGCCGCTATACATTTCATAGCACTTGGCCAGGATCTGGATGAAAGGAGAGTCTGCAGGCACGTGGTGGGGTGGGTCGATCTCACCTTCTACGGTGAAGCCGGCCTGGGTCATGGCAGCCTGGGCGACCTGGCGGATGGTTTCATCGGTGCCGCACAAGGGCGTGCGGCTGTCGAAGCGGCCCTGGCAACCGGTGTCGTTCAGGGTGAGCATGGTAAACGCTAAGGTAAGCGGGCCGGAGAGGTCATCTGCCTGGGCGATGCCCAGGGCCTGGCCGGCGTGGTCCCCGTGGGGGAAAAAGGTGTGAAGGGCACGGATGGCCCGGGTTGAGGGACAATCGGCCAGAGGCAGCTCGGCAAGCAGAGTCACCAGGGCGGTCTGGGCATTGTGCCCTTCCTCCGGGGTGGAGCCGTGGGCGTTTTGGCCGGAGCAGAGGATGTGGACCCCCTCCCCCTGCTGGTGGCAGGCGAAGGTGATCTCTGCTTCCAAGGACAGGGCCTGAACAGCGCGCTCCACCGTTTCTAAGGGCAAGCCAAGAACTGTGGCCTGGGCCTTGGGGGGGACCATGTTCAGCCGGGGGCCGCCGGTGATTTCACAAACGCGGGGAAGGGCGGTCTCCTGCCCCCAGGTGGCCTGGAAGGTGGGCTGATAGTGGCCCTTTTCAATGTTAATGATGGGAAAATCGGCGTCGGGAGAGATGGTGTAAGGGGCATAGGGATGGGTGCTGTAATACCACTTAATATCCCGGAACCCAGTTTCCTCGTCTGTGCCGGCAAGAAGCCGGACATTGCGCTTTAAGGGGATGCCCAAATCCTTCACGGCCTTCATGGCCAGCAGAGCGGCCACCACAGGGCCCTTGTCGTCATCGGTGCCCCGGCCGTAAAGAAGGCCGTCTACAGCTTTGGGTTCAAAGGCAGAGGTGACGGTCCAACCTTCCCCGGGGTCCACCACGTCCAGGTGGCCCAGAATGTGCAGAGCCGTTTCCTGGTCGTTGAGATCCACAGCCCCCACATAGCCCTCCAGATTCTGGCCTGCAAGCCCCCATTCCCGGGCCAGAGCCAGCAGCTCTTCCAGGGCGGCGGCAGGGCCGTGGCCAAAGGGTTTGCCGGGCAGGGCGGGGCCCAGGGTGCTGTCAATGCGGACCAGCCGGGAGACAGATTCCACCAGCAGAGCTTCTTTGTCGGCAAAATAATCGTGGATGGCTTGCTGGTGCATTAGACCTCTTCCTCCTTTTCATGCTTCCCGTTGACCTCGTCCAGGTACTTATAAATGGTGTAGCGGGACACCCCCAGGTGGGAGGCCACATAGGGAACCGCCCGGCGGTAGGAGAAGGCGTCCATGCTCTTGAGATATTCAATCACCCGCAGCCGGTCGGCTTTGTTCATCTCCCGGGCGGGTTTGCCCACCCGGAGAATGGCGCTGTCAAAGAGTTCGCTGATGCCGGTGTCCCGGGGGGTGTACATGGCGCTGTGGAAGTCCACCTCCGTGTGCATCAGGTCCAGCAGGACCCGGTTGGCATAGGCCAGGGGGGTGAAGTCATAGTTGATGCCAAGGCCCAAATGGTAGTCCTCTCCCTTAATGGAGAAGGTGGAGCTTTTGGTCTGCTGGCCCGTGGGGGTCACAGCCAGAAGATTCACCACGTCCGTGTCCAGATACAGGTCCTGTTCCACGCCGGTAACATCCTGCGTGGAGCCCACCGTGCGGCCGGAGACGTGGCCATTGTAAATGGCAAGGACTGGATGGAGGGGGTCTGCCAGGTCGTTGATGACGGTTTCACAGTTGGAGCCGAACATTTCGGCAATTCCTTTGGCCATCCGATCCAGCATTGCAAAGGCTTCTTTGCGAGTCATAAGGGAATCACCTCTTCAAAAAAGTGGAAAAATAAACACAAAATGCCCCTCCAAGCGGAAGGGCCTTTTGGAAGGAAGCATTACAGAAAATTCAGCACCAGAGTCAGCACAATGAAGACCAATGCAACCCACTTGGTCCAGCGGGCCAGCTTGGCATCGGCAGACTTTGCCTTGTTTTTTGACAGGAAGGAGTCGCTGGCGCCAGAGATGGTGCCCAGACCAGAGTGCTTGCCAGACTGGCCCAGCACAAAGACAATGAGAACGGCGGCAGCCAGAACCTGAATGATGGAAATGATTGTAACAGCCATAGTATATTAGTTCCTTTCCCTTGCCGTATCCCAGCCAAGGGAACTTCCTTCTGGGACCTGGCGATTCTTTCGCGCTGAAAGATGAGTATTAAAATTGATTACACAGCATAATACCACAATCTAACTTTATTTGCAAGTTTTTTTTCTTGGAAAATAGGGGGCGGCTCACCACAGGGTAAAGAGCATTTTTGCCACTTCCGCCCGGGTGACAGGGGAGTTGGGGAGAAGCTTGCCGTTGGAGCCTCCCACAACCTTCATCCCCACCAAGGTGGCCACGTGGTCTCTGGCCCAGGTGGGTACGGAGGGGGCGTCGGAGAAAGCGGACAGTGCTGCCTGGGAATACCCCTTTTCTGTCAGACGGCCTAGAATGGTCATGGCCTCTGCTCGGGTGATGGAGGCTCGGGCGTTGGCCTGAAGGGTGCCATCCTTGGCCTGGCTGCCCTGCATGATTCCCAGGGAGTAGAGGGCCTTCACGGCGTTCAGATCCCAGGAGGGGATGGCGCCGGCGTCGGTGAAGGGGAGGGAGACGGACTGGTATGTTTGCAGATCCAGGCCCATCCAGTTGGCGGCCATCAGGGCGAAGTCTCCCCGGGTGATGTTCTGGTCGGGGAGGAACTTTGTGGTGCCCCCGGCCGTTACGCCGGAAATGACACCCAGCTCGTGAAGACGGGCGGTGTAGGTCTGGGCCCAGTGGTTGGTCATGTCAGCAAAGGGGTTCTTGGCAGTGCCGACGATGGTTGCCGAGCCCCGGCCCAGGTTGCCGCAGGGGTCAGCGGCGGTGACCGTGACCTGATGGCTGCTCTGGCCCAACCCCGACAGAGTGGCGGTGAGGGTGCCCGAGGAAGCCTCCCAATGGAAGGGGACAGACTGTCCATCCACAGAAAGCTTCATCCGGTCGGCATCCAGGGAGCCCTGAAGATTGTCTGTGATAGTTGCTGTGACAGAGTTTCCCTTCACAGATAGGGAAACTGTGGGGGCAGTGTTATCCCAGGTGCTCTCGTTGGACAGCACCAACTGATCCAGCCAAAGGGTGCCAGCTTTGGCGGCGGTAACGGTGAGCCCGTCAAAGGACGTGGCGCCTTTGGGGATCTGGGCAGAGACCTGCTTCCAGCCGGTGAAGTTCAAGGTAGCCAGGGGGCTGGTGACAGAGGTGCCGTCGGCGTCGTGGAAGGCGGCGGTGAGTGTGCTGCCAGAGCCATCGCCATAAACCCAAAGGGAGACATAACGGTCGGTATCAGTTAGGGAGCGGGAGGTAGACAGCACCGCATTGTTCTGATAGTTTACCCGGAGACTTTGGCCGCCATACTGCGCTTGGGAAGAATCCAGAGTCAGCGTGGCATTTTTCCCAGTGAGGTCGGGGGTGGCTCCTTCGAAATCGGAGAGGAGGGTATACCGGGCTGGGGCGTTCACTGCCACAGATATGGTAATGGCATAGCGGCCTGTGGCAACCTTAATCTTGCCGGTTGCCGTGTTGGGTCCGGCGGTGAAGAGCCCATCCGAGGAGATGGTACCAATGTCAGCGTCTGCAGTCCAGGCAAAAGAACTGTCTCCGCCGGTAAGGGGAATGGTTCTGCAAGAGGCCGACGCCGACAGATTTACCTTTTGCCCCGGAGAGAGGGTGAGGGTAGAGACGTTTTTGCCTGTGGCCTCGTTGATGACATAGATGGAATCTGCCTGGAGAACATTGATGTTGGTAGAACCGGTGACGCCGCCACTTTCCGCAGAGACGGTGTAGACCCCCGGGGTGCTGGGGGCGGTGAAGAGGCCGCTTGCGCTGACGGTGTTTTCCGGTGAGGACCAGGTGATATCTCCTGGCAGGGTGTCCATCGGATACCAGCCGGTGTCCATGGCGGAAACCGTGCACTGAGTGGTGGCGCCGGGAAGGAGGGTGAGGCTCTTGGGGGTTACATAGAGAGAGCCGGCTTTCCCCGTGGGGGAGAGGTTAGACACCAAGAAAATGGCGTTGGTCACCGACCGAGCGGTGCCTTCCGAGGGGCTGTTGATGGTGGAGGAAGTACTAAAGTCGGGATAGGTAGAAACCATCGTGGTGGAGCCGCCACCATCTAAAAGGACCGCGTTGGAGCAACCCAGTTCCTGGAGCCGCTGGGCCACCATCTGAATGGTGGCGCCAATGCTCAGGCCGCTCTGGCGGCCATCGATGGTATAGAAGACCACGCTGCCGTCCTCTTTGACCCCGACGGCGGTGCGGGGAGCAGAAGCACCATCGGAAATGGAGGTATCGACCTTGCCGTCTTTTAAGATCCAGTACATGGCGCCTACGGCGCAGTTGGCTTGGTTCCAGCGGGTGTCGCTGCTGGAGATTTTAATGTCCACACTGTCTCCGGGCTGCAGGGAGCGGATGGTTTCCTGGAGCCATGCGCCGGCCTTGTTGGAGATGGACATGACAAATTTGCCCTTGGGGATGGCGGTGGCGCCGGTGGCTTCGATGACTTTCTCCACCTTGCAGGAGACGGTGGAGCCAATCTTCAGCTGGCTGCCTGCTGTGGTGGGGGTGAGGATGACGTCTACCCCGGCCACCGTGTTTTTGGTGGTGGCGCCGAAGTCCTCGGTGAAGATGTAAAAGCCATTGGCGGTGCGGACCTTGTTGATGTCTGCAATTTTTAAGGAATAGCCCTTAAAGTTGGCCTTAAGATCCAGGCTGGGGGTGCCGATGAAGGCGGTGCCATCTGCGCGAAACCCCAGGGCGTTGAGGTAAGAAGCGGAGGAGCGCAAGACCCCATCGGTGACCACAATGCCCAGGGGATCGCCAGTTGCCATGACGAAGTAGTCGCCGTTGATGCCGCTGAGAACCCGCTTCCCGTTTTTCTCCAGGGCCTTCGCCATGGAGTAAACCGTCTGCTTGTCCAGCACGGAGGTGCCATAGCTGACCACGGGGGAGACGCTGGAGGAGGGTTTGTAGGTCACATAGTTCTCCGTCCGCAGGTCGGACTTGGAAGCACTCCACATGACTTCCCGGGTGAGGGTGGTCTGGTCGCAAATATCTAAAGTATAGGAATAGATCTTCCCGCCCAGGGCATCCGAAGCAAAAGCGGTGGAGCCGAGCAGAAGAAGGCAGAGAACCAGGGCCGTGGTTCGTCGTAGAATGGATTTCATAATTGGAATCTCCTTTTGTTCAGTGGTGCGGAAAAGGGACGAAACCCGTGAGGTTTGATTTCATTCTATCATAGGTAGGGGAGAAATGCAAAGTGAAGCGGGGCGAATGTGAAGTTGGAGGGGATAAGGCTAATACGAGACGAGATCAAGTAAATAGACTTTAATAAGTAGGCCCTGAGACAGGATTCAACCTGTTTCAGGGCGTACAACGATCTAAAACATGGATTGACGGGAGAAAGGAAATATGGCATAATTGATAAAAAGGAGAGCTTATGAATATGCTGTTATTCATTCCTACTACGTTAATTGTTCTTTTAGCGATTCTCCAGGGAGTTGTGCTGATCCATTATGCAAAAGGGAATTTGGAAAAGGGGAGGAAAGCCAGGGCCATCGACGCTGTATTTTCTGCAGTCATCATCTTGATTGTTTTGACCTTAGAACCGCTCATGGCAGAGCTGTGCGGAGTAGCACTGTTTTTCCTATTGCGAAGCGCTACATATTTCTATGTGGAGGGCAGGCTCCGTGGAAAAGGAGTAGCCGTAGTGAAAAAGGGCATTCCTGTGGTGCTGGGAGGACTTCTTGTGCTTTTTTTGATCCTGTGGGGCCTGGATCGTTTTCTGTAGGGAAGGGGCGCAAAAAAGAAAAAATGAAAAAAGTGAAAAATAGGGGTTGACATTCTGGGGGAGGAGTGGTATTCTATCAAAGCTGTCGCGAGACGGGGCCAACAAAAGGTCAGAAAACGGAAAAGTTTGAAAAAACTTGAAAGTTTCTCTTGACAAAGCGTTGGGGCTGTGATAAAATACAGCTCACCCGCAGAAGCGGCGTGCACCTTGTAAATTAAACAACGTAAGAGAAAACACGAAGCACCAAAAACGGACATTAAAGTTGTCCATGAAGCTTAAAAGCTTTGTGGGGCAACGTTTTATTTCTTTGAAGCTAAGAGATTAGCTCGATAGAGTGATTTGAGCAGCGGCTTAGGTTGCTGTTTAGATACCATTTTATTGAGAGTTTGATCCTGGCTCAGGATGAACGCTGGCGGCGTGCTTAACACATGCAAGTCGAACGGAGAGCTATTGACGGAGTTTTCGGACAACGGATATAGTTTCTTAGTGG
>DBEYYM010000032.1:0-9669 GCA_048184675.1 Evtepia sp. | reverse complement strand
CGCAGCGGTGACCGCCCTCCACCAGCGGCTCTTGCCCGCCCTGGAGGAGATGACCCTCTGCTTAGAGCGGCTGGAGGAGGAGAACCGGACCATTGTGAAAACCGGCCGCACCCATTTGCAGGACGCCGTCCCCATCACCTTTGGCCAGGAGATCAGCGGCTGGCGGTCCATGCTGATCCACGCCCGGGATATGATTACAGCCTCTATGGACGGCCTCTATGAGCTGGCCCTGGGGGGCACCGCTGTAGGCACCGGTCTCAACGCCCCTGCCGGCTTCGGCCAGGCCGCCGCAGAGGAGGCCGCCCGGCTCACCGGCCTGCCCTTCCGCACGGCAGAGAACAAGTTCCACGCCCTCACCGCCAAGGACGCCATGGTCTTTTCCCACGGGGCCCTGAAAGCCCTGGCCGCCAACCTGATGAAAATCGCCAACGACGTCCGCTGGCTGGCCTCCGGCCCCCGGTGCGGCCTGGGGGAAATCTTCATTCCCGAAAACGAGCCCGGCTCCTCCATCATGCCCGGCAAGGTAAACCCCACCCAGTGTGAGGCCCTGACCATGGTGGCCGTCCAAGTCATGGGCAACGACACCGTCATGGGGGTGGCCGCCTCCCAGGGGAACTTTGAGCTCAACGTTTTCATGCCCGTTATGGCCCTGAACTATCTCCAGTCCGTCCGGCTCCTGGCCGATGCCATGGCCTCCTTTACCCAGCGGTGCCTGGCAGGGCTGCAGCCCAACCGGGAGAAGATGGCGGAAAATCTCCACCGGTCTCTCATGACCGTCACCGCCCTGACCCCAATTGTGGGCTATGAAAACGGGGCCAAGATCGCCAAGCTGGCCCACAAGGAGGACATCTCTCTGAAGGAAGCCGCCGTGCGCCTGGGGCTCTTCACCCCCGAGGCCTTTGAGGAGGCCTTCCACCCCGAAACCATGATTTGATTCTACAATAGAAAGGACCCTGATCCCCATGGACATCAGCGCCGAATCTTTGGCATTACACTACGACCTCAAGGGCAAGCTGGAGGTGGTCTCCCGCTACCCCATCCAGACCCAGAAGGACCTCTCCCTGGCCTACACCCCCGGGGTGGCTAC
This sequence comes from Evtepia sp., assembly GCA_048184675.1. GTDB lineage: Bacteria > Bacillota > Clostridia > Oscillospirales > Oscillospiraceae > Evtepia. Next base: position 8,582 of record DBEYYM010000032.1, on the reverse strand, counting down.
CCCCTGCCTGGAGATCCAGAAAGACCCCGCCAAGTCCTTCCAGCTCACCCGCCGGCAGAACATGGTGGCCGTTATCACCGACGGCTCGGCGGTGCTGGGCCTGGGGAACATCGGCCCCCTGGCGGGCATGCCCGTAATGGAAGGCAAATGCGTCCTCTTTAAGGAGTTTGCCGGGGTGGACGCCTTCCCTCTGTGCATAGACACCCAAGACGTGGACGAGATGGTGAAAACCATCGCCCTCATCTCCAAGAGCTTTGGGGGCATCAACCTGGAGGATATCTCCGCCCCCCGGTGCTTCGAGGTGGAGCGCCGGCTGAAAGAGATCTGCGACATTCCCGTCTTCCACGACGACCAGCACGGCACCGCCGTGGTCATCACCGCCGCCCTCACCAACGCCCTGAAGGTGGTGGGCAAAAAGAAGGAGGAGGTCAAGGTGGTCCTCAACGGCGTGGGCGCCGCCGGCGGCGCCTCTGCCAAGCTGCTGCTGGACATGGGCTTTGCCAACCTGACCCTCTGCGACAAGGACGGCATCCTCTGGGCCGGGGACCCCAACCTGGCCCCCCACCACGCAGAGCTGGCCGCCCGGACCAACCGGGAGGGCAAGAAGGGCTCCCTGGCTGATGCCCTGGTGGGGGCCGACGTGTTCATCGGCGTCTCCCGCCCGGGCCTTGTCACCGGGGAAATGGTGGAGACCATGGCCAAGGACCCCATCTTGCTGGCCATGGCAAACCCCGTGCCGGAAATCATGCCTGACGTAGCCCTGGCCCACGGCGCCGCCGTGGTGGGCACCGGCCGCTCCGACTTCCCCAACCAGATCAACAACGTGCTGGTCTTCCCCGGCCTGTTCAAAGGGGCCCTGTCCTGCGGGGCGGTGCAGATCACCGAGGGGATGAAGCACGCCGCCGCCCAAGCCCTGGCGGACATGGTGCCCCCGGAGGAGCTGTGTGCCCAGAAAATTCTGCCCTCCCCCCTGAACCGGGCCGCCGCAGACGCGGTGGCCAACGCCGTGGCCGCAGAGGCCCGGCGGACGGGACACGCCCGGTTCTAACTGGATTCCAACTGCAAAACGAGGAGAAGCCGCGCTGGTTTCTCCTCGTTTTTTCTGTGGCCTTCTTTTCTGCAGGCCCGCCCTTTCGCTTTTTTTCGCCGATGGCAAAAAGTTTTCCAAAGTTTGAAACCTTTTCCCGCCGGCCTGTGTTTCTATGGGTGAAAGCTTTCAAATCCCACCTCAGGAGTTGACATCACATGACGGAACAATCCGCGCTGCGCGGCTTACAAAACCAAGATACCGACGCCCTGGCCTGGCTCATTGACCGTTACACCCCCTATGTCTGCGCCATTCTCCGGCGGATCCTCCCCGAAGCCCCCGACGCCGACCTGGAGGAAGTGGCCTCTGACGTATTCTACGCCCTGTGGACCCACGCCCATCAGGTCCGGCCCGAGACCTTCCGGGGCTATCTGGGGGCCATCGCTCGGAACAAGGCCAAGAACCGGGCGCGGCGGCAAAACAAGCTGGTCCCCCTGGAGGCGGATCTGCTGCTGGTATCCCCCCACACCCCAGAGGGCATTGTGGAGGAAAAGGAGCGGGACCAGCTCCTGCGCCAGGCTGTTCTGGCCATGGGCCACCCGGACCGGGAGATCTTCCTCCGCCATTATTACTATTACGAGCCCGTCCAAGCCATCGCCCAGGCCCTGGACATGAAGGCCGCCACCGTGAAAACCCGCCTGCGCCGCGGGCGGGAAAAGCTGAAGGAAACCCTGCTGCAAGGAGGCATTTATGAAGAATCCTAAGATTTCCGACCTGCTCGACATCCTCCAGGCCCCCGACCTGCCCCTGGAGCCCGACCAAACCTGCTCGGCAGACCGCATCAAGGCCGCCACCCTGGCCAAGATCCAGGCTGCCCAGCCCCAAACCGCCCGCCGCCCACGGCGGAAGTTCAAAACCCTGCTTCTGGCCGCCGCCCTGGTGCTGGCCCTGTCTGTCAGCGCCCTGGCTGCAGCGGACCTGCTCCCCGGGGACCTGTTCCGGTCCTTTTTCGGCACCGAGCTGGGCGCCCGCTCGGAGGGCGTTGTAGAGTATGACGACGACGGCCGTCTGGTCACCAACCTCCCCGCCTGGGAGCGGGTGGAGGTGGATGAAACCCTGGCCGAAACCCTTCTGACCCCCTATCTGACCACCACCGGCAAAACCGTCTCCTATGAGGGCTACACCCTGGCCCTGGAGGCCAACCTCTACGACCCGGCCACCGGCTGCGGCCTGGCCTCCTACACCCTGGAAAACCCCGATGGTGTCACCGGCTATGAGCTTCTGTCCGGAGGAGAGCTCTGGTTCAACAACCAGACTGTCTTCGTCCACACCGACCAGGTGGGGCACCTCTTCCTGGACAGCGCCCGGAGCTCGGACACCAAGCTCTATATCCTGGAGTACTATATCTCTGCCGAACCCCTGAACAAGCTGAACCTGGAGCTGGGGGCCTTCCTCCCCGATGACTACACCGGCCGTGTCTACGGTGAAACCCAGGCCACGCTGCCCGTCCCCCTGGTGGAGGCCGACCTCCCCCTGGCCCAGGCAGACCAGGCCGGTAGCCTTCCTGCCGTCACCCTCTCCCCCATCGGCCTGACCCTGTCCTCGGATCAGCCCCTGACCGACGCCCTGGACCTGGAGTACCTGGCCCTAGAGTATGCCGACGGCAGCCGCTATGTCATCCTAGATACCGCCCAGTTCCTGGATAACTCCTCTTACGCCCTGTATGCCTCTGATTTCTCCTCCACCTATTCCTTCAATCGCCTGGTGGATCCCCAGCAGGTGGCAAAGGTCATTGTGAACGGCCAGGAAATTGACCTGTAACCTGTCTCTTATCCAACGGGTGCTCCAGGCAGATGAACCAGGGCAAGCCCACAGAAAAACGCTGCCATCCCAGATACAAGGGATGGCAGCGTTTTGGATTCAGTGCAGATAGTTCAGCGGATCGATGGACACCCCATACTCCCGCATGGCAAAATGCAGGTGGCTGGCGTCTGCGCTTTCGGAAATGGCGGAGGTCCCCACGGTGCCGATGACCGTGCCGGCCTCTACCTCCGTGCCCACCTGGACATCCACAGAGTCCGCCAGATTGGCATAGACACTTTCCATGCCCGCGCCGTGATCGATGGTGACGGTAACCCCCATCATATCGTCAGTGGATACGTCAGTGACTGTCCCCTTGGCGCAGGCGGCCACAGGGGTCCCCAGTTCGGCGGCAATATCCAGGCCGTCGTGGGTTCGCCAGTCACCCATGGTGGCGTCATAGGCGAAGACCTCCAAGCTAAAGTCCCGATCTACATTGCCCTCAATGGGCCAGACGTAGGCGGAAGAAGCGGCTGCCTCCTCATCGGGGGTGGCTTGCTCCTGGGCGGCAGGGTCTGTCTGGGAGGAGGTTTCCTCCTCCGTGTCTGTGGCGGTGGCGGCGGCTCCGTCCTCGGTGGGCGGGGTAGCCTCGTCGGTGGGTTCCTGGTCCTGTTCCAGTGCCGCTTGTCCGCTGACCACGGCGCTGGGTTCAGTTCCAAACCCACCCGGCTCACCCAAGAGCCCGCTGAATAAATAATAGCCCGAAATTCCAATTGCGGCGACGCAGAGGAACAGGACTATGTAGAAGCCCTTGCCCTCCATGAAGTCGCCCAGCTTGTGCTGAGTTGGTTTTTGTTTCATAAAGAAACCCTCCATACACTGTGTGCGAATTCTCGAAGCCTCCCGGGGGAGGTTGTCTCCGAAGCCTATTCTTGACAGCAAGGAGGGTTCTTATACGCTTTTTTCAAAATTTGTGTTCACACGCCCGTCAAATCAAAATTTGGAATGAAGGCTGCCTGGGCGGCTTCCTCCCCCTGGGTGAAGCCGTCTAAGCCCAAGTTTTCCATATAGGCCGTGGCCCCACGGATTTCACTTTTTCGCAGCCGGCGGTTTAGAGGGGGAAACTGGTCCGCCCGGCCCCAGGGGGTGTACTGACTCATAAGGGAAAAGAGGACGGTATGAGGTGGGAAGGCCTCGGCTACCCAGTCCATGACCGCCTTGGCCTGGGGCAGCCGCCCGGGCAGGAGAAGATGCCGGAGGATAACCCCCCGCCGCAGGATGCCCGTCTCGTCCACCTCATAGGGCCCTGTCTGGCGGACCATTTCCTGGATGGCTTCCTTGGCGGTCTCTGGGTAATCCGCCGCCCCAGCGTAGTCCTTGGCGCCCTGAGCGTCGGGGTATTTGAAATCTGGGAGATAGATTTGCACCTTGCCCTCCAGGGCCCGCAGGGTCTCCACCCGGTCATAGCCCCCGCTGTTCCACACCACGGGGACAGGCAGGGGATCTTCCAGGGCCTGGGCCACCACGTGGGCATAGTGGGTGGGGTTTACCAGGTCAATGTTGTGGGCCCCGGCGTCGATGAGTTCCCAAAAAATCTCCCGCAGGCGCTGGACCGAGATGGCTTTCCCAAAATCCTGCTGGCTAATTCTATCATTTTGACAAAAGACACAGCCCAGGGAGCAGCCGGAAAAGAAAACCGTCCCCGCCCCTCGGGTGCCGGAGAGGGGTGGCTCCTCCCAGGGATGGAGGGCCGCCCGGGCCACCACAGGGTGATCCGGCATCCGGCAGCGGCCCTTGGCCTGGGTGCGGTCGCCGCCGCACCGGCGGGGGCAGAGGGTGCAGCAGGTGGGATCATAGGACAGGTTGCTCATCTCAGCCCCTCCTCCACCGCCCCCTGAAAGGGGGCAAAGGCGCTGGGCACCGGGTAATGGTCCGCCAGCTGGGCCCGGTCGGCCCAGACCCATCCCTGGGGCAGGCGGTCTGTGGGCAGGTCCCACCGCTGGGCGGTCATCCGCCACTCCACGTGGGTGAAAATGTGCACCCCGGTGCCCACGAAAACGGGCTCCCCTACCAGGCCCCAGTTCTCCGGGATCTCTTGGGCCGGAGCCAACTCGTTGGGATACTCCCACAGCCCCGCCAAAAGGCCCTTGGCCGGGCGGCGGCGGAGGGCCACCTTTCCCCCGTGGAACAGCAGGAACACCACCCGCTCCTCCACCCGCCGGGGCTTTTTCGCCGGGCGGACGGGAAGCCCCCGGGTCCGCCCCTCCGCCTTGGCCCGGCAGAAGTCCCCTGCGGGACATTGCTCACACAAAGGCGCCCCGTTGGGCAGGCAGACGGTGGCCCCCAGGTCCATCATGGCCTGGTTAAACTGGCCGGGGAAGTCCAGGGGGATGATCTCCTGCAGGGCCGCCGTAAAGTGGCGCTTGCCCTGGGTGGTGCTGATGTCCGTGTCGTCTCCCAGGACCCGGGCGGCCACCCGCAGCAGGTTGCCGTCCACAGCGGGCACCGGCTGGCCGAAGGAGATGGAGGCGATGGCCGCCGCCGTATAGTCCCCCACCCCAGCCAGAGCGCGGATGTCCTGGTAGTCCGTGGGGAAGTCTCCCCCAAAGTCCTCCACAATCTGCCGGGCGGCCTTTTGCAGGTTCCGGGCCCGGCTATAATAGCCCAGGCCCTGCCACAGCTTCATCAGCTGGTCCTCCGGGGCGGCGGCCAGGTCCTGGACCGTGGGAAAGGCCTCCATAAACCGGGCGAAATACCCCAGCACCGCCGCCACGCGGGTCTGCTGGAGCATGATCTCCGACACCCACACCCGGTAGGGGGTGGGCTGGCGCCGCCAGGGCAGGTCCCGGGCGTTTTCCCGGTACCACTGGAGCAGGGGGATGGGTAATAGAGCCAAAGGATTCACAGTGTTTTTCTCCTATCAGTTGGTTTTGAGCAGCCGGCCAAGGGCCTCAGGCAGCGGGGAGGTCAGGGCGATCTCCTGGCCGGTAATGGGCTGGCGCAGCCGGATGGACGCCGAGTGCAGGGCAAAGCGCTCCGGCAGCTCTGGCAGCTCCCGTCCATAGAGGAAGTCCCCTGCCAGGGGGCACCCCAAATAGGCCATGTGGACCCGGATCTGGTGGGTCCGCCCGGTGTCCAGCCGGAGCCGGACCAGGCTGCAGCCCCCACCGGTTTCCAGCACCTCATAGTGGGTCCGGGCCGGGGCCCCCTGGGGGGACACCTGGCGCTTGAGCACCGACCCGGGCAGGCGGCAGATGGGCTGGTCAATGGTCCCCTGCCTGGGCTGAGGGATCCCCTGGCACACCGCCAGATAGGTCCGCTGGAGCACCCCCTCCTGGAGCTGCCGCTGGAGGAGCTCATGGGCGTGGGCGTGCTTGGCCACCGCCATCAGACCCGAGGTCCCCCGGTCCAGCCGGTTTACCGGGTGGAAAGCGGCCACCAGGCCCTGGGCCTCATAATAGGCCATGAGGAAGTTAGCCAGGGTGTCCCCGTGGTGGCCCTGGCTGGGGTGGACGGGAACGCCCCCCGCCTTATCTGCCACCAGCAGGTCCTGGTCCTCATAGACAATGGTCAGGGGGCCGGGCACCGGGGCGATCTGGTCGCTGCCGGCGGCGTCCCCCACGGCCACCGTGAGGGTCTGGCCCCGGCGGGCGATGGCGTTGGTGAACACAGGCTGGCCGTCCAGCAAAATGCCGCCGGCCAGGGCCTTGGCCCGGCGGACACTGGCGGCGGACAGGGCCAGCTCCCGGCGAAGAAGGGTGTTGACGGATTTTCCTTCCTGGTCTGCCCCGATGGGCAGGGTCAGCCGGCGCATGGGGCAGGCCTCCTCTCATTTCTCCTGGTATTTTAGGGGGATCTGTGGTACACTGGAAAAAACAGACAACCCATTCTGGGAGGCTCCCTTTCTGAAGCCGAAGAAGCGCACCCGCGCCCCCTGTGGGTTATCTGGTGTTTCTATTTCTTCTCTCTGTTCTTCTAGGTGGAGCGGCCGGCTATCCCATCGCGCAGACCACCTTTGCATCCGTCGCCCGGACCTACCCCTCCCCCGGCGAACTCGCTGGGGAGCGGGAGCTCATGGCCCTGGCTCAAACTAAGAAGGAGGAACTTCTATGAACGGCATCATTCTCTATGGCAGCCAATACGGCGCGTCCCTCCAGTATGCCCAGGCCCTGGAGGTGCGGACGGGCCTGCCCGCCCTGCCCTATGACCAGGTGAAGGACCTGGAACGCTACGACACCATCGTTTACATCGGCGGCCTTTACGCCGGCAAGACCTTGGGCCTGGCAAAAACCGTCACCAAGCTGCCCACCAGCCATCCCTTCCGGCTGCTGGTAGCCACAGTGGGTCTCACCTCGCCGGACAGCGAGAAGGGGCTGACCGTCATCCGAAAGTCCCTGGTCAAAGAGCTCTCTCCCGGCATCTTTGCCCGGGCAACCCATGTCCATCTGCCGGGGGCCATCGATTATCAGGTCCTTTCCCTCCAGCACCGGATGATGATGAAGGCCTTCTGCGCCATGCTCCGGCGCCAGTCCCAGGCCACCCGGAGCGCCGATGCCCAGGCCATGCTGGACAGCTATGGCAAGTCGGTGGATGCCATCGACTTTGACGCCCTCAAGCCCATTTTGGCCTGGCTGGGGGAATGAGGCGATTTTAGCTATTATAACACCCAACCGTGCCGGCTGACAACCGTTGTCAACCGGCACGGTTTTTTCTGGTCTGCGGCTGGGGCCCCACGGCAGAGGGCTGGGCCTCAAGCCTTTGAAAAGCGCTGGCCCACCGTCTCCATCTGCTGGGGCGTCAGGGCCCAGTCTGTGGTCACCTCCAGGATCAGGCCATCCCAGAAGAGCAGATAGGTGTTCTCCGGCTGGTCCTGTCTCCACAGGCGGTAGGCTTCCTCCGCCTGCCACGGCCCGGGCTCCTCGGCACGGTAAACAGTCCCCTCCAGGTGGTCCCGGAGCATTTGCCGGCGGCAGGGGGTAGAAAGCGGGGGAAATTTCACCTGGACCACGGTGTACTCCAAGGTGTGCCCGTCCCCCGTCTGGCGAATCTCTTCCGTGGACAGCAGGACCGTGCCCTGGCGGGTTAAGCGATTGGCAGTGCCGCCTCCGCTGGCGGCCCCCAGGTCGCCCAGGGTCAGGGGGAGCTGCTCAGAGTCCAGGTTTTCTGAATAGGTCCCCTCCTCCGGCAGAATGGGCGCCGGGTCCCGCTGGCGGTCAGCGGCGGTGACCAAGGTAATTGTACCAATCAGCACCAGGGCCAGCACCAAGCCAGCGCCAAAGGTGACGCGCTTGGTCCGGCTTGCCGGGCTGTTTTCCCGTTTCATGTCCGCCGTCATCTGGTACAAGATCACCCCCAAGGCGGCAAAGCCCAGCCCCGTCAAAAGCACAAACTGAATGAGCCCCGCCTGGTATAACAGCACCGCCCCCACCGCCAGAATCACAACGCTGGCACAGGCGTACAGGCGGGTGTAGGTCCGCTTCCCCCGGGGCGGCAGGCTTTCTCCCCGCTCCGCCCGCGTCTTGGCCTGGCGGTACCAGAGCCTGTCGCTTACCGCGTCGGTCAGCTGAAATAGCACCGCCACCAGATAGCAGGCGCCAATGAAAAGCCACAAGGGGTCCCCGCAGATGCCGATGGGGTTGGTTTGGGTCCCCGCCAGGAGGAGCCCCAGCAAAACAAGATCCACAACCAGGCTCCACCGGCGGCGGAACAGCGGGTGTTTCCCCATGGTCTGGCGGATGTTTTCCAGCTCCAGGGT
>DBEYYM010000031.1:0-8991 GCA_048184675.1 Evtepia sp. | reverse complement strand
GGGCGTCCAGGAGGTGCCCCCGTTAAGATTCTCGCCGCACACGGTGGACAGGTCGATGTTATTCATCAGCTTGGCGTTGATGGAAGTCTTGCCGCCGTTGACCAGGGCGGCAAAGGCAGCAAGGTCCTCCGCCGTTTTGATCTGGTAGTAACCGTCAGTATCTACTTCAAAATTTGTGTATGTATCGCCGTCTGCGTCACAATATACTCGCGCGTGGGTGCTGTCCAGCACCGGACTGCTGTCTGCGCCGCTGCCCGTCAGATTCTGCCGCCAGGGGCTGTTGGGGTCTTGGTTCGCGCCGCCGCTCAGCAGGTAGGCCACCTCGCCGCTGGCGAAGGCGGCGGAGTCTTTATTTTCCACCTTCTCGCTGGTGCTGTCGTTGTGGCCGCTGACGACGCCTTGACTGGCTGTACCATCCAGGAAATAGCAGTTGCTTACAGTGGCGGGGTTGGCGCCGTCGCCGTTTGCACCTACCACGCCGCCGACAGAGGTGCTGACTGTACCAGCGCCCGTGCTCGTGCTCGTGCCCTTGACAGTGCCGGTATTATAGCAGTTTTTTACGGTGGCCTGGCCCGCATAGCCCGCCACACCGCCGACATCGTGAGAAGTAGCATATTGGCTGGGAGAAGTGTGTGTGCTTTCGACAACGCCGGTGTTATAGCAGTTGTTCACGGAGGAACCTACACCCGCAGAGCCCACCACGCCGCCGACAGATACGCTGAGGCCACTTGTTCCAGCGTCGCTTGTGTTTGAAACCTTGCCGGTGTTATAGCAGTTGTTCACGGTGGTCCCGCCCGCATAGCCCACTACGCCGCCGGCATAGCCGCCGTACTTGCTTTCGGTCGTAACCGTACCGCTGTGAAAGCAGTTTTTTATGGCGGCCTGATACGCATAGCCCACCACGCCGCCAACACCGGAGCTTCTGTTACTGACCTTCACATCACCGGAAAAGGAGCAGTTTTCCACGGTGGTGTTTTTATCCGCATAGCCCACCACGCCGCCGACATAGATGCTGCTGGTGCTGGTGCTTGTGACCGTGACCGTGCCTTCGACGTTGACATTCTGCACCGTGCCGCTCTTCACATAGCCGAACAGGCCGCCGGATGTTTTGCTCGTGGCAGTTATATTGACGCACAGCCCCGACACCGTCTTGCCGTTGCCGTTAAAGGTGCCCTGAAAAGCAGGAGCATAATAACTCTCGGTGTATTTCCCGATGGGCGTCCAGGAGCCGAGGGTCTCACTGCACACAGTGGACAGGTCAATGTTGTTCATTAGCTTGGCGTTGATGCCCGTATTGCCGCTGTTGACCTCGTTCGCAAACCAGACAAGCTCCGCCGCCGTGCTGATTTCGTAAACGCCATCCGTGTCCGGCTGGAGCGGATTGAGATACGCGGTGCCAGCCTGCAAAACCTGGGCGTGGGTGCTGTCCAGCACCGGACTGCCGTCCGCGTCGTCGCCGAGATTCTGATACCACGGGCCGCTGGAACTCTCGCTGTTCAGCAGGTAGGCCACCTCGCCGCTGGCGAACTGGTCGGCGGTTTTTGGTTCCGCGCCGTTATTGCTGCCGCTTTCGTAACCGTCGTCACCGATGCCCCACAAAGATCTTTCCGGCGCCTCCTGCCATGCCAGAAAATAGCAGTTTGTCGCCGTGCCGTTGGAATGTCCGATCACGCCGCCGGTTTTGTAAACGATATACGAGTTTGTGACCGTGCCGATGTTATAACAGTTTTGCACGGTACCTCTTCCGTCGTTCCATCCGACCACGCCGCCTCTATATTGGGAAGTATCCCCTACACTCAACGTACCGGTATTATAGCAGGCTGTCACCTCGCTGCAGTTCTGTCCCACCACGCCGCCGACAGCGGCGCTACTTGCCGTGCCCGTAATCGTGACCGTACCTGTGTTGAAGCAGCCTGTCACCTTGCCTTCAAAGTTATTTCCCACGATGCCGCCGGTATACATTTTGCCGCTGACCGCGCCGCTGAAGGAGCAGTTCGTCACGGTGCCATAGTTTGCGCCGACTACGCCGCCGGTAAAGTTGCCGCCGGTCACATTGCCATCTACTACATTGACATTCTGCACCGTGCCGCCGCTGCCCACATAGCCGAACAGGCCGGCGCAATCGCCGGTGGTGTTTACCGTAAGATTTCTGATTGCTTTTCCGCTGCCGTCAAAGGTACCCTGGAAGCTCTTGCTGCTGGTGCCGATAGGCGTCCAGCCCTTGCCGCTCAGGTCAATTTCCGCGCCCAGCGTGATTGTTTTTCCGGAAAAATTGGTTCCGTCGTTGACCAACTTCGCCAGACCGGCCAGCTCCGCGGCGGTGGAAATGGTAAATTCGGTCGTGCCGTCCTCGGTATTGGTATACCAATCCGTATCCGCTGCGTCGGCCCAGTTGCCCGCCGTGCTGTCGCCCGCATCCTGTGCCACCGGCTCGTCCTGCGGCGGCGCGGCCTCCACCGTCACGGTGATGGCGGGCAGCTCCACGCCCTCCGCCAGGGCGTACCCCTCCGGGAGCGCGGGGGTGTAAATATAGTCGCCGGGGGTGGCCGGGTCAAACGCCGGTTCCGCCACCCATGTCACGGCGATATCGACGGCCTGCGGCTCGTCCACGCCCTGATAGGCCGTGGCGTTCAGCGCATCGGGCAGGTTCGGCCCCTCGTCCGCGCCGTCCTCCGCAGGCTGGGAGAGCGTCTGCCGCGCCACGTCCGCCGCCAGCGTGTCAAACGCCGTGACCGTCCAGACCGCCGCGTCTGGCTCCACCGCCCACACCGCTGTGGGCAGCAAGGACAGGCACAGCACCAGCGCCAGGAAGATACTCAACCCACGTTTTTTCATAGAAGCCTCCCCTTCTTTTCCCAAAACGACGGAGCGCCTTATCATCGTCCCTGGGCTCTATGCCCAGGGACGGCTTTGCGCAAAGCCGTCTTATTTTCACGATACTAATCCATGGTCATTTTATCACAGGGCTCTGGGCCCAAACGGCAGCATTTACGCCGGAAACCGGACCGTTTAAGTGCTCCCCGGCCGCCACGCGGGCTTGTGCCGCCCGGCCCCTTTTGCTATAATGGAGCTTGAAAAACTGCACGCGGGGAGGAACGCGCATGAAACAAACCACACGCTACCGGCTCTGCGCCCTGGGCTTTGCCGCCATCTGCCTTGGGGCGGTCCTCTTTCTTCACACCTTTACCATCCCAACGGAGCCGGTTCAGTATATCTCCTTTTCCTCTGTCACCCAGGTCGCGGCAGATGGCAGTGAAACCCCCTGCTCCCTGGACGAATACGGCGGGGTGACCGGCATGGAGGACGGGGCGGTTTACCGCTTCCGCGCCACGGTGGAGGACCTGCCGGCAGAGGGCTACCTGCTGCTGGAAACGGCGGGGGCCGCCTTTACCGTCCGCATGGACGGGGAGACCGTGCTGCAAAGCACCGGGACCGCCTCCTACGGCATGGAGACCATGGGCACCGGGCAGGTCCATGTGCCCTTTCCCCCAGGGGCGGCGCGCTGCGCCCTGGAGATCGACTACCAGGTTCTGGACCCGGACAACGCCCTGTACCCACCCCTGGCCCGCTTTACCTCCCTCGCCCTGAACGACGAGGCCAACATCGCTTACGCCAATCTATACGGCATCCCGGCCGGCTGCTTTACCCTGGCCTTTGTGCTGGTGTGCGGCCTGTTTCTGCTGGGACTGGCGCGGGGCATGCCAAATTACACCCTTCCGGTGCTAGCGCTGGCCACGGGGCTGCTGAGCGTTCACCAGATCTCCCGGGGCTATGGGGCTTACTTTCTTTCGCCGGCCCTGAACCAGGTCTTCACCTGGCACGGGTTCTCCCTGCTGGTGCCGCTGCTCCTGCTGGTGTGGCTGCTGCTGGGGCGCAGGCGGGGCACCTGGCGGCAGCTGGGGTTCAGCGCCCTGGCGGCGGGCGCGGGGGTGCTGTGCGTCTATTTGGTCTCCCTGGCCCAGGGCAGCTATCCCGCCCAGTATATCAACGACCTGTTTCTCTCCCTGTTCCAGCTGGGCGACTACAGCCGCCCCCTCTACTGGCTGACGGTGTTCCTGGTGGCGGACAGCGCCGCCATCGCGGCCTATGGCGTGCTGCGGGACCTGGCCCGGATGCAGGCGGATGCCCAGGCCCTCAGCCTGAAAAACGAGCTGACGGGGAACAGCTACCGGGCCGCCCAAGAAAAACTCCGCCAAAACGCGGCCATGCGCCATGAGTGGAAAAACCACGTGGCCGCCCTCCACCTGCTCCAGCAGCGGGGCGACCTGGCGGCCTTGGGCAGCTACCTGGAGGAGCTGGACGGCAAGCTGGACCGGCTGGCGCCCCAGCAATACACTGGGCAGTTTACCATCAACACCATCTTGCAGAACGCCGCCATCCGGGCCGAGGGGCTGGGGGTGACCTTCCAGGCCGAGGCCCAGGTCCCCCCTGACCTGCACATAGACGAGGGCGATCTGTGCAGCCTGCTGCTGAACCTGCTGGATAACGCTTTGGAGGCCGCCTCCCAGGTTCCCGCCCCCGGGGAACGGGTCGTTTCTTGCGTCATCCAGGTCAAGCAGGGCTATCTGGCCATTCAGTGCGAAAACACCTATGCCGGCCCCCTGTCCCTGGACGACAAGGGACGGCCCCAAACCACCAAGGAGGACCCCAGCCGCCACGGCTTCGGCCTGGCCCAGATGGAGGCCATTGCTCGAAAGCACGGCAGCGTTTTGGATCTCCACTTCACCGACACCCGCTTTACCCTGCAAACCGCCCTGAAGCTGCCATAAAGTAAGACCCACGGAGGGGGTACCTCCGTGGGTCTTACTCTGCTTATGACCGGCTGTTGAGATAGCGGACGAATTCCTCTTGAAACCGCTGGCTATACCGGCGGCCGATGGGGAGCCGCTCTCCGTCGAAGAGCAGGATCTCCCGGCTGTTGACCTTTTGGATCTGGGTCATGTTCACCAGGTAGCTGTTGTGGCAGCGGCTGAACTGCTCCTTGGGCAGGATCCCCTCCACCTGGGTGAGATTTAAGGCAAGGACGGGTTCATAGCGCACCATGTGGAAGACGCAGCTGTGGTTCCGGCTCTCCACATACCGGATCTCCGGCCAGGGCAGCACCGTGGTCTTGCTGCCGGATTTCAGGGTGACCAGGGAGGGCTGGTGGTGCAGGCGCAGGTCGGTTCGGAGGGCCTTTTCCAGGTCCTCCTCCTGCACCGGCTTCAGCAGATATTGGATGGGGCGGGCCCCATAGCCCTCCAGAAGGAAGTCGGTGGAGACAGTAATGAAGAGAATGCTGACCCGGTCATCCCGCTTCCGCACGTCCAGGGCCAGCTCCATCCCCGATTTTCCCGTCAAAAGGATATCCAGGCACAAAAGGTCGAACTGGGCCCCCTTGGACAGGGCCTCCTCCAATCCCTCCGCCGTGGCGAAGGGGATCACCTCGTGAAACACCTCCAGACGGCCTAAAATCCCCCGGCACTGGGCGCACAGGGCTTCCCGCAAATTGGGCTCGTCTTCACAGACTGCAACACGGTACATCGCGCTCACCATCCTTGTGATTCTCTGTTTCTGGGCGCCAGGCCTTGCAAAAGGCCCGGTCAATCTTTATGATGATTTTACCAGAACGGCGAGACAAAGTCCACTCCCTTCCCACATTGGCCCTTTGTTTTGTGACAAAACTGTCACCGGGGGATTCACCCAAGCGTCACCTGCCTCTGGTATCCTATCAGCAGTAACATAAGGAGGTCACTTTGATGGAACTGCTTCGATGCGAGAATCTCTCAAAAATATACGGCCAAGGGGACAGCAAAACCGTCGCCCTGGCAGACGTCTCCTTCTCGGTGGAGCAAGGGGAATTCGTCTCCATTGTGGGCCCCTCGGGCAGCGGGAAATCCACGCTGCTCCACATCATCGGCGGGGTGGACCGGCCCAGTGCCGGGCGGGTCTTCCTGGGCGGGGAGGAGATCCACCGCCTACCCGAGGATAAGCTGGCCATTTTCCGGCGGCGGCACATTGGGCTGGTGTACCAGTTTTACAACCTGCTGCCGGTGCTGAACGTGGAAGAAAACATCCTGCTGCCCCACCTGCTGGACGGCCGGAAGATGGACCGGGAACGGCTGGACCAGATGGTCACTTACCTGGGCCTGGCGGACCGGCGGGACCACCTGCCCACCCAGCTGTCTGGGGGCCAGCAGCAGCGGGTGTCCATTGGGCGGGCTCTGTTCACCCGGCCGGCCCTGCTGCTCTGCGACGAGCCCACAGGCAACCTGGACCGGAAAAGCAGCCAGGAGATCGTGGCTCTGCTGAAAGCCTCCAACCGACAAATGGGGCAGACCCTGCTCCTCATCACCCACGACGAGAGCATCGCCCTCCAGGCCGACCGGATGCTTTCCATGGAGGACGGGCGCATCGTCAGCGACGAGCGCATCCGGGTGCTGCGCACGCCGGAACGGGGGTGATGACCATGACCAACCGCAACATCATCCACCAGGTCACCAGGCGGTATATGCGGCAAAATCCCCGGCGAACCGTGGTCTCCCTGCTGGGCATTGCGCTCATGGTCCTTCTGATGACCTGCGTCTTCGTGGGCAAGGACACCGCCCTGGGCTACCTGACTGACCTCTCCCAGGCAAGCTACGGAAAATGGCACTACGCCTTTTCCGGCATCAACCGGGAGCAGCTGGAGACCCTGAAGGAGCTGGACTTTGTCCAGGACACCGCCCTGTCGGAAAACCAGCAGTACACCCTCTTCCCCCAGTCGGGCCAGGAGGATCACCCCTACTTAAACCTCCGCCGCTATTCAGACAACGCCTTTGACTGGATGAATATTCAGCTCACCCAGGGCAGGCTGCCAGAGCGGGAGGGCGAGGTGGTCCTCAGCGCCGCCGCTCTGGAGGGGGGCGCTGACATCGCCATAGGCGACCAGATTACCGTAAACGCCTTCCGGCGGTACCTGGAAAACTTCGGGGATGCCGACACCGTCTTCCCCTTTCTACAATTTGTATTAAACCGCGGGGAGACCAAAGAGGCCCCCGCCAACTTTGGCTACTTCCCGCCGGGCGACCCCTTCTACGACGGGCACCGGGAGATCCACCAGCCCACCGGCTTTTCCCAGACCTATACCGTGGTGGGGTTCATCCAGCCCCCTTCCTATGAAAACGCCGGGGCGGCCGCCTACACCGCCATCGCTTGGATGGATGAAACCAGCATTTCCGGGGAGACCTTCAACTGCTCCATCCTCACCGACGTGGACAGCCTGCCCCCCTCGGCCGCAGCCACGCTCCAGGAAGCCCTGGGCACCGATCAGATCCAGACCAACGACCAGGTGATGGCCTTCTCCGGCAACTCCTCCGACAACACGATTAACGCCTTGGTCCTCATGGCCCAGGTCTTCTTTACGCTGCTAATTTTGCTGGTGTCCGTGATCCTGATTTATAATATCTTCAACCTCTCCTATGACGAGCGCTGCCGGTACCTGGGCATGCTCTCCTCGGTGGGGGCCACCGGGCGGCAGAAGCGGAGCAGTGTGTATTACGAGGCCGTGGTCCTCCTGCTCCCTGCCCTGCCCCTGGGCTTTCTGGTGGGTTTGGCGGTGGTGCTGGGCGGCGTGCACCTGCTGGCCCCCATGGCCGGAAACCTTTTGGGGGCTTCGCTCTCCTTCGCCGGGGTCCCTGTGCGGCTGACCCTTCGGCCCCTTTCGGTGGGGCTGGCTCTGGGCTTCAGCGCGGCCACCGTTCTTCTCTCCTCTCTGCTGCCCGCCCGGCGGATCAGCAAAATTGGCCCCGTGGAGAGTATCCGGGGCAACACCGCCCGGGAAACGGGCGGGCATAAACTCAACCCCAAACGGATCGCCCGCTTCGGTGGCGAGGGGATGCTGGCCCACGGCTTTCTCACCCACCAGCGAAAAAAGACCCGGGGGATTGTCCGGGCTCTGGCCGCCTTTCTCATCATTCTGGTGGTCACCACCTATGGCAGCCAAGCGGTCTGCCAGATGGTCTCCTTTAAGCTGGAGGATAACCTATCCTATAACCTCAAGGACCCCGGAAACCACGGTTATTCCCTGGTCATGGACACCAAAACCCTCGGCGGCGACCAGCTTCTTCAGGAGCTGGCCAGCACCCCCGGCATCACCGATCTCCAGGTCACCTACTCCGGCATGTGGGCGGGGCAAACGCCCCCAGACACCTACAGCGCAGAGTACTGGGAGGACTTTTACCAGATCTGTTCCCTTTACTACCCCGAGGGGATCAGCCGGGAGGAAGTCCAGGACAGGTTCCTCTCCGACAGGTTATGCCAGGTGAACCTCCTGGCCGTTGACCAGCAGACCTTCCAGGCCATGCTCACCGCAGTCCAGGGCGACCCCACCCTGGCAGCGGGGGACGCCTGCCTCCTCTTCCAATCGGGGGAGCTATCCACCGACAACCTGGGCTTTGATGGGAGAGAGGCCATGGAGTATCGCTTTTACGAGCTTGCGCAGATGTCTGATCTGTCCCTGGGGGAGACGCTTCCCTTGACCATCGACGCCCCCCTGGAGGGGCAGAGCGCCCTCTCCCTCCCTCTCACCGTTGCCGGCCTTGGGACCAGCGACACCCTGGCCCCCTGGGTGACCATTCATGGCGAGACCCTTTGGGCCATTACGAAGCTGGAGACTGTCCAAAAGATTTTCGACCACTTTGGCGCCGAAAACTGCTTCTTTGACATCGATGTTCTCTTTAACGCCGACGACAGCCAGCCTTTGGCCCAGGCCAAGCTGCAGCAGCTGGGGGAGATGGACAATCTCCACCTCTCCGCCGCCGGCAGCAGTACAGCTACCACCATGGCCACCGCCCTCAGCGCCATGGTGCGGGTGCTCATGGGGGCCTTCATCCTCATCAGCTCCCTGCTGTGCTACCTGAACCTGTACAACACCATCTCCGGCCTGATGATTGCCCGGCGGAAGGAGTTCGCCATTCTCCGCTCCAACGGCATGACCCTGGCCCAGGTTTGGACCATGTGCCGGCAGGAGCT
>DBEYYM010000030.1:0-21391 GCA_048184675.1 Evtepia sp. | reverse complement strand
GCCCATAACTTTAAAATGCGGTAATTTTTCTTCAACACAATAATAGTTGGTTCAATCAAACTGTTTTCTAAAAAGAGGCCTCCATCTGTTTCCCCACAAATACAAAATCCTGAAAGATCTGACTTTACTCTATCAAGAGTTTGTTGTTGCAATACAACATTGTCTGTTGTCAGCAACACAAAAACAGGGAATCCCAAATCAGCCGCTTTGCATATGATTCCAAACATCTGTCCTGTTTTTCCTGACTGCACATTGCCAAACAGGAGACCAATTTCATGACTGCTGAATGAAAATGTTTTAATGTACTGATTTCCTACATCCTCAGCTGTTTTAGAAATTGATTCTGCCAGTTTAATATTCCCCCGATCTGATATTGTTTTTAGATATTGTTTAAGATATTTCATTTACTGCTCCTCGTCTATATCGCCCGATTCAAAAGAAAACAGCCAGACATCTAATTCATTCCCGTTCTCATCTAACGCCTTTTTAGTGGTTTTTGTCAACACCAACTGATTACAGCCGTATGCCTCCAACATTTCCTGCGTAATCATACCAGTTCTGTCTGTATCTCCCCTTGTATCGTTTACCGGAGAAACAAGCCCTGCCGCCGCAAGTCTGCCTTTAATCCACCGTCCCATAATCAGCTCATTGCCAACCGCGCTGAACTGCTTGTTTCCATCACTTGTGGTATGCACTTTAAACCAATATCCATCATCTGTAGCTACAAAGAATGGCTTATTTTTCTCCGGGTAGCCTTCTGCTCGTGTAATATCTTTGCTTACCGTCAACTGAGTTTCATACCAATCTCTCGCTTTTCTTGCACTTCTTGGGGCGGCATAGCAAACATTTAAATTCGATTTAGTAAAATGTTTTCCATCATCCAAATGGCGTTCTGCATATTTAGGAACCTTTAACGGAAGCACAAAGGAAATTTCAGTCAAATATTCCTGATATAGAGAAACCTCCGACATCGGGATTTTATCAACATTTTCAATATTATTCAAAGACGTGTTTTCTTCGTGAATCAAAGTCATTCCGGCAATTTCGGAAATATTTTCCGAACAGGTTGGCTGTTTTAATCTCTGGACAAGACAATTTGCCTGATTGCATTCTTCGACACTATCAACAAGAACAGCAGTCTCAAATTGTCTCCGATTTGAAGCCTCCAATTTTATAACACCTAAATTTGCAGAGCCAATAATAGCTGAAAAAATGGTGCCATCTTTATAAAAGCAGTACGTCTTGCCATGATATTTGAAAGACTTTACCAACCGTATTTCACCAATGCCTTTTCGATTCCATTCGGCATTTATGTCCAGTGCTGTGCGATAAGAACTTTCAGGCATCCCTTCAATAAAGTACATTCCAATATTTAAGCAGATTTTCTGAATATTGTATCGTTCAACCATATCGTTCAATTCTATCAATGATGCTTTAGAAATATAGCCTACTGCCAACTCTACCTGATCGGCTCTCTCAAACTGTTCATGAATACAATCAATTATAGATTGCTGTCCATTTTCCAGGCCAACAGGAAGCATATCTGAACAAATCAATTTCATCTAAATCACTCCTTCCGAGGTGAATATGCTGAATTTATTATACATCATAGCGTTGCAAAATTCTACCTCCGAAGTTGATCTCTGCTGAAAAAAGAGCAGACACTTCACTCAATCGTGAAATGTCTGCCCCTATCAATCTCTGAAAAACCTTTCTTAATACCGAAGAGTGATGTATAAGCGTGGTGTTGTTATGTATGATGTAGTATCTTTAACTATGGGAAACTCCCGTCTCCCACTTGGAGACCGCTTTGTCGCTGACTAAGATTTTCTCCGCCAATTGTTTTTGGGTGAATCCCTTCCCCTCGCGCAGGGCCTTAATGGTAGCCCCGGTGACATACTGCTCCATGAGGGACACCTCCTTGTGTCATCGGTCTCCATTGTACCTTGTCAGCGGAAAAATCGCAACCTACAGAGGGTAGCCTCCCGTGTGCTCTGCCTAAAATCTTTTGACTTTCTCCGGGATCCTTGTTATAATAAGAATGCATTTGACACGATACAAGCTCGCAACAAGCTGTTACGAAACAGTTTATGCGTTCGCTTGTGTCGTTTTTATAGGGATCACAAGGCACAAGCGAAGCGCTTGTGCCTTTTTGTCGTCAAAGGTAATCTGAAACGGAGGTAGCCTCTTCCATGGAAAAAACAAGAACCAATGACTTCCTCGAAACGGAAAGCCTGGGCAAACTGATGCGGAACTATGCCATTCCTTGTGTGATTTCCCTTCTGGTTGCCGCCCTTTACAACATCGTTGACCAGATCTTCATTGCCAACGCCACCTATCTGGGTTCTTATGGCAACGCCGCCAACACGGTGGTCTTTCCCCTCACCGTTGTGGCCCTGGCCATTGCCATGATGATTGGCGACGGCTGCTGCACCTTCGTCAGCATCAGCCTGGGTGCCAAGGAGAAAGAAACTGCCCACAGGGGCATTGGCAGCTCTGTCCTAACTGTGATCGTAGCCGGCATCGTCCTGATGGTCCTCTTTCTCTTGCTGCAAGAGCCCATTCTCACCCTCTTTGGCGCCCGGGTGAACGAAGAGACCTTTCGGCTGTCCAAAGAATACTTCTTCTGGATCACCTTGGGCATCCCCTTTTATATGTTTGGCCAGGCCATGAACCCCATTATCCGTTCCGATGGCAGCCCCAACTTCGCCATGGGGATCCTGCTCACCGGCGCGGTGCTAAACATCATCTTCGATCCCATCTGCATTTTTGTTTTTAAGTGGGGCATGATGGGTGCTGCTGTGGCCACCATTTTCGGGCAAATCGTCGCGGCCATTCTCTCTGTGATTTACCTGACCAGAATGAAGGCTGTGAAGCTGCACAAAGACAGTTTCCACTTCCGTCCCTCTCTGATGAAAAAGATCCTGCCCCTAGGCATCACCAGCTTCCTGGCCCAGATCTCCATTGTGCTCTCCATGGCAGCTGTGCTGAATATGGTTACCAAATATGGTGCTCTGGATCCCGTCTTCGGGCAGCCCCAATATGCCCAGATCCCCACCGCCGTCATCGGCATTGTGATGAAATTCTTCCAGATTGTCATTTCCATCGCTGTGGGTTTGGCGGCGGGCTGCATCCCCATCGCCGGGTACAACATCGGCGCCCGGCGCAACGACCGGGTAAAGCAGCTGATGAAGAAACTCCTCATCGCAGAGTTTGTGGTGGGTCTCATCTTTTCTGTGCTCTTTCTCCTCTTCCCCCATGCCTTTATCAATGCTTTTGGCGCCAAAAATGAAAGCGTCTATTACACAGACTTTGCCGTCAAAACCATTCGGATCTTTCTCTGTCTGCTTCCCCTTTCCTGTCTGAACAAGGGAACCTTCATCTTTCTGCAATCCCTGGGGAAAGCCAAGCAATCCACCGCCCTTTCCATGATGCGGGAGATTATCTTCGGCGTGGGGCTACCCATTCTGCTGCCGGTGTTCCTGGGCTTGGATGGCATCCTATATTTCATGCCAGTTGCCGATATTATGACGGCTATCGCCTCCATCATCGTCATCGTGCACACCAACAGGGTCTTGTCCGCCGCTACCAGCGGTCCAAAGCCAGAGATCTCTCCTTTGGGCTCTGAACCCGGGGAACCCCCGCTCACAGACTGCATCATCACCATCGGCCGCTCCTTTGGGGCCGGCGGCAGAACCATCGGCCGGCAGGTAGCCCAGCAGCTCCATCTCCCCTACTATGACGCAGAGCTACTGGAAAAGGCCGCCCAAGCCAGCGGGCTCAGCCAAAAATTTCTAGAGAGTGTGGACGAAAAGCCCGTGGACAGCAGCATGCTGTATCGCTCTGTGGGCTTTTTGACCCACGGGTATGAGGCCATTGCCGCCCAGGCGCTGGTCGCCCAGCGGGAGATTATTGAGGCTGTGGCCGCAGAGGGTCCCTGTGTGATCGTCGGCCGCTCCGCTGACCAGGTTCTTGCGGGCCATCACAAGTTGTTCCGGGTGTTCATCACAGCCAGCCAGGAAAGCCGGATCCAGCGCGTTATGGCACGGGACCATCTGACCCAGGAGGAAACCCGCAAAAAGCTCCTAAAGGTGGACAGAGAACGCGCCGCCTATTACAACCAGCGGGCGGAAACCCACTGGGGGGATGCGACAAATTATGATCTCTGCCTGGATACCGATTGGTTTGGCATCGATGGCGCCATCAAAGCCATTGTTTCCACGGTGAGGGACCAGCCCAAACATGAAACCTAACCAGAAGCCCTCTTTTTCACTGGCAGCCTCGCAGCTGGGGCTGCCAGTGTCTGTCTTTTGCCGGAAACTTCCCCAGCTTCTCTTCTATATCCCTACTAAAACAGTTGGTTTCGCTATTGTTTTCTTGTGCAAATAGGAGTAAGATACCATTGAAAAAGATCCATACGCAAGGAAGGTGCGATCTGTTTTGAAAAAATCTTATGAGATGGACCTGTGTCACGGTCCTCTGTTCCGCCAAATCCTGCAGTTTGCCTTTCCTCTGATTTGCTCAGGGGTGCTGCAGCTTTTGTTCAACGCTGCGGACATCATCATTGTGGGGCGGTTTGCCGGCAGCAGCGCCCTGGCGGCAGTGGGTTCCACCAGCTCTCTCATCGCCCTGCTGGTCAACTTTTTCATCGGCATTTCTGTGGGGGTCAACGTGCTGGTGGCCCGGTTTTACGGCGGCAGCGAGTGGAAAGACGCCCAGGAGACTGTGCAAACCGCTCTGGTCACCGCCGTGGCCGGGGGCGTGCTGCTGACCATTCTGGGCGTTGTGGTGTCAGGACCTATGCTAACCCTTATGGGCACCCCGGAGGATGTTCTGGACCAAGCCGTGCTCTACATGCGCCTGTACTTTCTGGGAATGCCCGCCACCCTGCTTTTTAATTTTGGTGCAGCCGCCCTGCGCGCCGTGGGTGACACCCGGCGTCCGCTGTACTTTTTGACCATCTCTGGGGTGGTCAATGTGTGCTTTAACCTCTTTTTCGTCATTGTTTTGCACATGGGGGTGGCCGGCGTCGCTACGGCCACGGTCATCTCCCAATACCTTTCCGGGGGACTGATTCTCCTCTGCCTAACTCGAACAGAAGGCGTCTGCCATATCGAGCTTCGCCAGCTGCGGTTTTATAAGGATAAGCTCAAGCGGATGCTCCAGACCGGTTTGCCCGCCGGGCTGCAAGGGGTCATCTTTAACATTGCCAATGTGCTGATTCAGTCCTCTGTAAACTCCTTTGGTGCAACGGTGGTGGCGGGCAATGCAGCGGCAAGCAACCTGGAAGGCTTTGTCTACATCTCTATGAACGCCCTGTATCAAACCTGCCTCAGCTTCACCAGCCAGAATCTGGGCGCCCAGAAGTTCCGCCGCATTGACCAGGTCCTGGTGCGGTGCGTACTGATTGTCTCTGTGATCGGGCTGGTGCTGGGCAATGGCGCCCGCCTATTGGGAAATCAGCTGCTTTCCATTTACTCCAGCGATCCCGAGGTCATCTCCTATGGCATGATTCGCCTTTCAGTGGTAGCGGTGATCTATTTCCTGTGCGGCGTCATGGAAGTTGCCTCGGGCAGTGTGCGCGGGTTGGGGTATTCTGTGTTACCCACCCTGGTCTCCCTGGCTGGGGCCTGTCTGTTCCGCATTATTTGGATTTTTACTGTCTTCCAGCATTTCCACACGCTGCTCGTTCTCTATCTCTCCTGGCCCATCTCCTGGGTGCTAACGGTAAGCGCGCACTTGATCTGCTACTTAATCATTCGGCGAAAAGTCTTTGATTTGAGCCGGTATGCTGCATCCGCGTGACTCAGTCCCTGGCAAAAACGAAACCCCCACCACATAGAAAATGCGTCCCGGCAAAAGCCGGGACGCTTTTCTTTACACCTTTTCCGGCCCCAGCAGCACCGGCTGGAGCTGCTGGCCTTGCAGGGCAGCGGTTACCGTTTCGGTCACCTTGGTCATGTCTGCCACCAGGGAGGTGGGTTTTTCCACCGGGTCGTCCTGGCGGAAGGGGACAAAGTAATAATGCTTCCGGCACAAAAGCTCCCCAATGTTCCGGGCCGCGCCCCCCAGGCCGTCATTGGTGGAGATGGCCAGCACCACCGGCCGTCCGTTGCGCAGGTGGGCCTTGGCCGCCATGGTTACAGAAGTATCTGCAATGCCATTTGCCAGCTTGGCCAGGGTGTTCCCCGTGCAGGGGGCAATGACCAGCACATCCAGCAAGCCTTTGGGGCCGATGGGCTCGGCCTCTCGTATGGAGTCCACCACCCCGTGGCCGCAGATTTCCACCGCCCGCTGGCGAAAGGTCTCTGCCCGGCCAAACCGAGTGTCTGTAGAGCCCGTGGTCTCAGACAGGATGGGGACCATATTGGGATACTCCCCTGCGGTCTCTTCCATAGCCTGCAGGGCCTTCTCTAAGGTGCAAAATGATCCGGTGAGGGCAAACCCCACCCGTGCGTCACCCATGGTCGTCACGCCTCCAATTCCCATAGAATGTGATACACAGCATCCCGGATGGCTGCCGCTGCCGTGACCGGGGCGGTCCTACCGGGCAGCCCCGGGGCCTGAAGAACCCGAAGGCCCAGTTCCTTGGCCGCCTCCCGGTCCACACCGCCGGGGGCAGAGGCCAAGTCCAGCAGGAAAGCATCGGGGTTTACCCACCCCAGCCTGCGCCAGTCCAGAACCAGCGCAGGAATGGTATTGACAATGAGATCAAAGCCCCCCAGCTCACAGGAGAGGTTTTCCAGCTTTCCCGTCTCATGGCCATAGGCCGCCGCCCAGGCCAAATCCTCATAGCTCTGGGCCGATACAGTTACCTTGGCCCCCAGGGCTCCCATCCGGTGGGCGGTCAGCTTTCCCACCCGGCCAAAGCCCAAAATGAGCACCCGGGCGCTGTGTAAGGTGAAGGGGAGCTCCTCCATGGCCACCTGCACCGCTCCCTCGGCCGTGGGAACAGCATTGGCCACCATGCACTCCTCTCGGGCGTAGTAGTCGAAGACCCGAAGGCCCCTTTCCTCCCCCGCTTCCCTGACTTTCTGGGAAACCATACCGCCGCAGAGGATTTGCCCGGGCTCCATGTGCTCCAGCACCTGGGACAGGGCCACCTCCTCTTGGCTCAGGGGGGTGTGCAAAATCCCCTCCCGCCCGGTAACCGGCAGGGGGAGAATGACGCAGTGGGCCAGCGCCAGCCCAGGGCCCAGCAGCTCCGGCACCAGGCCCTCGCCTTCCAGCGCGGCAATGTGAACGGTGTGTCCATCCTCCCGGAGCAGCCTTGCCAGCGCCCGCTGGCGCAGGTCGCCGCCCACCACCCAAAAATTGCGTTCTCGGTCCATCCAATCCATAATATCCCTCATTTCGCCGCCTTTTGCGGCACAAATCAAAATGAAACCAGCGCTCTCCCCTCCGGTTCATTCTATTCGCTGGACAGAAATGGGTTCCCCCATTTTCCTGTGACATTCTGTCATCCTTATTGACTTTCTGTTTTCTATCCGATACAATAGGGGCAAATAACGCGGAATCCGGGAAAGGATATCAAAATGTGAAAGAAAAGCTAAGCAAAAAAGAGCTGGCCTTTGTGGCCAGCCTGCTCTTCGGCATGTTCTTCGGCGCGGGGAACCTGATCTTCCCCGTTTACCTGGGGCAGCTGTCTGGCGATAATGTATGGCCGGCGGTCATCGGGTTCATCATCACCGGTGTGGGACTGCCGCTGCTGGGCGTAACTGCCCTGGGCGTTAGCCGCCAGGAAGGGCTGCTTCCCCTGAGCACAAGGATCGGCAAGGGATATGGGGTCTTCTTCACCTGTGCTCTGTACCTGACCATCGGCCCCTTCTTCGCCATTCCTCGGTGTGCTACGGTCTCCTTCACGGTGGGCGCCGTCCCCATCCTCCAGGGCTCGGACAGCCCTCTGGCCTTGGGCATTTTCTCCCTGGTCTTTTTCGCCGCCGTCCTGGCGTTTTCCTTCCGGCCCAGCAAGATTCTCACCTGGGTGGGGAAAGTCCTCAATCCCCTTTTTCTCTGCTTCTTGGGTGTTTTAGTTATCCGGGCCCTGACCGCGCCCATGGGGCCGCTTCAGGGGGTGGAACCCATGGGGGCCTACGAAACCGGCGCCTTCTTCACCGGTTTTCAGGAAGGCTACCAGACCATGGATGCCCTGGCCAGCTTGGCCTTTGGCATCGTAATCGTCAATGCCATCCGGGACCTGGGGGTGAAAAAGCCTGACGCGGTGGCCAAAAACACCATTTTCGCCGGCCTTTTCAGCTGCCTGCTCATGGCGCTGATTTACTTGGTGGTCACCATCATGGGCACCCAAAGCCGTGGCCTCTTCCCTGTGGGGGCCAATGGCGGCGAGGCCCTGGCCCTGATCGCCGAGCACTATTTCGGCACTGCTGGCGCTCTTATCCTGGCGGCCACCGTCACCCTGGCCTGCTTGAAAACCGCCATTGGCCTGGTGACCAGCTGCTCAGAGACCTTTGTGCAGATGTTCCCCAAGGGTCCCTCTTACGGGGTGTGGGCGGTGGTTTTCAGCGTTCTTTCCTTTCTCATCGCCAACCTGGGTCTCAGCGCCATCATTGAGTATGCTGTGCCGGTGCTGATGTTCCTCTATCCCCTGGCCATTACCCTGATCCTCCTGGCCCTTTTGGGGGGCTTTTTCCAGAATGACCGGCGGGTTTACCTATGGGTCACCGGCTGCACGCTGGTGGCAGCCTTCTTTGACTTTCTCAACGCCCTGCCCACCTCTGCCCTGTCCCTTCTTCCTGTGCAGCCGCTGCTGGCTGCCGCAGAAAAGGTTCTCCCCTTCTTCTCCCTGGGGTTTGGCTGGATCTGCCCTGCCATCTTGGGACTGGTCATTGGCCTAGTTCACAGGGCACTTTCGAAAAAACAATCTCGCCCATAAAAAAGGAGCGTACCGGTCTCGGTACGCTCCTTTTTCGCTGTTCAAATCCCCCAACGGTCACTCATGTCGACGATCTCATCGTACTCCTCTACCTCTTCAAAGGGGTTGAAGCCGTCCCGCTTCATAAACTCCCGGATTTCGGCCTCCTCCTGAGAGATATCCAGGCTACGATCTCCAAAGTAATTCACAAAGGCCTGGAGGTTTGCCAGCATCCGGTCGGCCCGGGTGCTGTACTCTGTGTCAATGCGATACTCCCGGTTCAGTTCCCCCTTAAACCGCAGGGCAGAGGCCTCGTCGTAGATGACATAGAGGAACAGGCTGAAGATATAGCCCAGCCCCCCCAGATCGTGGTAGCCGTTGTACTTCTCCAAATCTTTGGGCTCCTTCACTTCCGGGCAAGGGAATGCAGCGTCGGGCAGCTCCCCGCCATTCTGGGCTTTCACGTTCTCCACCTGGTCATAGGGGATACAGTTGATGGCCATATACCGGGACATCCAGTCCTGCACCATCTGCTCTGCGTCTTTCAGGTTGTCAAAGGGCTCAAAGCGGGTCTCGTGGCGATCGTTACCGCTCATGGCCTGCATCACCACATAAAAGCGATCGTTCATAGTTTTGTTCTCCTTTGCGTTAGGGTGTTTCTTCCAAGGTGCAGCCCAGCAGGCGGACTTCCGGTTCCAGCATGACACCGGTCTCCCGAAAAACGGTGGCCCGCACCAGGCGGATAAGCGCCAGAATATCCTGGCAGGTGGCTTTGCCGGTATTGATGACAAAGCCAGCGTGCTTTTCCGACACCTGTGCGCCCCCCACGGCTTTGCCCTTTAGGCCGCACTGCTCAATGAGCCCGCCGGCAAAATGGCCGGCTGGCCGCTTAAACGTGCTCCCCGCACTGGGAAATTCCAGGGGCTGCTTCGACCGGCGGCGCTGGGCCAGGTCGGCCATTTTGGCCCGGATGGCCCCTTCCTCTCCCCTGGTCAAAGTCAGGTGGGCCCTGGTGATGAGCCAGGGGCGGTGGGAAAAGATGCTGTGGCGGTAGCCCAGCTCCAGGTCCTCTTTCCCCAGCCGGTGGGGTTGGCCGGTCTCGTCCAGGCAGTCCACCCAATCGATGACCTGGGCCATCTCCCCGTCATAGGCGCCGGCGTTCATAAAAACGCCCCCTCCCAGGGTGCCGGGGATGCCATGGGCGAACTCTAACCCAGTAAGACCATGGCCTGCAGCAAACACCGCCGCCTGGGTCAGGGTGACCCCGCTGCCCACAGTAAGGCCGGTTTCTCCGTCCCACGACAAGTGGTCCAGCCCCCCGGCCAGCTTGATGAGGAAGCGATCCACCCCTTCATCTGCCACCAGCAGGTTAGAGCCTTTCCCCAGAAAAAAGGGGGACACCCCCTCCTGGTGGGCCAAGCGCAGGATCTGTCGCAGTTCCTCCTCCCCTCGGGGCAGGGCCATGCAGGCCGCCGGGCCGCCCACCCGAAAGGTGGTATGCCGGGCCATAGGCTCCCCTTCCCGAAGCTCCAGCTGGGGCAGCTGTTCCTTGAGTTTGGTTTGGAGTGATTGCAATGGCTCCATGAGAATCCTCCTGTACTACGTTCTTTGTTGGTATTATAGCAGATTCCTGCGGGAAATAGTAGCCAAATTGAAAATTTCCCGGGCTAGGAACCTATCCTGGGAAAAAACAGCCGCGGAAATTCCGCGGCTGTTTTTCTTCTTGTTATCTATCCGATGGGATCAGACCTCTTCCAGGGTCATGGAGATGATTTCATCCTCTTCCACCTGGTGATCCATGGTCATCTCGCCTTCGTCCAGCTGGATACCCAGCACTTCGTCTTCCAAAGCGGGGGCAGGCTCCGCCTTCTCTTCCTGGATAGCGGCAGCCACAGCGGCATAGGCGGTCCGGGGTTCCTCTTCCTCTCGGGGGTTCACCTGGCGGTACATGGACAGGCCAGAACCGGCGGGGATGAGCTTGCCGATGATGACGTTTTCCTTCAGGCCAATCAGGTGGTCCACCTTGCCCTTGATGGCGGCCTCGGTGAGGACCTTAGTGGTCTCCTGGAAGGAGGCGGCAGACAGGAAGGAGTCGGTGGCCAGAGAGGCCTTGGTGATGCCCATGAGCAAGGTGGTGGCGGTGGGGAGCACCAGCTCGCTGCCATCCTCGTGGGTTTCGCCGGCATCTATGCGGGCCTGGACGGCTGCCTTAGCATCCAGGTACTCCATGAGCTCCACCGTAGCGCCGGAGAGAAGCTGAGAATCGCCGGGCTCTTCCACCCGGACCTTCCGCATCATCTGACGGACGATAATCTCAATGTGCTTATCGTTGATATCAACGCCCTGCTGGCGGTAAGGCTTCTGGACTTCCTGGATCAGGTAGTCATGGACGGCAGAGACACCACGGATCCGCAGGACCTCATGGGGAGACAGAGCGCCCTCGGTAAGCTGGTCGCCCTTCTCCACCCGGTCGCCGTCCTTGCAGCGGATACCGGCACTGTAAGGCAACGCGTAGGAGACCACTTCGCCATCGTCACCGGTGATGGTCACATTGCAGATGGTAATCCGCTTGCTCTCCTCCAGGGTGACCTTGCCGCTGATCTCGGCCAGCTGAGCCATCTTCTTGGGCTTGCGGGCCTCAAACAGTTCCTCAACACGGGGAAGACCCTGGGTGATATCGCCGCCGGCCACGCCGCCGGTGTGGAAGGTACGCATGGTCAGCTGGGTACCGGGCTCACCGATGGACTGGGCCGCAATGATACCCACGGCCTCGCCCTCGCCAACGGGCTCGCCGATGGCCAGGTTCACGCCGTAGCACCGGGAGCAGACACCGTTGCGGGCCCGGCAGGTCAGCACGGAGCGGATCTCCAGGCTGTCAATACCGCGGCTCTCCAGGGTGTGGGCGTCCTCCATGGTGAACATGTGGTCCTTGGAGAACAGCAGCTCGCCAGTGGTGGGATCCACCACATCGGCCACCGGATAGCGGCCCTTGAGGCGCTCGGCAAAGGTCTCGATCACCTGGCCGTTCTCACTGATCTCCCGGACGGTAATGCCCTGGGTGGTGCCGCAATCGTGCTCCCGGATGATAACCTCCTGCGACACGTCCACCAGACGGCGGGTCAGGTAACCCGAGTCGGCGGTCCGCAGTGCGGTGTCGGCCAGGCCCTTACGGGCGCCTCTGGAGGAGATGAAGTACTCCAGAACCGACAGGCCCTCACGGAAGTTTGCCTTGATGGGGATCTCAATGGTGCGGCCGGAGGTATCGGCCATCAGGCCACGCATACCGGCCAACTGACGGATCTGTGCCATAGAACCACGGGCGCCGGAGTCCGCCATCATAAAGATAGGGTTGTACCGGTCCAGACCGGCCTGAAGGGCCTCGGTCACATCCTTGGTGGTCTGCTCCCAGGCCTTAACCACCAGGCGGTACCGCTCGTCATTGGTCAGGAAGCCGCGCTTGAACTGGCTTTCGATCTTGACAATCTCCTGCTCGGTGTTCCGAATGAGGGGGTACTTCTTCTGGGGAACGGTCATATCGTAGATGGAGACCGTCAGGGAGCCCAAGGTGGAGTAATGATATCCCCGGGCCTTGATGATATCCAGCACCTCGGCAGACTGGGTAAAGCCGTGGTGGATGATGCACTTATCGATGATTTTGCCCAGCTGCTTCTTGCCGCAGACGAAGTTAATCTCGGGCTCGAAGAGCTCTTCCGGATCCTCACGGCTGACAAAGCCCAGATCCTGGGGGATGCCCTCGTTGAAGATCAGGCGGCCCACGGTGGTGCGGACCAGCTTATGGCGCTCTTCTCCGTTCACCATGGCAGTCATGCGCACCAAAATGGGCACATGGAGCTCCAGCTGGCCCTCGTCATAGGCCAAACGGGCCTCTTCGGGGCTAGAGAAGGCATGGAGGACTTCCTTGGGAAGCTCCCCAGTGCTCGCTGCCCGGCGGGCCTCATACCCAGAGGTGGGCAGAATACGGCCGGGGGTCTCAATCCAAATATGGTCGCTCTCACCGATGAGCCCGGCATCCAGAGCGGCCACTGCGTCGGCCACGGTGGGATAGATATAGGCAGGATCGGCAGGGGCGTCCTTTTCATAGGTCAGGTAGTAGGAACCCAGCACCATGTCCTGGGTGGGCACGGTAACAGGGCCGCCGTCCTGGGGACGCAGGAGGTTATTGGCAGAGAGCATCAGGATACGGGCCTCTGCCTGGGCCTCGGCGGACAGGGGGACGTGGACAGCCATCTGGTCGCCGTCGAAGTCGGCGTTGAAGGCGGTACACACCAGGGGATGGAGCTTAATGGCCCGGCCTTCCACCAGCACCGGCTCGAAAGCCTGGATGCCCAGACGGTGAAGGGTGGGGGCGCGGTTCAGCATCACGGGGTGCTCTTTGATGATGAAGTCCAGGGCGTCCCAGACCTCAGCCCGGCCCCGGTCCACCATCTTCTTGGCAGACTTGATGTTGTTGGCCAGGCCGTCCTCCACCAGTTTCTTCATGACGAAGGGACGGAAGAGCTCAATGGCCATTTCCTTGGGCAGACCGCACTGGTAAATCTTCAGCTCAGGGCCCACCACGATAACCGAACGGCCGGAGTAGTCCACGCGCTTACCCAGCAGGTTCTGGCGGAAGCGGCCTTGCTTGCCTTTCAGCATGTCAGACAGGGACTTCAGCGCCCGGTTGTTGGCGCCGGTGACAGCACGGCCCCGGCGACCGTTGTCGATAAGAGCGTCCACTGCCTCCTGGAGCATCCGCTTTTCGTTGCGGACGATGATATCCGGGGCGTTGAGCTGGATCAGTCTCTTCAGTCGGTTGTTGCGGTTAATGACCCGGCGATACAGGTCGTTTAAGTCCGAGGTGGCAAATCGGCCGCCGTCCAGCTGGACCATGGGGCGGATCTCAGGGGGGATCACCGGCAGCACGTCGATAATCATCCACTCGGGCTTGTTGCCGGAGAGGCGGAAGGCGTCCACCACTTCCAGGCGCTTGACAATCCGGGCCTTTTTCTGGCCGGAGGCGTGCTGGAGCTCTTCACGCAGCTGGGTGGAGAGCTGCTCCAGGTCAATGTCGGCCAGGAGCTTCTTCACGGCCTCGGCGCCCATGCCGGCGTCGAAATCGTCCTCATACTTCTCCCGCAGCTCCCGATACTCCTTCTCAGAGAGAATCTGATTCTTGGTCAGGGGAGCATAGCCGGGGTCGGTGACGATATAGGCTGCAAAATACAGAACCTTTTCCAGGATTCTGGGAGACAGATCCAGCAGCAGGCCCATTCGGGAGGGGATCCCCTTAAAGTACCAGATATGGGAAACCGGAGCGGCCAGCTCAATGTGGCCCATCCGCTCCCGGCGGACGTTGGCCCGGGTGACCTCCACGCCGCAGCGGTCGCAGATCTTCCCCTTGTAGCGGATCTTCTTATACTTGCCGCAGTGGCACTCCCAGTCCTTAGTGGGGCCAAAAATCCGCTCACAGAAGAGGCCGTCCCGCTCGGGCTTCAGGGTGCGGTAGTTGATGGTCTCAGGCTTTTTGACCTCGCCATAAGACCAATCGCGGATTTGCTCCGGGGAAGCGATACCAATACGAATGGCGTCAAATTCAGCATAACTCATATTCATCGTCCTCCCTTTCTTTATTCTTCATACTGGCCGTCGCCGTAGTCGTCCTCGGTGCTGGCACCGCTGACGGAACCTACAGCCAGGTCGTCATCGTCGCTGGATTCCTTGATGGTGTAGCCGGCGGCGGAGAACTGGGCGTCCGCGCTCTCTTCCCGGTAGGGGCTATAGTCGTCATCGTCCCGAATCTGGTTGATGTTTTGATAGCCCTCTTCCTCATCGTCTCTCAGCTCAATCTCCTCGCCTTGGGCGTCCAGGACCTTGATGTCCAGGCAGAGGGCCTGGAGTTCCTTGACCAGCACCTTAAAGGACTCGGGGATGCCGGGGGCGGGTACGTTGTGGCCCTTGACAATGGCCTCGTAGGTGCGAACACGGCCGGTGACATCGTCGGACTTGACGGTGAGGATCTCCTGCAGGGTGTAAGCTGCGCCGTAAGCCTCCAGGGCCCAAACTTCCATTTCGCCGAAGCGCTGGCCGCCGAACTGGGCCTTGCCGCCCAAAGGCTGCTGGGTCACCAGAGAGTAGGGGCCGGTGGAACGGGCGTGGATCTTATCGTCCACCAGGTGGTGGAGCTTCAGGAAGTACACATAGCCCACGGTAACCGGGTTTTCAAACATTTCACCGGTGCGGCCATCGTAGAGCTTCGTCTTACCGTCGGCCAGGCGGAGCCGGCCTTCCTTCCGCCAAATGCGGATCTGGCGCTCATCGGCCATCTCTTCCTGAGCCAGGCGGCGCACGTCAGTGCCGTCCTCGGTGACCAGGTAGAGCTGCTTGCCGGCGATGGTCTCATTGGGATAAACCTCACGGAAGAGGCCGGCCTGGGCCAGCAGCTCCATGATGTCCTTCTCATCGGCGCCGTTGAAGACGGGGGTGGCCACCTTCCAGCCCAGGGCCTGGGCAGCACGGCCCAGGTGGACCTCCAGCACCTGCCCGATGTTCATACGGGAAGGCACGCCCAGGGGGTTCAGGACGATATCCAGGGGGGTGCCGTCGGGGAGGAAGGGCATATCCTCCTGGGGCATGATCCGGGAGACCACGCCCTTGTTGCCGTGGCGGCCGGCCATCTTATCGCCCACGGAGATCTTCCGCTTCTGGGCAATGTAAACGCGGACCACCATGTTCACGCCGGGGCCCAGCTCGTCGCCAGCTTCTCGGGTGAAGACCTTCACGTCCACGATGATGCCGCTCTCCCCGTGGGGAACCTTCAGGGAAGTGTCGCGGACCTCTCTGGCCTTCTCGCCAAAGATGGCCCGGAGCAGACGCTCCTCTGCGGTCAGGTCGGTCTCGCCCTTGGGGGTGACCTTGCCCACCAGAATATCACCGGCGTGGACTTCTGCGCCCACCCGGATGATGCCCCGCTCGTCCAGATCCTTCAGGGCGTCGTCGCCCACGTTGGGGATGTCGCGGGTAATCTCTTCGGGGCCCAGCTTGGTGTCTCGGGCTTCGGTTTCATACTCTTCAATGTGGATGGAGGTGAAGACGTCGTCCTTGACCATTCTCTCGTTGAGGAGGATGGCGTCCTCGTAGTTATAACCTTCCCAGGTCATAAAGCCCATGAGGATGTTCTTGCCCAGGGAGATCTCACCCTGGTTGGTGGAGGGGCCGTCGGCAATGACTTCGCCCTTTTCCACCCGGTCCCGCAGGGAGACGATGGGCTTCTGGTTGATGCAAGTGCCGTGGTTGGACCGCAGGAACTTAATCAGGGGATAATCCACCACCCGGCCGCTGTCATAACGGACGGTGATATTGGTGGCAGAGACCCGGGTGATCTCGCCGTCTTCCTCGGCCAGCACAGCGATCTCGGAGTCAATGCAGTTTTTATGCTCCATACCCGTGGCCACGATGGGGGCCTGGGTGGTGAGCAGAGGCACGGCCTGCCGCTGCATGTTGGCGCCCATCAGGGCACGGTTGGCGTCGTCGTTTTCCAGGAAGGGGATCATGGCCGTTGCAATGGAGACCATCATCCTGGGGGAGACGTCGATGTAGTCCACCCTTTCCCGGTCCACCTCCACAATTTCGTTGCGGTGACGGCAGGTGATACGCTTGTTGGCCAGGCAGCCGTTCTCGTCCACAGGCTCTGTGGCCTGGCCCACCATAAACTCGTCCTCAATGTCGGCGGTCATGTACTCCACCTCGTCAGTGAGGAAGCCGGTCTCCTTATCCACCTTCCGATAGGGAGCCTCGATGAAGCCATAGCGGTTAATCCGGGCATAGGTGGCCAGGTAGGAGATCAGGCCGATGTTCGGGCCTTCAGGAGTCTCAATGGGGCACATACGGCCGTAGTGGCTGTAGTGGACGTCTCGCACGTCAAAGGAGGCACGGTCTCGGGAGAGGCCGCCAGGACCCAGAGCAGACATACGGCGCTTATGGGTCAGCTCAGCCAGCGGGTTGGTCTGGTCCATGAACTGAGACAGAGGGGAGGAACCAAAAAACTCCTTAATGGCAGCCGTGACGGGCCGGATATTGATAAGGGACTGGGGGGTAACGATGTCCAGATCCTGAATGGTCATCCGCTCCCGGATGACACGCTCCATGCGGCTAAAGCCGATGCGGAACTGGTTCTGGAGCAGCTCACCCACGCAGCGCAGGCGACGGTTGCCCAGGTGGTCGATGTCGTCAGGGGTGCCCACCCCGTGATAGAGGCAGCAGAGGTAGTTGATGGAGGCCATCATGTCATCCACGATGATGTGCTTGGGCACCAGGTCATCCTTGCGCTCCATAATGGCTTCTTTCAGCTCTTCCTCGTCGTCGGCAAACTGGTCCAGCAGCTCGCACAGAACCTCGAACCGGACCTTTTCGCTGATACCGCACTCCTCGGGATCGAAGGTGACAAAGTGGGACATATCCACCATGTGGTTGGAAAAAACTTTGACAATCTGACCGTCCACATCCAAGAAGGCCTCTCCAACGCCGCGGTTTTCCAGGTCCTGCGCCTGGGCGCGGGTCAGGTTCTGTCCTGCTTCGGCAATGATCTCGCCCGTGCGGGGATCGGCCACAGGGGCTGCCAGCTTTTGGCCGGAGAGACGAGGCCACAGGGAGAGCTTCTTATTGAACTTATAACGGCCCACGGCAGACAGGTCATAGCGGCGGGCGTCAAAGAAGAGGCTGTTAATAAGGGACTCTGCAGAGTCCAGGGTGGGGGGCTCACCGGGGCGGAGCTTCCGGTAAATCTCCAGCATGGATTCTTCCCGGGTCTTGCAGGTGTCTTTCTCCAGGGTGCTCACCAGCAGCGGCTCCTCACCAAACATCTCCAAAATCTCGGCCTCGGTCTGGGGACCCACAGCACGGATCAGGCAGGTGACGGGCAGCTTCCGGTTTTTGTCAATGCGAACGCTGAAAATGTCCGACAGGTCGGTCTCATACTCCAACCAGGCGCCGCGGTAAGGAATCACCGTGACAGCGTAGGTGATGTTTTCCGCCTTGTCGGCGTTGCGGGCATAGTAGACGCCGGGGGAACGAACGATCTGGGAGACGATAACGCGCTCGGCGCCGTTAATGACGAAGGTCCCCCCCTTGGTCATCAGGGGGAAGTCGCCCATGAAGATCTCCTGCTCCTTGATCTCCTCCGTCTCCTTGTTGCGCAGGCGAACCCGAACCTTCAGCGGTGCTGCATAGGTGGCGTCCCGGGCCTTGCACTCCTCCACAGAGTACTTGGGCTTTTCGTCCATGGAGAAGTCGATGAAGGACAGCTCCAGGTTACCGGCATAGTCGCCAATGGCGGCCACATCCCGGAAGACTTCCTGAAGGCCGGTGTCCAAAAACCACTGATAGGACTTCTTCTGGATTTCCAGAAGGTTGGGCATCTCCAGCACTTCTTCATGGCGGGCAAAGCTCTTGCGCAGGGTTTTTCCGTAGTATACATCCTTTACCATTGCTCTTGACCAGTCCTTTCGTTGAAAAGGTGTCGTATCTTGATCCTTTGCGATCACGCGGGGGCGTGGAAAAAACTTTTTGTTACCTGTTGTGTTTTTCGTTGTTTTCTGCTATACTGTCTCCAGAGTGGGAGGGAATTCCTTCATCCTCCGCAGATAATATCAAGCTATTCTACCACTTACGCCGGGGAAAGTCAATCGTTCCTCGGTCTTTTTTTATGCCTTGCCCATAAATTTTTTTCATTTTCCTCTCCCCGTCTTTGGGGCGCCGTACAAAAACAGCCAGAGCATCCTATTGATGCTCTGGCTGTCTGTCTTTTGCCGATTACTTTTTCTTGGCCGCGTAATCCATAATGATGCTTGCACAGGCCTCTTTGCCAATGGGGCTGCTGTTCAGGGTAAGGTGGTAATGGTGCAGGTCGCCCCACTTGCCCTTGGTCAGATAATGGTAATAGGATTCCCGCGCCGCATCCGACTGGCGGACCCGCCGGGCGGCCTGCTCAGGGGTATCCCCGAAGGTGTCAATGGCATACTGGATCTTGTCCTCTTTTTCGGCATAGACAAAGACGTTGATGACATTGGGGAAATCCCGCAGGATATAGTCAGCTCCCCGGCCCACAATGATGCAGGCGCCCTCTCGGGCAATCTTCCGAATGGTCTGAGCCTGGGCCAGAATGGCCTGATCGTAACTGGACGCTGCCCCGCTGGGGATAAACCAGTTGATGATGCTTTTGCCGGTGTCATGCTCTTCTGTGCCCTGAATCATCTCTTCTGTAAAGCCCGTCTTTTCTGCCGTCAGCTTAATGATGTCCTTGTCATAGTAAGGAATACCCAGCTCCTCCGAGAGCTTCTTGGCAATGGTTCTGCCGCCGGCGCCATATTCCCGGCCAATGGTAATGATGTACTTAAAATCACTCACAGTAATCACTCCTCTTCCCGTTGATTTGATTTACTTCCAGCTTTGGATCTGCTCCCGTACGCGGGCCTCTGCCTTTTCCAGTTCCTCTTCCACCGGGTAGCCAACAACATCGGTGCACTCAGCGGCCACATAGTCAATCTTCGTGAACCCCATCATATTGCTGCACAGCGTTTTCAAATAGTCAAACCCACAGTTCCGGTCCAAGATCGGGCCGCCGGCCGTGGTAAGGTAGAAAATCCGATCCCCCTTGCACAGACCGTGGGGGCGGTTGTCTTCTCCATAGGCAAAGGTCACGCCGCTCACCGACACATGCTCCAGATAGCACCGCAGCAAAGCTGGGAACTGATACTCCCAGTAGGGGGCCCCCACCAGGATTACGTCGGCGCTGGCAAACTGCCGGGCATAGCGGAAGACAGGATGGTCAAAGGCCCCCGCCTTCTCCAAATCGTGGCGCTGAGCCAGAGTGTCGCTGTGCAAAGGCAGCAGCACCTCCTGATCCAAACAGAGCTCTTCCACCTCTGCCTCGGGAAAGACAGTGTGGATCTCCTCCAAGGCCACCTGGCACAACCGGAGGGTCCGGGATGCCTCCCCACGAATGCAGCAATTCACAAACAAGACCTTCATACACAATCGCCCCTTTTCTTCTGGGTTACTTTCTACCTGGATTCTAACATAGATTCTCCCAGTGTGCAACCAGACTTTTGCAGCCTAGGCTGCTCTTTTCGGCCCAAGAAGAACCTGCTCTTGGAAAGCAGCGTTGTGCTCTCCTGACACACAAAAAGAACCCCACTGCTGTGCAGTGGGGTTCTTCATCATTTCATTACACCAGCTGAATAATAGCCATCTCGGCTGCATCGCCCTTACGGGGGCCCATGCGCACGATCCGGGTATAGCCGCCGTCACGGCTCATATACTTCTGGTTCATCTCGGTGAACAGCTTATGTGCCACGTCCTCCTTGGTGATGAAGGCCAGAGCCTGACGATAAGCAGCCAGGTCGTTCTTCTTGGACAAAGTGATCATCTTCTCAGCCAGAGGAGCCACTTCCTTGGCGCGGGCCAGGGTGGTCTTGATCTGGCCGTTCTCCAGCAGATAGGTCACCATAGCGCGGAGCATTGCCTTCCGCTGGTCGGTCCGCTTGCCAAGCTTGCGATTACCGGACATGTTGGTTCAACTCCCTTCGGTATTGATTGGTTCGGGATGCCCGAACTTCGAGTCAATTGTCGTCGCTGGCCAGGGACAGACCCATCATTGCCAGCTTATTGATAACTTCTTCCAGAGACTTCCGCCCCAGGTTCCGCACCTTCATCATCTCATCCTCCGTCTTGGAGATCAGATCCTCCACGGTGTTGATGTTGGCGCGCTTGAGGCAGTTGAAGCTTCTGACCGACAGATCCAGCTCCTCGATGGTCATCTCCAGCACCTTATCACGGATATCCGGGGACTTTTCCACCACCGTGGACTTATTGCCCATGGTTTCGCTCAGATCTGTAAAGAGCATAAAGTGGTCGCAAAGGATCCGGGCCCCCAGGGAAACTGCGTCCCGGGCGGCAATGGTCCCGTTGGTCCAGACTTCCAGGGTCAGCTTGTCAAAGTCGGTCAAATCCTTCACGCGGGTATTTTCCACCGTGTAGTTGACCTTTCTGACAGGGGTATAAACCGAGTCCACCGGAATCACTCCGATGACAGTCTGGGGGGTCTTGTTCCGGTCGGCGGGAACATATCCCCTCCCGTGGGACAGGGTAAGCTCCATATTCAGGGTTGCCTCAGGGCCCAGAGTTGCGATGGGATGCTCAGGGTTGAGGATTTCCACCTCGCTGTCAGCTTTGATGTCACCTGCAGTGACGACCCCCTCACCAGAGGCCTCAATGTACACTGTTTTGGTGCCCTCGCTATACAGCTTGGCGATAATCCCCTTTACGTTCAGGACGATTTCTGTTACGTCCTCTTTCACACCGGGGATCGAGCTGAACTCATGCTGTACCCCTGCAATCTTGATGCTGGTGACTGCAGTGCCGGGCAAAGAGGACAGCAGAATCCGGCGAAGAGAGTTGCCTAACGTGGTGCCATAGCCGCGCTCCAAAGGCTCGACGATGCACTTTCCATAGGAATTGTCTCCC
>DBEYYM010000029.1:0-6492 GCA_048184675.1 Evtepia sp. | reverse complement strand
CCCCCAGCTCCAGGGTGACGGCGATCTCTTTAACCTTCAGGTCGGTGGTAAGGATGGCGTGGGCGGCGTCGTCAGAGGCCTGGGGGGTGTCGGCCAGGGCGGCCACCAGGGCGGGAACGCCCTGCTCAATGGCGGCGATGTTCAGCTCTACGCCGATGATGCCCGTGGAGCAGACGGCGAAGTCCTGGGGCGCCAGGCCTGTGGCGGCGGCAGCGGCCTGGGCCATCCGCTGGGCGTTTTCCATGCCCTTGGGGGCGCAGGCGTTGGCGTTGCCGCTGTCGAAGATGATGCCCTGGGCCTTGTGATCGGCCAGGTGTTCTTTGGTGAGGATGACGGGGTCGGCCTTCACCACGTTGCGGGTGTAGGTGCCGGCCGCTGCGCAGGGGACCGCAGACAGGATCATGGCCAGGTCCTTCTTTTCGGGCTGGGGGGTGGTGAAGTTGTCTTTGATGCCGCAGTGGATGCCTGCAGCTTTGAAACCTTTGGGGGCGGTGACGCCGCCGGTGATGAGATTCATAGAAAATCCTCCTTGGTTGGGTGTGGATGGGTGGGTCTTCGGTTGGGCCGGGGCGGACCTTCTTGGAAAGGCCCCAGGCCCTTTGGGGGTCAGGCTGTCATAGCCCGGCGGTTTCGGCAAACCCCAGCATCAGGTTCATGT
Organism: Evtepia sp.; assembly: GCA_048184675.1. Classification (GTDB taxonomy): domain Bacteria; phylum Bacillota; class Clostridia; order Oscillospirales; family Oscillospiraceae; genus Evtepia. The sequence goes on along the minus strand of DBEYYM010000029.1, from coordinate 5,834 downwards.
TCTGCACCGCCGCTCCGGAAGCCCCCTTGCCCAGGTTGTCAAAGAGGGCGGTGATGGTGGTCTGCTCCTCATGGCCGCAGACGATGAGGCGGAGCTGGTTGGTGCCCACCAGGGTGTCGGAGTAGATGACGGGCTCGTCCCCACCGAAGGGGGCCACGGAGACAAAGGTCTGGCCCTCGTAGTAGGAATCCAGCACGCTGTAAATATTGTAAGCGGTGGGCCCGCCGGGGAGGGTGTCGTTGCGGAGCATGACGGTGGTGGCCATGCCCTGGATATAGTCCCCTAAAACCGGGTGGAACACCGGAGGGGCCTCCAGGCCGCAGACGTGGACCATCTCCGGCAGGTGCTTGTGGTGGAGGGTGGTGCCGTAAATCCGGGCCGAGGCGTGGCGGGGGTCCCGGTTGGGGTCCTGATACTCCTGGATGAGCTTCTTGCCCCCGCCCGAGTAGCCGGTGAGGGAATAGGCGCACAGGGGGTGGTCCGGGGGGATGAGCCCCAGCTGGACCAGGGGATAGACGGCGGAAATGAACCCCGAGGCGTGGCAGCCGGGGTTGGCCACCCGCTTGGAGCGGCAAATGGCCTCCCGGTGGCGGGGGGAGAGCTCGGGAAAGCCGTAATCCCAGCCGGGGGCTGTCCGGTGGGCGGTGGAGGCGTCGATGACCCGGGTGTTGGGGTTTTCGATCATGGCCACCGCTTCCCGAGCCGCGTCATCGGGCAGGCACAGGAAGACCAGGTCGGCGGCGTTGAGGCACTTTTTCCGCTCGGCGGGGTCCTTCCGCTTCTCCTCGTCGATGAGGAGAAGCTCAATGTCCTGGCGGGGGGTCAGCCGGTCGTAAATTTGCAGGCCGGTGGTGCCCTCCCGTCCGTCAATGAAAATCACAGGTTTCATGCTTCACGCTCCCGGATAAAGTTCTTCAGGTTTTCGATCTGGATCTGCACCGCCTCGGGGGCGGGGCCGCCGTAGACCTTCCGGCCGCTCACGCAGGTCTCCAGGGAGAGGGCGTCATAGACGTCCTCCTCAAAAATGGGGGAGACCTTTTTGTACTCCTCCAGGGGGAGGGTCTCCAGGGAGTGGCCGGTGTCCACACAGTGGCCCACCAGCTTGCCCACAATGCCGTAGGCCTCCCGGAAGGGCATACCCTTTTAGGCCAGGTAGTCGGCGCAGTAGGTGGCGGAGATGAAGCCTCCGTTGGCGGCGCTGCGCATATTGGCCCGGTTCACGGTGAGGGTGTCGATCATGGCGGTGAAGACGGGCAGGCAGAGCTCCACGGTGTCGATGGTGTCGAAGACGGGCTCCTTGTCCTCCTGCATGTCCTTGTTATAGGCCAGGGGAATCCCCTTCATGACGGTGAGCAGGGTGATGAGGGAGCCATACACCCGCCCCGTTTTGCCCCGGACCAGCTCGGCCACGTCGGGGTTTTTCTTCTGGGGCATGATGGAGGAGCCGGTGGCATAGGCGTCGTCCAGCTCGATGAACTTAAACTCCCAGCTGCACCAGAGAATGAGCTCCTCAGAGAACCGGGACAGGTGCATCATCAGAATGGAGCAGGCCGAGAGGAACTCAATGGCAAAGTCCCGGTCAGAGACCCCGTCCAGGGAGTTGTCCATGGGCTTTTGGAAGCCCAGCAGCTCCGCCGTGCGGAACCGGTCCACAGGGTGGGTGGAGGTGGCCAGGGCCCCGGAGCCCAGGGGGGACTCGTCCAGCCGGGCCCGGCAGTCCTCCAGCCGGGTGATGTCCCGGCGGAACATGTTGGCATAGGCCATCATGGCGTGGGCAAAGGTGATGGGCTGGGCCCGCTGCAGGTGGGTGTAGCCGGGCATGATGGCGTCTAGATTGCCCTCGGCCTGGCGGATGAGGGCCTTTTCCAGGTCCAGGAGCATGCCCACGATGACGGGGATCTCCTCCTTGACGAAGAGGCGAAAGTCCAGGGCCACCTGGTCGTTCCGGCTGCGGGCGGTGTGCAGGCGCTTGCCGGTGGCGCCAATGCGCTCGGTCAGCAGCACCTCCATGTTCATGTGGATGTCCTCGCTGTCCTTGGTGAACTCCACCTTGCCCTCCTCGATTTCAGCAAGGAGGACCTTCAAGGTCTCCACAATCTTCTCGGCCTCTTCCTGGGCGATGATCCCCTGCTCCCCCAGCATGGTGGCGTGGGCGATGGAGCCGGTGATATCCTGCCGGTACAGCCGGGCGTCAAAGGAAATGGAGGAGTTGAAGTCATTGACCTTGTCGTCGGTTTCCTTCTGAAACCGTCCAGCCCATAGTTTCATAGTCAAAAATCCTTTCCATAGAAACAGCGCAGAGCAGGACCCAAAGATCCTGCCCCCCACGCTGTAAAGTCAAAAAAGAGTAAGCATACTATCTAAGCATACGATTTATCTGAAAAATGGCGAACCCAAAGGCGTCGCAGACTTCCGCTTTCCGCAGAAAGCGGAACAAAATCCAATCATTTTTTCGCCGGCTCCGCCGGTGAAAAAATTCTTCTCGGCCGCAAGTGTGTCCCGCAGGGACGCGCGCAGTCGGCCGCAATTCCCAAATTTGGAAGCCCAGCGAAGCGGGTTCCAAATTTAGAGCTTGCCAAGCTCCCGCAGTGCCTGAACGGTATCAGGCAGGCCCCACAGGTTGATGAAGCCGGTGGCGTCATCCTGGTTGTAGTCGCTCTCCTCGAAGGTCACCAGCTTTTCAGAGTACAGGCTCTCGGGGGAGGTGACGGAGGAGGTGATGATGTTGCCCTTATACAGCTTCAGCTTCACGGTGCCGGTGACGTGCTTCTGGGTCTCCACGGCGAAGGCCTGGAGGGCCTCCCGCAGGGGGGTGAACCACTTGCCGTTGTAGAGCAGGTCGGCGAAGTCCACGGCCAGCTTGGTCTTCATGTGCTTGGTGTCCTTGTCGATGGTGATCATCTCCAGCACCTCGTGGGCCCGGTAGAGGATGGTGCCGCCGGGGGTCTCATAGACGCCGCGGTCCTTCATGCCCACCAGCCGGTTTTCCACGATGTCCAGCAGGCCGATGCCGTTGGCGCCGCCGATGGCGTTGAGGCCCTCGATGATCTTAGAGGCCTTCATCTTCTCCCCGTTCAGGGCCACGGGCACGCCCTTTTCAAAGTCCAGGGTGACGTAGGTGGGCTCGTCGGGGGCCTTCAGGGGGGAGACGCTCATTTCCAGGAAGCCGGGCTTGTCATACTGGGGCTCGTTGGCGGGGTCCTCCAGGTCCAGGCCCTCGTGGCTCAGGTGCCACAGGTTCTTGTCCTTGGAGTAGTTGGTCTCCCGGCTGATCTTCAGGGGGACGTTGTGGGCCTCGGCGTAGTCGATCTCTTCGTCACGGCCCTTGATGTCCCACTCCCGCCAGGGGGCGATGATCTTCATGCCGGGGGCGAAGCGCTTGATGGCCAGCTCGAACCGGACCTGGTCGTTGCCCTTGCCGGTGCAGCCGTGGCAGACGGCGTCGGCGCCCTCGGCCAGGGCGATCTCCACCAGCTTCTTGCCGATGATGGGCCGGGCAAAGGCGGTGCCCAGCAGGTAGTCCTCATACTTGGCGCCCATCATCATGGAGGGGATGATGACGTCGTCCACCATCTCGTCCACCAGATCGGCCACGATGAGCTTGGAGGCGCCGGTCTTCAGGGCCTTTTCCTCCAGACCTTCCAGCTCGTCAGCCTGTCCCACGTTGCCGGAGACGGCGATGATCTCGGGGTCGTTATAGTTTTCTTTCAGCCAGGGGATGATGATGGATGTATCCAGACCGCCGGAATAGGCGAGCACAACTTTTTTAATCTCAGACATGGTGATAACCTCCCAAAAAATTTGCTTGGATTTCTCATTGGGGAAAGAATAGCACGATTACAAATAAATTGCAAGAGTATTCTGCATAATCATTCGAATAAAAAGGAAAAATCCCCAGGTAATTTTCAACAAAAATGAATATTTAGGGCGAATATTCGCATATATATACCAAAAATCCAAGGGGAAAGGGTGGATTGACTTTTTCCCGGAAGGCTGGTAAGATATCAAAAGTCCTATGAGCGGGTATGGCGGAATTGGCAGACGTGCAGGATTTAGGTTCCTGTGCCGCAAGGCGTGTGGGTTCGACCCCCACTACCCGTACCAACCGAAAGCGACGAGCTGCAGAACCTGGCAGCTCGTCGCTTTTGTTTTTTGCCCAAAAACAATGTGGAGCAGCCGGGAAGAACTGGCTGCTCCACATTGCGGTGTTTTATCCTTGGGCGGGTGTGATCTGTGTTACATCCAAGAAAGCGTAGTCGGATGCAAAGGTGTAATCTGCGATTTTATCTGTGTTGTAAACGATCATATCCATCTGGTGGGTCAGGGGCACATCCAGCACCTGGTCAAGGTCGGTGTTGATCAGCAGTTCAAACAGCTCCTGCAGACGGTCAGGATCATTGCAGGTCTTAAATTCGCGCAAGGCTGCCGTAAATTCCTCGGCGTTATCCAGCAGCGGAATGGAGACATCTTCCGGCATTTGGGCCATCATGGCGGAGAACCAGCAGTGGGGCATCGCATAGTTGAAGAAGCCTGCGGTCATTGCGGTGATATCCCAGCCGCTTGCTTCCAGGTAACCGGCGTACCACGCCATTTTTTCCTGGCTCTTTATTTTAACATCGATTCCCACCTGGGCGAGCTGGCTCTGCAGCAGCGTTGCGATGGAGCCGACGGTGCTATCGTCCGTTGGAACGGTAAAGGTGACCTGAAGCTGCGTGCCGTCTTTTTCACGAATGCCAGTGGACGTATTCTTTACCCAGCCTGCGTCGTCAAGAAGTTGGTTTGCACGATCCACGTCGTAGGTATAATGAAGGGTTCCGTTGATGTCTGAGTAGGGTGTTCCGTCGGGCACAATGGTGTCGGCGACCGGCTCATATCCATCGGTTAGACCGACAGAGATTGACTCCTTATCAATCGCACAGGCCAACGCCTGCCGCACACTCAGATCGGAAAGCACGCCGTTAAAGTTCAGAATAATGCTGCGGATTGTGGAGCCGGAGGGCGCAAACTTTCCTTCGATGCCATCCATCGCGATGGCCTGGTTGTAGTCCTCGTAGCTCAGTTCAGCAGAGCCATAGATCAGGTCAATCTCGCCCGTCTGCAGTGCCTGCACACGGGAAGCGTTATCAGGAATGTACTTTGCTACAATTTTGTCGTAGTAGGGCTGCTCCCCCCAATACGCTTCGTTGCGCACAAACGTGGTGTACTGTCCGGCTACATACTCGTCATACACATACGGCCCGGTGCCGGCATACCCGTTGACCGTTTGGAAATCGCCCTGTGTAATCAGCTTAGGGGAGATCATGGTGCAGACATCCGGCCAGCAGAAGTCGTTAATATACGCATAATACGGGGTGTCATAGGTCAGGCGGATGGTGTAGTCATCCACTGCTTCAATATTGGTGTAACTGACAACCCCGGGCAGAGAGCCAAAGGACGGATTGATATGCCAGGATTCAATATTTGCAATGGCGGCCTCGGCGTTGAAGGGTTCTCCATCGTGGAAAGTTACCCCCTGCCGGAGATAAAACGTCAGCTGGGTGCCGTCCTCGCTAAGCGCCCAATCCTCGGCCAGAACGGGGACAATCTCTCCATCGACATATTTCACAAGACCCTCAAAAAGCAGTTTTTGTGTGGGCCGGTTGTCCGCAATCATGTACAGGGGAGACAGCGTTGTGGTCTCCCCAACTGTGGCAATGGTCAGAACCCTTTCCTCTGTTTCTGCGCTCTGGCCATCGGAATTTCCTCCGCAGCCACCAAGCAGCCCGATGCACAAGACCGCTGCCAGAACAAGGCTGCACCTGCGTTTTCTTCGTTTCATTTTTGGTTCTTCCTTT
>DBEYYM010000028.1:0-19672 GCA_048184675.1 Evtepia sp. | reverse complement strand
GCAGTGGATTGATGCAAAAAAAGAATGGATTGGCGCAATTCTGGGCGTTGATTTTTGGCGCTGTGTGGGGTTCAATAGAGTTGAGAAAGCAGACAATTTATTCTCACGTATAGATAAGGAGAAACAACTATGGGTATCAAGATCAGTGTGTTGTATTTGGGAAAGATGGAGTTCCCTAAGTTCCGTTTGGTAGACTGGAAGGATGAGAACGCCATGGTGAAGTCCCCGGCAGTGGCGCTGCTGATTCAGCACCCCACCCTGGGCAACATTCTTTACGACACGGGCAACTGTGAGGACTTTTCTCAGGTGTACACTGAGGATATGCTCCATGATTATCCCATTACGGAAATGATTACCATTGAAGAGGCCTTGGCAGCCAAAGGGCTGACCCCGGGCGACATTGATCAGATTATCATCTCCCACCTCCACTTTGACCACGCCGGCGGCCTGAAGCACTTTGTGGGCACCAAGGCCATCCAAAATGTGCTGGTCTCAGAGGCCGATTTGAAAAACGCCTATTGGAGCGTGATGACCGGCAACGGCGGGGCCTATATCCGCTCTCTCTTTGATGTGGAAGGGATCCAGTTTAGCACCATCAACGAGACCACCAAGCTGGCCGATGATCTGGAGCTCTTCATTCAGGCCTCCCACACCCCGGGGGTGATTGGCCTGATTTTGAAGACAGACCATCACGGCACCATCATTACCACCAGCGACACCGTTTACACGGCTGACAGCTACCGGAACGAACTGCCTCCCGGCGGCACCATCAACAAGACCACCGACGAGTTTTTTGATAATTTGAAGCGGATCAAAGCGATGGAAAAGGAATATGACGCCACCCTCCTTTTCGGACACGACTTTGATCAAATCATGGAGTGGGTGGAAAAGGGCGTGATCGACTGACCCACTCCGGTTCCTTACAATTTGCGGGAAGGAGAACTGTTATGGCCATCAACACCACTGCAACCGCCGGCGCTGCCCTGGGCAATGAGCTGCGGGCGGGAACCGTTGCCAAGGTTGGCAGCACAAAACGGATTCAGGAGCTCAACGGAATGCTCCACTCCAACCGGCCCAACGTGGATATCACCCGGGCCCGGGTTTATACGAAGGTTTACCGTGAGACCGAGGGCATGCCCAGCATGATGCGCCGGTACAAGGCCTCGGCAGAGGTCTATCGCACGCTCAGCGACAATGTTTACGACCACGAACAGCTGGTGGGCTGGCCCACCAAGCGGATCCGGGGAGCCAACTTTGCCATTGAGCTCCACGCCCACTGGTTGGCAGAGGATCTGCCCAACCTGCGGGACCGAATCTACGATCCCTTTGAGATCACCGACGAGGACTATGAGGAGCTGGAAAAGGACCTGCTGCCTTACTGGAAGGACAAGACCATGGCGGTCCAGTGGGGCCACTATGTCACCGAGCACGAGTGGAACCGGGCCCAGGTCGGCGGGGTGTCCGACGTGTCCAACTACCTGTGCGCCAACGGCTCCCACTTTATCCCCGCCTGGACCGACGTCATCGAGCACGGCTTTGTGAAGTACTATGAAGAGGCCAAGGCCCTGCGGGCGGCTCTGGATCCCAATGACCCCACCTCCATCGACAAGAAGATTTTCTATGACGGCATCATCGAGGTGCTGGAGGCCATCCGAGACTGGGGAGAGCGGCTGTCTGCCGCCTGCGCCAAGAAGGCAGAAGGGGAGAGCGATCCCAAACGGAAGCAGGAGCTGGAGAACATGGCCGCCATGATGAAGCGGGTGCCTTGGGGGCCGGCCACCTCCTTCTACGATGCCATCGAGACGGCCTGGGCTGTCTGCTTCTTCCTCTTTGTGGAAGGGGCCGGCCCCTCCATTACCTGGAGCCGCATTGACCAGTATCTGTATCCTTATTATAAAGCAGACATCGCAAAGGGGACCCTCACTCCTGAGTCTGCCCTGGAGCTCATTGAGGAGCTGTACATCCGGGTGAACACCAACGTGTGGTTCCAGTCCACCCAGATGGCCTATATCTTCGGGGGCTACTACCGGTATCCCCACCTGGACCTGGGCGGGCTGGATGAAAACGGGAAGGATGCCTCCAACGAGCTGTCCTACCTCTTCCTGCGGGCCATGCGGTATGTCCGCACCACCGCCCCCACCGTCTCCCTGATGCTCCATCAGAAGACCCCGGACTCCCTGCTGCGGGAGGCCTGCGAGCTGGCTGCCGAGGGTATGGGCCACCCCTCCTTCTTCAACGTGGAGGGTCTGTACACCATGCTGGAGCACCGGGCCGCCGGCCCTGAGGGCCACTCCAACTACAGCCGGAAGGAGATTATGAAGTATGGCTCCCCCATCGGCTGCGTGGAGCCCGGCGTGGAGGGCCGCCAGTACGGACACACTGACTCGGGCATCATCAACGTGGCCGGCGCGGCCCTGATGGCTGTCACCAACGGCGTGATGCCTGTGGAGTCGGACAACATGTTTGCCGGGAAGCTCTTGACCTATGAATCCGGTGCCCCCGACTCCTTTAAGACCTTTGAGGAATTTTACGCCGCTGTGAAGGCCCAGGTGAAGTACGCCATTGAGGAGTGCCACGCCAACCTGGTGATCTGCGAGAAGCTCCTGGCTGAGCAGTTTAATCTGCCCACCTTCACGGTGCTGCTGGAGGGCGCCCTGGAAAAGGCCAAGGACGCCACCGCCGGCGGGGCCAAGGTGAACATCGGCCCCACCATGCAGATGGTGGGCTTTGCCACCATGGCCGACTCTGTGGCCGCCATCAAGAAGGTGGTCTTTGACGACAAGGAGGCCACCCTCCAGGAAGTCTGCGACGCCTGCATGAATAACTTCAAGGGGTACGACGAGCTGCGGGCCAAGCTCATTGCCGCCCCCAAGTTTGGCAACGACGACGACTATGTGGATGAAATTGCGGCTGACCTGTGGAAGTGGTTCTCCGACTGCACCATCCGCCTGAAGATGTACCGGGGCCACTACTGTGACGCCGCCATCCAGATGGTCCAGTCCAATGTGGGCTACGGCGCCATGACCGGGGCCACCCCCAACGGCCGCCTGGCCGGGATGCCCATCTCCGACACCATGTCCGCCAGCCAGCAGGCCGATACCAACGGACCCACTGCCGCAGCTCGGAGCTATGGCAAGCTGGACTACGGCGCCTATTCCAACGGCACCCTTTTGAATATGTGGATTAGCCAGTCTGAAATGATCGAGCAGTGAGAACGCTGAACCACATTCCTTTGTTTTTTTGATCTGCGACGGAAAGGAGCAAGTATATGACTACCATTCGTGACATTCCTCTGAACTGCCCAGAGGCCACCTATGTGGAACCCACCTATAAGGAAGCTGGCATGGCAAACTTCACCAACCTAGTGCGGACCATGCTCAACGACTACGGCGTGTACCATGTACAGTTTAACACCATCAGCAAAGAGACCTTGATCGACGCCAAGGCCCACCCAGAAAACTATCCCACCCTAATCGTCCGGGTGGCCGGCTACAGCGTCTACTGGACTGACCTGGCCGACCGGGTGCAGGATGATATCATCAGCCGCACAGAGCATACCTTCTGATTTCCCACCAAGCACAAAGCAGAATTGGACATGAGGGGACGCTCTCTCGTTTGGGAGCGTCCCCTTTTTATTAAGGTAGGGAGGCGCATCACCGTGGAGGAAAAGAAAGCTGTCATTTTCGACATTGGGCGGTTTCGAAACACCGATGGCCCTGGGATTCGGACCATCCTTTTCTTTAAGGGGTGTCCGCTGCGCTGTCAGTGGTGCAGCAATCCCTTTGGACTGTCGGCTAAGCGGCAGCTTGTGGTGAACCCTGCCCGATGCACCGGGTGCGGCGCCTGCGTGGCAGCTTGCCAACGTGGGGTCAATGTTTTGCCGGTCCCAGGGGAGCCTGTCCAGGTGGATTTTCAGGCCTGCGCCCTTTGCGGGGATTGTATCGTGCCCTGTATCGCCGGGGCACGGATGATCTCCGGCAAGGTGTATACCCCCCGGGAACTGTGCAGGGAAGCGGCCAAGGACGCGGCCTTTTACCGCCGGGGTGGCGGCGGTGTGACGGTCTCTGGGGGAGAGGTGCTGGCGCAGTGGGAAGCCGTGGCAGAGACCCTGCGGCTGTGCCGGGGTCAAAACCTGAATACCTGCATGGAAACCTCCGCCTTCGGCCCTTGGGAGCATCTGTGGGCGATGGCGCAATATTGCCATACGGTTTTTGTGGATCTAAAGCACATGGACAGCGCCAAGCACAAGGCGCTAACGGGGGTTCCTAACGAATTGATCCTGGAGAATATCCGGCGGCTGTGTGAAGAGCTGCCAAAACGGCGGGGGAAGGTCATTGTCCGCATGCCTCTGGTGCCTGGTTACAATGATGAGGAGGAGGAGCTCCTTGCCGCAGCGAAGTTTGTGGCGTCGCTGCCCAATCGGCCCGAGCTAAATCTTTTGCCCTACCACAATTTGGGGGAGAGTAAGTATGAAATGATCGGCTTGGACTATGCCCTAGGTTCGGTAGAAAGCCGGAAGGGAAAGGATCCTCGGCTGTTGGAAATCCAGGCGCTATGTCAGAAGCATGCCCCAGAAAACCGGGTCAGTTTAGGGGGAGACGCCATAGCATTGTCGCCATAAGGGAAACGCCCCTGCTGGGCATGGGAGTTTTCCTCAAGAAGGACCTTTGGAGCGCTGCTTTTTTTGTGGGATCTGTGACGGGGTTCTTTTGTAAAAAATGGTTGACAAGCCGTGGGTTGTGTAGTAATATAAATGAGCGCCTGAATGGGCGCAGTCTGCGATGATGCGGGAGATTGCTCCGAAAGGAGGTAACTTCCGCGGAGTATGTCCGTGAATCGGGCGGCTGGGGAATCTGCTGCATGGCGTATATCGCCATGACAGGAGAGGAAAAAGCCGGCGAACTATGCCGGTTTTCTTCATGCTTATGGAGTGATACGCACGGTTAAGTGTATCGGATTCCCCACCGTACGGAGCGTGGCAGAAACAATGACACTTCGTATGTTTTTTAGGAGGAAAGCAACAACATGGCACAGAACGAAATGATTCGGATCCGACTGAAGGCCTATGACCATCAGCTTATCGACCAGAGCGCAGAGAAGATCGTGGAGACCGCCAAGAGAAATGGCTCTACCGTTTCCGGCCCCATCCCCCTGCCCACCAAGAAGGAAGTCGTTACCATCCTTCGCGCCGTCCACAAGTATAAGGACAGCCGTGAGCAGTTTGAGCGCCGCACCCACAAGCGCCTGATCGACATCAACAACCCCAACCCCAAGACTGTGGAAGCGCTGATGAGCCTGGACCTGCCCGCCGGTGTGGAGATCGAAATTAAGCTGTAAGGCTGCCCTCGATCCCCCGGCACATGAAATTTGTGTACCCGCTGCCTGTCGCTTTATCGTAAGACAGGCGGGTCATGTTGACAAACCAATGGCAGCCCAATGGCCAAGTTTGCCAACCAATAACCTATTTAAGGAGGAGAACCAACATGGAAAAGGCCATCATCGGCAGAAAGATCGGCATGTCCCAGATCTTTGACGAAGCCGGTAAGGTCATCCCGGTCACTGTCATCGAAGCAGGCCCCTGCGTCGTGGTGCAGAAGAAGACCGAGGAGAAGGACGGCTACAACGCCGTGCAGCTGGGCTTCCAGGACGTTGCGGAACGGAAGCTCACCAAGCCTGAACAGGGCCACCTGAAGAAGGCAGAAGTTCCCATGAAGAAAGTGCTCAAGGAATTCAAGCTGGATAAGGCAGCTGAGATGAACGTGGGCGACGAGATCAAGGCAGACACCTTTGCCAAGGGCGATCACATCGATGTGACCGGCATCAGCAAAGGTAAGGGCTACCAGGGCGTTATCAAGCGCTGGAATGCTGGCCGTGGCCGCATGACCCACGGCGGCGGCCCCGTCCACCGTCACGCAGGCTCTATGGGCTCCGGTACCGATCCTTCCCGGATCTTTAAGGGCAAGATCGGCGCAGGTCACATGGGCGCTGAGCAGGTCACCATCCAGAACCTGGACGTGGTGAGCGTGGATCCTGAGTTCAACCTGATCGCTGTTTGCGGCGCCGTGCCCGGCCCCAAGGGTGGCATCGTCTATCTGAAGTCCACCGTGAAGACCATCCGCGAGAAGAAGGGCGAAGCTGGCACCAGCATCAACCCGCAGAAGGCTTCCGCACGTGCCAACCCCCAGAAGGCATCCGCCAGAAACCGGTAAGGAAAGGAGAGTTTGAGAAATGCCTAAAGCAAATGTCTATAATATGGCTGGCCAGCAGGTCGGCGAGGTGGAACTCTCCGAGGGCGTTTTCGGCGTAGAACCCAATGAGCCCGCCGTCCATGCCGTCGTGGTGAATCACCTGGCAAATTGCCGTCAGGGTACCCAGAGCGCCCTGACCCGCGCCGAAGTTTCCGGCGGCGGCAAGAAGCCCTGGAGACAGAAAGGTACCGGCCACGCCCGTCAGGGCAGCACCCGTGCGCCCCAGTGGACCCACGGTGGTATCGTGTTCGCTCCCAAGCCCAGAGATTACAGCTATCGCATCAACCGCAAGCTGAAGAGACTGGCTCTGAAGTCTGTCCTCTCCGCCAAGGCCGCCAGCGGCGACCTGCTGGTTGTGGATAACCTGGCTCTGGATGCCATTAAGACCAAGAGCATCCGGTCCTTCCTGGATGCAGTGAGCGCCGGCAAGACCGTTTTCGTCACCCCCGAGGTCAACGAGAATGTCTACAAGTCCGCACGGAACATCCCCGGTGTCTCCACCACCACCGCCAAGATCCTCAGCGTCTACGACATCGTCAACGCCGAGAAGCTGGTCATCGACCAGAAGGCGCTGGCTATCATCGAGGAGGTGTTCGCATGAAGACAGCATACGACATCATCAGACGCCCTGTGATCACCGAGCAGTCTATGGCCGATACCGAGAACAAGAAGTACGTGTTCGAGGTGGCTAAGGACGCCACCAAGATCGACATCGCCAAGGCTGTGGAAGAAGTGTTTGGCGTGAAGGTCGTCAAGGTCAACACCCTGCGTGTGACTGGTAAGCTCAAGCGCACCGGCCGTTATCCTGCCGGTCGTCGCCCCAGCTGGAAGAAGGCAGTGGTTACCCTGTCTGAGGATTCCAAGTCCATCGAGTTCTTCGAGGGAATGGCATAAGGAGGTTAATGCACTATGGCTATTAAGAGCTACAAGCCCACAACGCCTGCCCGCCGTAATATGACGGTCTCTGCGTTCGAGGGCATCGATAAGAAGGCCAAGCCGGAGCGTAGCCTGACTGAAACTCTCAAGAAGCACGCAGGACGCAACAGCTACGGCAGAATCACCGTCCGTCATCGCGGCGGCGGCAACAAGCGCAAGTATCGTATCATCGACTTCAAGCGCAACAAGCTGGATATGGCCGCCACGGTCCTCCGGCTGGAATATGACCCCAACCGCAGCGCCAACATCGCCCTCGTCCAGTATGAGGACGGCGAGAAGAGATACATCCTGGCTCCCGTTGGCCTGAAGGCCGGCGACCAGGTCATCTCCTCCACCAGCGCTGATATCAAGCCCGGCAACTGCCTGCCCCTGGCAAACATCCCTACCGGCACCATCATCCACAACATTGAGCTGTATCCCGGTAAGGGCGGCCAGCTGGTCCGTTCCGCTGGTACTTCCGCTCAGCTGATGGCAAAGGAAGGCGACCAGGCTCAGATCCGTATGCCCTCCGGCGAGGTTCGCATCGTTCGCCTGAACTGCAAGGCCTCCATCGGTCAGGTTGGCAACATCGATCACGAGAACATCTCCATCGGTAAGGCCGGCCGTAAGCGTCACATGGGCTGGAGACCCACCGTCCGTGGCTCCGTTATGAACCCCAATGACCACCCCCACGGCGGTGGTGAAGGTAAGTCCCCCGTCGGCCGTCCCGGCCCTGTTACCCCTTGGGGCAAGCCTGCTATGGGTTATAAGACGCGCAAGACCAAGAACCGCACTGACAAGTTTATTGTCAAGCGCCGCAACGCGAAGTAAGGAGGAGGCAGTAAAACTATGAGCAGAAGCATCAAGAAAGGCCCGTTTTGCGCCCCCGAGCTTCTTAAGCGGGTCAAAGAAATGAACGAGTCCGGCGACAAGAAGGTGCTCAAGACCTGGAGCAGAGCCTCCACGATCTTCCCCGCTTTCGTCGGCCACACCATCGCTGTGCACGATGGCCGGAAGCACGTGCCCGTCTATGTCACCGAGGACATGGTCGGCCACAAGCTGGGTGAGTTTGCTCCCACCCGCACCTTCCGCGGCCACGCCGGCAGCAAGACTGGTAAGTAAGGAGGAGAGAGAACATGGTAGCAAAAGCTCACGCAAAGTATCTGCGGATCTCTCCCCGTAAGGTGAAGATCGTGGCAGATCTTATCCGCGGCAAGAGCCTGGAACAGGCCACCGCCATCCTGCTGACCACCCCCAAGGCAGCTTCCGAGCCCCTGCTGAAGCTGGTCAAGAGCGCGGCAGCCAACGCAGAAAATAACCACAAGATGGACCCCGAGAAGCTCTACGTCTCCGAGGTCTATGCGACCCCCGGCCCCATCATCAAGCGCATCATGCCCCGCGCTCAGGGCCGTGCCTATCGCATCAATAAGAGAACCTCTCACGTCACGCTGGCCGTGGCTGAGAAGGAATAAGGGAGGAGGCAGAACATGGGACAGAAAGTTAATCCCCACGGCCTGCGCGTGGGCGTGATCAAGGATTGGGACTCTCGCTGGTATGCCCGCAACGAAAAAGTGGGCGATCTGGTGGTCGAAGACTACAACCTGCGGAAGTATCTGAAGAAGACCCTGTACTCCGCCGGCATCCCTAAGATTGAGATCGAGCGCGACAACGCCAAGGTCAAGATCTACCTGCACTGCGCCCGCCCGGGCGTGGTCATTGGCAAGGGCGGCACTGAGATTGAGCGCCTGCGCCTGGAGCTGGAGAAGAAGCTGGGCAAGCCCGTTGCCCTGAACATCGTGGAGGTCAAGACCCCCGATACCGATGCTCAGCTGGTGGCTGAAAACATTGCACAGCAGCTGGAGAAGCGTATTTCCTTCCGCCGTGCCATGAAGAACTGCATGGGCCGCGCCATGAGAATGGGCGCCCGCGGCATCAAGGTCATGTGCTCCGGCCGTCTGGGCGGCGCCGAGATCGCCCGTAACGAGTGCTATCACGACGGCACCATCCCCCTGCAGACCATCCGCGCCGACATCGACTACGGCTTTGCTGAGGCTGCCACCACCTATGGCCGCATCGGCATCAAGGTTTGGATCTACAAGGGCGAGGTTCTCAGCCAGACCCTCCGCACCACCCCCCGCACCCTGGACACCAAGAACTTTAAGGAACGCCCCGATCGTCCTCGTCGCCGTGATGGCAGAGGCGGCTACAACCGTGACCGTAAGCCCGGCTATGGCAACCGTCCTCAGGGTGGTTATAACAACAACCGTGGTCCCCGGCCCGCAGCCGGCGGATCTGCTCCCAAGGAAGGAGGCAAAGCCTAATGCTGCTGCCTAAGAGAGTCAAATACCGCCGCGTTCACCGTGGCCGCCTGAAGGGCAAGGCCACCCGCGGCAACACCGTGACCTACGGTGAGTTTGGTCTGCAGGCCCTGGAGCCGGCATGGATCACCAGCAACCAGATCGAGGCCGCCCGTGTGGCCATGACCCGTTACACCAAGCGTGGCGGTAAGGTCTGGATTAAGATCTTCCCCGACAAGCCCATCACCGAGAAGCCCGCTGAGACCCGCATGGGTTCCGGTAAAGGCTCCCCCGAATACTGGGTGGCCGTGGTGAAGCCCGGCCGCGTCATGTTCGAGATCGCCGGCGTTTCCGAGGAAGTCGCCCGCGAGGCTCTGCGTCTGGCCAGCCACAAGCTGCCCATCAAGACGAAGATCGTTACCAAAGAAGAAACGGCCCCTGAGAGCGAGAATGGTGGTGAAGCATGATGAAGGCAAACGAGGTACGCAAGATGTCTTCCGCTGATCTGGAAAAGAAGCTGACCGAGCTGAAGAAGGACCTGTTCCAGCTCCGTCTCCAGCATGCCACCAATCAGCTGGAAAATCCTGTCCGCATCAATGAAGTGAAGCGCGACATTGCCAGAGTCAAAACCATTATCCGTGAGCAGCAGCTCGCTGGCCAGTAAGGAGGAACTGAATCATGCCTGAAAACAGAACTTCTTCCCGTAAGACCAGAGTCGGCCTGGTGGTTTCGGATAAGATGGATAAGACCGTGGTGGTGGCCATTGCCGACCGTGTGGCTCACCCCCTGTATAAGAAGATCGTCAAGAGAACCTATAAACTGAAGGCCCATGACGAGAACAACACCTGCGGCATCGGTGACAGAGTGAAGGTTATGGAGACCCGTCCTCTGTCCAAGGATAAGAGATGGCGCGTGGTTGAGATCATCGAAAAGGCGAAGTAAGGAGGTGCCGTAAATGATCCAGCAGGAAACCTATCTGAAGGTGGCGGACAATACCGGCGCCAAGGAAATTAAGACCATCCGCGTACTGGGCGGCTCTTCCCGCAAGTATGCGAATATCGGCGACGTGATCGTTGCTTCCGTGCGGAAGGCCGCTCCCGGCGGCACCGTGAAGAAGGGCGATGTCGTCCGCGCTGTGGTGGTTCGCTCCGCCAGAGGCGTGCGCCGGGCAGACGGCAGCTATGTTCGTTTCGACGAGAACGCAGCCGTTCTGATCAAGGACGATAAGAACCCCAGAGGCACCCGTATCTTTGGCCCAGTCGCCCGCGAGCTGCGTGATAAGGATTACATGAAGATCCTGTCCCTGGCTCCCGAAGTACTGTAAGGGAGGGTACAAAGATGATGAATAAAATGAGCATTAAGAAGGACGACACCGTCGTCGTGATCACCGGCAAGGACAAGGGCCAGCGCGGCAAGGTTCTCACCGTGATCCCCAAGGAAGGCAAAGTGGTGGTGGAGAAGATCAACATGGTCTCCCGTCACACCAAGCCCCGTAAGCAGGGTGACGAGGGCGGCATCATCAAGAAGGAAGCCCCCCTGTATGCCTGCAAGGTGATGCGCGTGTGCCCCAAGTGCGACAAGCCCACCCGCGCCGCCAGCAAGATCACCGACGGCAAGAAGGTCCGCGTCTGCAAGCACTGCGGCGCTGAAATCTAAGAGAGGAGGAGTCAATCATGTCTGAAATGCCGAACCTGAAAGCAAAGTACAGAGAAGAAGTTGCTCCTGCCCTCATGCAGAAGTTCAACTACAAGAGCACCATGCAGATCCCCCGCATCGAGAAGATCGTTGTGAACGTGGGCTGCGGGGAAGCTCGTGACAACGCAAAGGTCCTGGACGCTGTGACCCGTGACCTGGGCGTCATCACCGGCCAGAAGGCCATCGTGACCAAGGCAAAGAAGTCCGTGGCAAACTTCAAGGTCCGTGAGGGCATGCCCATCGGTGCTAAGGTCACCCTGCGCCAGGATAAGATGTGGGAGTTCCTGGATCGTCTGTTCAACGTGGCTCTGCCCCGTGTTCGTGACTTCCGCGGCATCAGCGCCAACTCCTTCGACGGCCGTGGCAACTATGCCCTGGGCGTGAAGGAACAGCTGATCTTCCCCGAAATCGAGTACGACAAGATCGACAAGATCCGTGGTATGGATATCGTCATCTGCACCACTGCGGAAACTGACGAAGAGGCAAGAGAGCTGCTGACCCTGATCGGCGCTCCCTTCGGCAAGTAATTAGGAGGAGAACGATCAATGGCTAAATTATCCATGAAGCTCAAGCAGCAGGCTGAGCCTAAGTTTTCCACCCGCCGTTACAACCGGTGCAAGATCTGCGGCCGTCCCCACGCTTATCTGCGTGACTACGGTATCTGCCGTATCTGCTTCCGTGAGCTGGCTCACAAGGGCCAGATCCCCGGCGTCCGGAAGGCTTCCTGGTAATCAGTATGGTATCGCCAGACCGGATGCCCCAACCATCCGGTCGGCTTTCCCATAAAATGGTTTCCCGAACGGGAAACCCCATTCCCCAGCCAGCGGCAATAGGTCGGTTCCGGCGAGACCCGATACCTTGCCGTTGATACAGGCGCTGCCTGTAATCTTATAGGAGGTATTACCCTATGCACATTACAGATCCCATTGCGGATATGCTGACTCGTATCCGTAACGCGAACAACGCCAAGCACGACACCGTCGATATCCCTGCTTCCAACATGAAGAAGGCGATTGCTCAGATCCTGCTGGACGAAGGCTATATCAAGGCTTTCCAGCTGGTGGAAGACGGTGCTCAGGGCGTGATTCATGTCACTCTGAAGTACAACAACCCCGGCAAGGAAAAGGTCATCTCTGGCCTGCGCCGCGTCTCCAAGCCCGGCCTGCGTGTGTATGCTGGCGCTGATGAGCTGCCCCGCGTTCTCCGTGGCCTGGGTGTTGCAATCGTGTCCACTTCCAAGGGCATCATGACCGATAAGGCTGCTCGCGCAGCACATGTCGGCGGTGAAGTCCTGGCATTTGTCTGGTAAGGAGGAGAGGTTACTATGTCGAGAATCGGTAGAATGCCCATCTCTCTCCCCAGCAATGTGGAAGTGACTGTGGGCGAAGGCAATCTGGTCACCGTAAAGGGCCCCAAGGGCACCCTGACCCAGAAGCTCAGCGAGAAGATGAGCATTACCCGCGAGGAAAATGTCATCCATGTGGCCCGCCCCAACGATGAAAAAGAAAACCGCGCTCTTCACGGCCTGACCCGTACCCTGCTCAACAATATGGTCGTCGGTGTGACCGAAGGCTATAAGAAGGAGCTGGATGTGAACGGCGTCGGCTACCGTGTGGCCAAGGAAGGCAAGAAGCTGAACATGAACATCGGCTACTCCCATCCTGTGGTCATGGAGGAGATCGAGGGGATCACCATCGAAGTTCCCAGCCCCAACAAGATCATCATCAGCGGCACCGACAAGCAGAAGGTCGGCCAGTTCGCTGCTGAGGTCAGAGGCAAGAGACCCCCGGAACCCTACAAGGGCAAGGGCATCAAATATACTGACGAGGTCATCCGCCGCAAGGAAGGCAAGACCGGCGTGAAGAAGTAAGAAAGAGGTGTGCCTAAATGATTAAGAGACCCGATACTAACGCTCAGCGTCAGAAGCGTCATACACGCGTTCGCGGTAAAGTCTCCGGCACATCCGAGAGACCCCGTCTGAATGTATTCCGCAGCGGAACCAACATCTATGCGCAGATCATCGACGATGTGAAGGGCATCACCCTGGTTTCCGCTTCCTCCCTGGAAAAGGGATTTGAAGGCCGCGGCAACAACTGCGAGGCCGCTGAAAAGGTCGGCGAAGCCATCGGCCAGCGCGCCAAGGACAAGGGCATCGACACTGTGGTCTTTGACCGTGGCGGTTACCTGTACCACGGCCGTGTGAAAGCTCTGGCAGAGGGCGCCCGCAAGGCCGGCCTGGAATTTTAATGGGAGGAGGAAACGAAAATGCCTAGATTTGAAAGAGAACCCAGCGAGTACGTCGAAAAAGTCGTTTCCCTGAACCGTGTCTCCAAGACCGTCAAGGGCGGCCGTGTGATGAAGTTCTCTGCTCTGGTCGTCGTGGGCGACGAAAAGGGCAAGGTCGGTTTCGGCCTGGGCAAGGCTGCCGAGGTTCCCGAAGCAATTCGCAAGGGCCTGGAAGCTGCTAAGAAGAACATGTTTACCATCACCCTCTCCGGCACCACCATCCCCCACGAAGTCATCGGCGAGTTCGGCGCCGGCCGCGTGCTTATGAAGCCCGCTGCTCCTGGTACCGGCGTTATCGCTGGCGGCCCCGTCCGTGCGGTGCTGGAAGCTGCCGGAATCAAAGATATTCGTACCAAGTGCCTGCGCTCCAATAACCCCCAGAACGTGGTTTCCGCCACCATGGAGGGTCTGAAGTCCCTGCGTGGTCCTGAGGCGGTTGCCCGGATCCGGGGTAAGAGCGTGGAAGAGATCGTGGGCTAAGGAGGTCTTTGAACAATGGCTAATCTGAACATTAAGCTCGTTAAGAGCCTCAACGGCCGGATTGCAAAGCATAAGGCCACCGCAGAAGCCCTTGGCCTGCGCAAGATCGGCGACACCACCGTGCAGCCTGACAATGCTGCCACCCGGGGCAAGATCGCCCACATCGGTTACCTGATCCAGGTCACCGAGGAACAGTAAGGAGGTGCGCAACATGAAACTGCATGAACTTTCTCCCGTGCCCGGTTCCAACCCCAAGGCCTATCGTAAGGGCCGCGGTAACGGCTCCGGCAACGGTAAGACCGCAGGTCGCGGCCAGAAGGGCCAGTGGGCTCGTTCCGGCGGCGGCGTCCGCGTCGGTTTCGAAGGCGGCCAGATGCCTCTGGCTCGTCGTATTCCTAAGAGAGGCTTCCATAACATTTTTGCAAAGCCCCTGGAAGCTGTGAATGTTTCCGCTCTGGAAAAGTTCGAAGACGGCGCTGTGGTCAACGCCTGTGACCTGCTGGAAAAGGGTATCCTTTCCAAGTGTGAATACGGCGTGAAGATCCTCGGCGAAGGCAGCCTCACCAAGAAGCTGACCGTTCGGGCCAACGCTTTCTCCGCCTCCGCGAAGGCAAAAATTGAAGAGGCAGGCGGGAAGGCTGAGGTGGTCTAATGCTTAAGACCATCCGCAACGCATGGAAGCTGCCGGAGCTGCGCCGCAAGCTCCTGTTTGTGGTCTTTGCGCTGCTGATTTTCCGCGTTGGCGCGGCGATCCCGGTGCCTTATATCAACACCGAGTATCTCCAAGATTATATTGCGGCAAACTCCGGGACCATCTTCGGTCTGCTCAATACCATGAGTGGTTCTGCCCTGTCCCGGGCAACTCTGTTTGCATTGTCCATTCAGCCCTATATCAACGCCTCCATTATTATCCAGCTGCTGACCATTGCCATTCCGGCTCTGGAACGGCTGGCTAAGGACGGCGGCGAAGAGGGAAAGAAGAAGATCCAGTCCATCACCCGGTACACCACACTGGCCATCGGCCTGCTCCAGGGTTTCGGTTATTACACCCTGATTAAGAGCTATAATCTGCTGACCAATGAGGGAATCTGGGCCGCAGTTGTGATTGTGGTTTCCTTCACCGCTGGTGCGGTCTTCCTGATGTGGTTGGGTGAACAGATCACAGAGTTCGGTATCGGCAATGGTATCTCCATCATCCTCTTTACGGGTATCGTTTCCCGGATTCCCAACATGGTGGTGACCCTGGCGACCGGTATCCGTAACTGGAGCAAGCACTTCGATATGAGCAACTGGACTGAAGCTCAGATCAACAACACCATCGTTATGCACCCCGCTATTGTGGTGCTGCTGGTGGTGGGTATGCTCGCTCTGGTGGTCTTCATCGTATTTATCAGCAATTCTGAGCGTAAGATCCCTGTCCAGTATGCAAAGCGTGTGGTGGGCCGGAAGATGTACGGTGGTCAGTCCACTCACATCCCCATCAAGGTCAACCTCAGCGGCGTGCTGCCCATCATCTTTGCCCAGTCCATTGCTATGATCCCCGCTACCATCGGCATGTTTGTACCCTCCTCTAAGGTGGAGGGCTCCGGGTGGAACACCTTCCTTTCGGTGTTTAACTCCACCAGTGTCCTGTATGCGGTCATCTACTTCCTGCTGATCATCATGTTCAGCTACTTCTATGCTACCATCCAGTTTAACCCTGTGGAGGTAGCAAATAACCTGAAGAAGAACGGCGGCTTTGTCCCTGGCTTCCGGCCCGGCCGTCCTACGGCTGAGTTTTTGTCTAAGGTTCTGTCCCGTCTGACCTTCTTCGGCGCCATTTACCTGGGTATCGTAGCCATCCTGCCCATTATCACCGAGAACATCACCGGCATCCAGAATATGTCCATCGGCGGCACCTCCGTCATCATCGTGGTCGGCGTTGCCCTGGAGACGGTCAAGATGCTGGAGGCACAGATGCTCATGCGGCACTATAAGGGCTTCCTGGAATGAGAGGTAATATCGAATGAAACTGATTCTTTTAGGCCCTCCGGGCGCCGGCAAAGGCACCCAGGCAGAGATTCTGAATAAGAAGCTCAACATTCCTACCATCTCCACCGGCAACATTCTCCGGGCTGCTGTGAAAAACGGCACCCCCGTCGGCCTGAAGGCCAAAGAGTATATGGACGCTGGTAAGCTGGTTCCCGATGAGGTGATCATCGGGGTGATCTCCGAGCGACTGGCGGAAGCAGACTGCCAGAATGGATTCATTCTTGACGGTGTGCCCCGCACCATTCCTCAGGCAGAGGCCCTGGAGAAGGCTGGCATCGCCTTCGACGCCGTGGTCTCCATTGAGATCTCCGATGAAGAGATCGTGGAGCGCATGGGTGGTCGTCGTGTTTGCGCTTCCTGTGGCGCACCCTATCATGTGAAGAACATGCCCCCCAAGGCCGAGGGCGTGTGCGACACCTGCGGGGGCAAGCTGGAGGCCCGGGCAGACGACAAGCCTGAGGTGGTCCGTGACAGACTGCGCGTCTATCACAAGGAGACGGCTCCCTTGAAGGATTTCTACGCAGCGAGAAACCTGCTGAAAACCGTAGACAATCAGCCCACTGTGGCTGAGACCACAACTGCAATTCTGAACGCACTGGGGCTTTGAGTATGATTTCATTAAAGTCTCCCAGAGATATTGAGGGGATGCGCCGAGCAGGGCAAATTACCGCGGCGGCCCGCGAGTTAGCGGGCAAAATGGTACGTCCTGGCGTAACCACTCTTGAAATAGATACTGCAGTTCGTAAATTCATCGAAAGCCAGGGCGCCACGCCCTCTTTCCTGGGCTATGGGGGTTTCCCCGGGTCAGCCTGTATTTCGGTGAATGATGAAGTCATCCACGGGATCCCGGGCAACCAGGTCCTGAAGGAAGGCGACATCGTCAGTGTAGATGTGGGCGCCTATATCGGCGGCTTCCACGGTGACTGCGCAGGGACCTATCCCTGCGGGAAGATCAGCGACGAGGCGGCAAGACTCATTGCCGTCACCGAGCAGTCTTTCTGGGAGGGCATGAAGTTTGCCCGCTTTGGTTACCGGGTCTCCGATATCTCCCATGCAGTGCAGAAGTACGTGGAAGAAAACGGCTTCTCCATTGTGCGGGATTACGTCGGTCACGGCGTAGGTGCCAATCTCCACGAAGCTCCCGAAGTCCCCAACTATGGGAAACCTGGTCACGGTCCCCGGCTTGCTCCCGGGATGACCCTGGCCGTGGAACCTATGGTGACCCAGGGAGATTGGCGGGTCAAGGTGATGCGGGATGGCTGGACCGTGAGGACAGCCGATGGCTCCCTGGCCGCCCACTATGAGAACTCAATCCTGATCACAAAGGGTGAGCCTGAAATTCTCACCCGCGTGGGGGATCTGCGCGTATGACGTTTCTGAAAGGAGACGTGGTTCGCTCCGTAGCCGGCCATGACAGGGGGGACCTCTTCCTGGTGCTCCGGGAGGAAGGTGACTTCCTGTGGCTGGCAGACGGAAAGCGCAGAAAAATTGAGACTCCCAAGAAAAAACGGCGAAAGCACGTTGTTTCCGCGGGGGTCTGGACGCACCCGGTTGCCGGCCGCTTACAAGACGGCGAGCCGGTGCTGGACAGTGAAATCAGGAGGGCGCTGGCCGCCTTCCAGAATAGGTTCAGTGAGACTAAGGAGGTATGACGCTTGGCTAAAAGCGACATGATCGAGCTGGAGGGAACGGTTGTAGAGGCACTGCCCAACACCACGTTCCGTGTTGACATTGGAAACGACCATATCATTCTGGCTCATATTTCCGGAAAGCTCAGGATGAATTTCATCCGTATTCTGCCGGGTGACAAGGTTACGGTCCAGATTTCCCCGTATGATCTGACACGGGGTCGGATCACCTGGCGAAGCAAATCCACCAAGTAAAGCAACAGGCTTACAGGAGGTAAAAAGTTATGAAAGTAAGACCGTCCGTCAAGCCCATGTGCGAAAAGTGCAAAATCATCAAGCGCAAGGGCAAAGTCATGGTCATTTGCGAGAACCCCAAGCATAAGCAGAGACAAGGTTAAGAAGGAGGCGCTGAAGAAGTATGGCAAGAATTTCCGGCGTTGACCTGCCGAAGAATAAGAGAATTGAGATCGCCCTCACCTATATTTACGGGATTGGTCGCACCAGCGCCAACAAGATCCTGGAAGCTACGGGCATCAACCCTGACACCCGCGTGAAGGACCTCACCGAGCAGGACGAAGCTGCTCTGCGTGAAGTCATCGGCCATGACTACATGGTCGAAGGCGACCTGCGCCGCAACGTGGCAATGGATATCAAGCGCCTGACCGAAATCGGCTGCTATCGCGGCCTGCGTCACCGCAAGGGCCTGCCCGTTCGTGGCCAGCGGTCCAAGACCAACGCTCGTACCCGTAAGGGTCCCAAGCGTACCGTCGCCAATAAGAAGAAGTAAGGGAGGGAAGTATCGCTATGGCTAACCCCAAGAAGAAGGTCGTCAGAAGACGCCGTGAACGCAAGAACATTGAGAAGGGCGCTGTCCATATTCGCTCTTCCTTCAACAACACCATGGTCACTGTGACTGACACCAACGGCAACGCCCTGTCCTGGGCTTCTGCCGGTGGCCTGGGTTTCCGCGGCTCCAGAAAGTCCACCCCCTATGCTGCACAGACTGCTGCTGAAACCGCAGCAAAGGCAGCTATCGAGGCCTGTGGGCTTAAGAGCGTGGAAGTGTACGTGAAGGGCCCCGGCTCCGGCCGTGAGGCTGCCATCCGTGCCCTGCAGGCCGTGGGTCTGGAAGTCACCATGATCAAGGACGTGACTCCCATTCCTCACAACGGATGCCGTCCCCCCAAGAGACGCCGCGTCTGATCGAAGGAAAGGAGAAAATCAACTATGGCAAAGAATACACAGCCTATCGCCAAGCGCTGCAAGGCACTGGGTATTTCTCCTACCGTTATGGGTTACAGCAAGAAGGAGACCAACCGTAACCCCGGCGGTCAGATGAGAAAGAAGAAGAGCGAGTATGCAATGCAGCTGACTGAGAAGCAGAAGGTCAAGTTTGTCTATGGCATTCTGGAGAAGCAGTTCCGCTCCTACTATGAGAAGGCATCCCGTATGCCCGGCAAGACTGGCGAGAACCTGCTGGTCCTGGTGGAACGCCGCCTGGACAACGTGGTCTATCGTCTGGGCTTCGCCATGACCCGCCGTGAGGCCCGTCAGCTGGTGAACCATGGCCACTTCACTGTCAACGGCCGCAGAGTGAACATCCCCTCGTTCCTGGTTAAGCCCGGCGACGTGGTGGAGGTTGCTGAGAAGAGCCGCTCCTCTGTGAAGTTTAAGAGACTGACCGGCGAGGACGCCGTGATGGTCACCCTGCCCCAGTGGCTGGAGCGGGAGAAGAACACCCTGAAGGGTACTGTGACCAAGCTGCCTGCCCGTGAAGACATCGATATGCCCATCGAGGAGCACCTCATCGTCGAGTTGTACTCCAAGTAATACGCTACCCTCGGCAGGAAAACGGAATGACGATACGGCGGGCCGCCGGCCCGCCGACGTAAGAAGGAGGGTAACAAATGGTAGAAATCGAAAAGCCGCGCATCGAATGCATCGAGAAGCCGGGAGACAATTCCTATGGAAAGTGCATCGTCGAGCCTTTGGAGCGCGGCTATGGCACCACGTTAGGCAACTCTCTTCGCCGGATTCTGCTGTCCTCTTTGCCCGGCACTGCAGTCACCAGCATCAAGATTGCAGGGGTACA
>DBEYYM010000027.1:0-22614 GCA_048184675.1 Evtepia sp. | reverse complement strand
GGTAATATCATGTCAAAAACAACAAAACGGGCCTTGGAAGCCTCCCTAAAACATCTTTTGTTGCAGAAACCTCTAAATAAAATTACTGTAAATGACATCGCAGATGACTGTGGAATTAGCCGAATGACCTTTTATTACCATTTTAAGGACATTTATGACTTAATCGAATGGTCTTGTGTGGAGGACGCAGCAAAAGCCCTGGAAGGCAAAAAAACATACGACACTTGGCAGGAGGGCTTTTTGAACATCTTTCATGCCGTGCTGGAAAATAAGCCATTTATTGTGAACGTATATCGCTCTGTCAGCCGCGAACAGGTAGAGGTGTATCTATATAAGCTCACTTATGATCTCTTGCTTGGGGTAATCAATGAAAAAGCAGCAGAAATGGTGGTCAGTGAGGAAGATAAAACCTTTATTGCCGATTTTTATAAGTACGCTTTTGTGGGGATTCTGTTAAACTGGATCAAAAATGATATGAAAGAAGATCCAAAAGCTATTGTAGATCGCCTTAGTGTTCTCATGCATGGCAATATCACCCGCACACTAAGCAATGTTCGCATGGACCGCCCAGCGTCAAATTTCTTAGAAGAATAAACGCGCATAAAAATCTAAACAAATTGGCCTCTGTGATTAAAGTTTTATCACAGAGGTTTTTTTGTTTATTGTGTACTCCAATCCGTTATTTCATAATATAGACACTAAGAACCACCAATCAAATCCAAAGCACGGAGGTTATATTATGTATTATGCAAGTGGTAACTATGAGGCATTTGCCCGGCCTAAAAAACCCGACGGCGTTGACCACAAGTCAGCTTATCTCGTGGGTACTGGCCTAGCGGCTTTGACTGCAGCCTGTTATCTGGTCCGCGATGGGCAGATGAAGGGCGAACACATCCACATCTTTGAAAAAGATCCCATTCCCGGCGGCGCCTGCGACGGCTTTGAATACCCCGGCGTAGGCTATGTGATGCGCGGTGGCCGTGAGATGGATAACCATTTCGAGGTCATGTGGGATCTGTTCCGCTCCATCCCCTCTATTGAGACCGAAGGAATCAGTGTGCTAGATGAGTACTACTGGCTGAATAAAGAGGACCCCAATTACTCCCTCATGCGGGCCACCGTGAACCGTGGCCAGGACGCCCATACAGACGGCAAGTTTGGCCTTTCCGACAAGGGCGCAATGGAAATTATGAAGCTCTTTTTCACCCCCGATGAAGAGCTGTATGACAAACGCATCACCGACTACTTTGACGAGGAAGTTCTGAACTCCAACTTCTGGCTCTATTGGCGCACCATGTTCGCCTTTGAAAACTGGCACTCCGCTCTGGAAATGAAGCTATATATCAAGCGCTTCATCCACCATGTGGGCGGCCTGCCTGACTTCACCGCCCTGCGCTTTACCAAATACAACCAGTATGAGTCCATGATCCTGCCGATGGTTAAGTATCTGGAGAGCTTCGGGGTTCAGTTCCATTACAACACCAAGGTGGTCAATGTGGAGTTCTCCATTCAGGCCGATAAAAAAATGGCCAGCCGCATGGTGCTGCTGGCTGATGGCAAAACCGAACATGTGGATCTGACGGAAAACGACCTGGTCTTCATCACCAACGGCGGCTGCGTGGAAAATGCCACCTTGGGCTCCCAGAACACCCCTGCCCCCTTCCAGCCTGAAATCAAGGAAGGCGGCGGCTGGGATATGTGGCGGAAGATTGCTGCCCAGGACCCCGCCTTTGGGCACCCGGATAAGTTCTGCTATGACCCGGAGCAGTCCAACTGGATGAGCGCCACAGTGACCACTCTGGATCCCAAAATCATCCCCTATATCAAGCAGATTTGCAAGCGGGATCCCTTCTCCGGCAAGGTAGTCACCGGAGGCATTGTCACTGTGAAGGACTCGTCTTGGCTGCTGTCTTGGACCATCAACCGTCAACCCCAATTCCACAGCCAGCCCAAGGATCAGTGCTTGGTATGGGTTTATGGCCTGTTCTCTGACAAGCCCGGTGACTATGTAAAAAAGCCCATGCGCCAATGCACTGGCAAGGAGATCTGCATGGAGTGGCTGTATCACATCGGCGTGCCTGAGGACCAGATTGAAGACATGGCAACGCACTCTGCCAACACCGTGCCCTGCATGATGCCCTATATCACCGCTTTCTTCATGCCTCGTGCCGCCGGTGACCGCCCCAACGTGGTGCCAGAAGGCGCCGTTAACTTCGCCTTCCTAGGACAGTTTGCAGAGACAAAGCGAGACACTATTTTTACCACCGAGTACTCCATGCGCACCGGCATGGAAGCCGTTTATACTCTGCTGAACATTGACCGGGGCGTGCCTGAGGTCTGGGGCAGCGTATACGACCTTCGTGACCTGCTTAACGCCACCGTTCAGCTGCGGGACGGCAAAAAGATCACCGACATGGATCTGGGACTGAAAGAGCGCATTGCCCTGAAAGAAGTGCTGAAAAGGCTTCGGGGCACAGACATTGAAAAATTGTTGGAAGAATACCACGTAATCTAAGCAACCGCCATAAAAAAAGGCTGGGGAACTTCCCCAGCCTTTTTGGTTGTTTTTTAGGCGGAATGCTTCACCCGGTCGCTGACCTCAGACCGCTTGGCGTTGTTAAACCGGTTCAGGTCCCCCACCAGATAGCCAGTGATCCGGCGGATGCGCTGAAAGGGCACCGGGACAAAGATGGGGATGATCCCATATTCATCTGGGCGACCAGTGCGGCGGATGGAGATCTCCTGCACCGTGCGGCCTTCCTCTTTCTCCATCATCTGGATGGCCTTCTGGACAATCTCCTCGGGTATGTTTTCTGGGTTATTGATCTTGACCTCCATGTGCTGAGACCTCCTTGTTTTGATGGGTTTATTGTACGGGATGCGGCCCTGCATTTGCTGTGACAAAGTCACCGGACGCAAGATTTTGTGGTCTGTTTCTATGTAAGCTTGGGCATACTATCTTCGGAGGTGATTTTTTGAAAGACATTGAGTTACTACAATACGTCCACGAAACGGCCGCCATGGGAATTCTCGGCCTGCAGGATGTGGTGGGGCAAATTCAAAGCGAAAAGCTGAAAAAGGCCGTCCAGGGGCAAATTGACGAGTACCATCTCATCGCTGGTGAGGCCACAAAGCTCCTCCACGCCAAAGGACAGGACCCCAAAGATCCCAGCCTTATGGCCAGGATCTCTTCCGAAGTGATGTCGACCATGCAGACCATAGCCGATCCCTCGGATTCCAAAACGGCGGAGATGGTCATCAAGGGAAACAACATGGGCATCACCAAAGGGCTCAAGCACCTGCACGACTACGAAGGCAACGACCCCAAAATCCGAACCTTGGCAGAAAAGCTTCTCTCCACAGAGCAGGCCAACGTGGAACAGATGAAACCCTTTTTGTGAGAGGGCACACGCCCTCTCTTTCTTTCTCCGTTAAAGCGTATTGTCTTTTCCTAGCGGCTGGTTTAGAATGGAATTGTTCCCGCACACAGAACTGCCCAGATGGGAGGTAATCTATGGAACATCCAATTCAAGCTCGCCTGTTCGCCTTGCAAGACCTGTCCTATAAAGAGTTCCACTGCCGGCTGATGCCCACGGTAGATCCCCAGCGGGTCATCGGGGTGCGGACGCCCCAGCTCCGCCAGCTGGCCAAAGAGCTGGCCGGCACCCCCGAGGCAGCTGCCTTTCTGCAGGAACTGCCCCACAAGTATTACGAGGAGAACAATCTTCACGGGTTCCTGATTGCCGGCGGAAAAGACTACGCCTGGGTCATCCACCGGCTAGAGGAATTTCTTCCCTTTGTGGATAACTGGGCCACCTGCGATCTACTCAAACCCAAGGTGTTCAAAAAGCACCTATCAGAACTGCTGGAGCCCATCCAGCGATGGATGGGCTCAGACCAGGAATATACGGTTCGATTTGGAATCGGAATGCTCCTGTCCTTTTATTTGGACGAGGCATTTCAGCCGGACCATTTGGCCTGGGTCGCCTCCCTGCGCCGGGAAGAATACTACATCAACATGATGGTCGCCTGGTATTTTGCCACGGCCTTGGCCAAGCAGTACCAGGTGGCCCTCCCCTATCTCCAGCAGCGCCGGCTGGCCCAGGCCACCCACAACAAAACCATCCAAAAAGCCCTAGAGAGCAGCCGCCTGACCCAGGAACAAAAGGCCTATCTCCGCACCCTGCGCTGGAACACCAAGGGAGGGGGCTGATGCTATGACCACACGAAACGAGATCATGCAGGCTTGCCTGTCCCTCCCTTTTGTCTATGCGGATACGCCCTTTCCCGATCCCAACTGGACCGTCATCCGTCACCAGGAAAACCAGAAGATGTTTGCCGCCATTTTTCAGCGACAGGGCAAAATTTGGCTCAACGTAAAAGTAAATCCCTTGACCGGGGATTTTTGGCGCCAGACCTCTCCTGCGGTCCTTCCCGCCTATCACATGAACAAAACCCATTGGATCAGCATCATTTTGGACGGCTCCTTGGAGGACGCCGTCATCTGCCAGCTCATTCAGGAGAGCTTTGCGCTGACCAAGAAGCAAACTCGCCCTAAGGACGCGAACCTTTAAAGAAACTTTTTCCTTTGAAGAAAAGCAGAGCACCGTACGAAGGTATGGTGCCCTGCTTTTTCTATTTCATTGGGTGGCCACTCTCTCGGTGTCTGGGCAAACATGATGGGAAATTGAGCGATTCCACGGTCTCCCACGGCCGAGCCACCCCTGCTGAGCCCAATACTTCCCATCGAGATATTCGGGGTCGGATTTGTGTAAAGATTTCTGCATAACACGGCAAAAGGAGAACTTGATCTTTGTCATCAGATTGGTGTGCGCAGGTTTTGTGTAGTCTATATGGGCAAACTTTTTAGAGAGTTTTTGCATCTTTCTTGTAAGCTCCCCCTGCTTTTTCGCAGAAAGCCTGTCCCAGACGACGTCGCTCATCAAAGCCCCAGTGAATATTCCAACTTTGGAAATCCCCCACCAAGATAAGCTGTGCTTGATATCTTTCGCCGCAGATTTCGCACCGCTGCCTAAGCATTGCGTTATGACGACTGCCCGCTTCCCAAACATTTCTGGGGCAGGGCGGTGGGGCATCCAGCGGTAAGCAAAATGGTCAAGAAATACTTTCATTGCACCCGTGGCGTGAAACACATAGGCCGGGGAGGTCATTACGATCAAGTCTGCTTCCAAAAGCGACTGCTCTATTCCTTCGATGTATTGTGCATCCTTGCAAGTATTTTCACCGTTCCATATGCAGCCAATGCAGCCGGTGCAGAAGCTCGGGCAATCCTTGGGAAGATAGTATTCTGTGATGGTTGCTTTATCCTTAAACTCGGCTAAAAACACCTCTTTCAAACGGTAGGTGACGCCGTGCTTTTCTGTTCCGTTTATGACGGTAATCTTCATTTCCTACCCCCCTAAAATGTCGTGCAAAACTTGTGTGTGAAAGGCCTTCCGGTTTTCCCTGTTCTCAAGGTCAACCCCCAGCATCTGCGATATGGTTTCGTGCCGCAGAAACATTTGCTGCATCACGGTAATCAGGGATAGGGTTTTTCGCTTTACGGTTGCTTCATCCCAGTCAGGGCGGCAGGCCGCCACAAGGGGCAAATAGGCCCCATAGGTTCTGTGGGTGTTGTCGTTGCTTTTTGGCGTCTGCATATCGGTCAGGACGGAAATTTTGGATATGGCATAATGGGCAAATAGAAAATCAAGGGTCATGTTGCCGAGATAGTCTAGCTTTTCAAAGGGGGCCAATCCCTCTGTCTTCTCTCGGATGGTTTGAAACTGTTCCACAATCCCGTTTATCATGCGTTCAACGCATTGCTCAATGAGGGCATCCTTATTCCCAAAATGATAATTCACCAGTCCCAATCCCACGCCGGCCCTTTTGCAGATCTCACGGATTGTGATTTCTTCCAAACGCTCCCCTTTTTCTTCGATGAGCTGAATGGCTGCTTGGAGGATTGCTTCTTTGCTATCCATACCACACCTCCTATTGAACGTTGTTCAAACCGATTATACTGAACAGTGTTCAAAAAGTCAAGCGAAAATCAGATCCTTTTCCAGATAGGCGGCAGAGCATTACGCTCTGCCGCCTATCTGGGTGGGTTGCGATTGGTCTTTCGTTTCTCTGTCAGCAGGGTCGCTGTCTGCTGGCCCCTTGTGTGCCCCTTCATCGTCCATCGGGATTTGGGGGGTAAATACAGCCCGTCCCCGGCACAGCTCGTTGAGATATTCCTCTTTCAGCCAAAGGGCTAAGGCCTCCCGCTGGCCGGGAGACAAGGCCTCTGTGGGAGTGAGGGTCTCTCCCACCCAAAGGCAGCTTTCGCAGTGGATCTCTGTTGTCATGGCCATCACCTCTCCCTTTGTTTTATGCCGTTGGGCACCTGTTTTTGCCTGCCGGCGCATACAGTGGAAGGGAAAGGAGGCTGCCTATGGAAGCCTTACAAAACGCAGCCTGTTACATTCGGGTGTCCACCGAGGAGCAGACAGAGTACTCCCCCGAGGCCCAGCGCCGGGCCCTGGACCGGTATGCCCAGCAGCACCACCTGGTCATCCAGCCCGAGCACGTGTATCTGGATGCCGGGATCTCCGGGCGAAAAGCGGAAACCCGGCCGGCCTTTATGGCCATGATCGCCGCCGCCAAGAAAAAACCGCCTCCCTTTTCCGTGATCCTGGTCCACAAATTTGACCGGTTCGCCCGAAACCGGGAGGACAGCATTGTCTACAAATCCATGCTCCGCCGCCAGTGCGGGGTCCAGGTGGTGAGCATCACCGAGCACCTGGAGGACGACCGGATGAGCCTGATCCTAGAGGCCATGCTAGAGGCCATGGCGGAGTACTACTCCATCAACCTGGGGGACGAGGTGCGAAAAGGCATGCTGGAAAAGGCCCGGCGGGGAGAGCTCCAAACAGCACCTCCCTTTGGCTATGGAGTCCAGAACAACACCTTGGTTCCCGTGGCCCAGGAAGCCCTGGTGGTCCGGGAGATCTACCAGCGCTTTTTGGCCGGGGAGGCCATCATGTCCATTGCCCGCTGGACCCAGCAAATGGGAGCGCTCACCCACCGGGGCAACCCCCTGGACAGCCGGCGGGTTCGATACATTCTCTCCAACCCCGTGTACATTGGCAAACTCCGTTGGCAGCCGGTGAGAGGGGGGCAGGACCCTCCCCTTGTGGTCCAGGGGACACACCCGCCGCTCATTCAGGAAGCCATCTACCAGGCAGCCCAGAACCGCTTGCGTGCCAACGAGGCCCGCGCCGGCAAGCACGCCCGCCCCTGGGGAGACCGGAAGCACTGGCTGGCCGGTCTGGTCCGGTGCGCTGCCTGCGGCGGCGGGCTGATCTTTTCTAAGCCCCACTATCTAAAATGCGGACGATACGCCAAGGGGAAGTGTCCCGTCTCCCAGCATGTGGCGGCCGAGCGGCTGGAGGAGGCCCTGATGGCCCGCCTCCGTCTGGACGCCTCCAGCGCCACAGCCTTCACCGCCCAACCCATTTTCTCCGACAGCCACCGATCCCAAGCGGCTCAGGAGCAGGAGCTAGCCGCCATCCAGCGTAAGCTCCAGCGGCTGCGGGAGGCCTACCTCTGCGGCGCGGAGAGCCCCCAGGAATACAAAGCGGAAAAAGACGTTTTGACTGCCCAAAGGGACCAGCTCCGCCAGGCCTTGGCAAACCAAGCCCCCTCCCAGGAAAAAAGCCAGATGGCCAAAGAGACCCTGGAGCGTCTCCTCACAACCTTATCTGACCCCGCCGCCGGCACCGAAGCAAAGTACCGGGCGGCCCACCGGGTGTTGGCCGACTGCCGGTGGGACAAAGGGACAGGGTGCCTCCGCCTGACCTACCGCCTGCGCCTTTGAGGGCGGCCTTTTTCTCCCCCGCCTTTGTAGCCTATTGCACTCCGGCGGTCCTGACGGGGAGCTGGGGGCTTCCCTGCGTTACCTCTCCCAGCGCTACGCCATGCCCTACTCCCAGATCCAAGGCCTGCTGACCGACATTGGCACTGAGGAACTGGGGCACCTGGAGATGATCGCCTCCATTGTCCACCAGCTCACCCGGGACCTGACCGATGACCAGATTCAAAACAGCCCCACCTTCGCTCCTTACTTTGTGGATCACACCACCGGCGTCTATCCCACGGCAGCCTCCGGCTTCCCCTGGACCGCAGCCTCCATCGGGGTCAAGGGCGACCCCATCTGCGACCTGACCGAAGACATGGCCGCCGAGCAGAAGGCCCGGGTCACCTATGACAACATCCTGCGCCTGGCCAAGGACGACCCCGATGTCACCGACGTCATTCGCTTCCTGCGGGAGCGGGAGATCGTCCACTTCCAGCGTTTCGGCAGCGCGGTGCAGATGGTGCGGGATCAGCTGGACCAGAAAAACGTCTACTACACCAACCCCGCCTTCGACAAATAATGGGCGCAAAAAAACGCGGGCTTACCGGTGTCTCCGGTGCCCGCGTTTTTGGTTAGCCTCCTTGGATTGCCACCTTGATAACCCCATCCCGACGGCTCTCAAAGAGGGCGTAGGCCGCTTCAATCTCCGCCAAGGGGAAGGTGTGGGTGATGAGGGGCGTGGTGTCGATGGCGCCCTTCTGAATGAGAGAGAGAATCTCTTCACAGTCGCAGCCATCTACGCCGCCGGTTTGAAAGGTCAGGTTTTTCCCATACATCTCCGGCAGGGGCAGGATCTGCGGTCGGTCATACAGGGCCACCACCGTGACAATGGCGTTGGGTCGGGCGCACTGCCAGGCCAGCTGGAAGGTATCCTCCCCGCCGGCGGCCTCCAGCACCACATCTGCCCCGCCGTGGTCGCTGTGGGCCTGGGTGAAGGCCACCACCTGCTCCGGGGTGACGGTGAGGACCTGGGGATAATGCCGCCGGACAAAGGCCAGCCGCTGGGGGTCCTTTTCGCAGACGATGACCCGCTTCGGCCCTTTCAGCAGGGTGCACAGGAGGGTGCAGATCCCTGTGGGGCCAGCCCCCAGCAGGAGCACCGTGTCCTCTGGGCCGATGCGGGAAATGCGGGCAGCCCAAAACCCTGTGGCCAGAATGTCCCCCACGAACAGGGCCTGCCGGTCCGAAACCCCCTCGGGGATCTTGTTCAGCCCCTGGTCGGCATAGGGCACCCGGACATACTCCGCCTGGCCGCCGTCGATCCGGCAGCCCAGGGCCCAGCCGCCGTTGGGGGCGGTGCAGTTGTTCACATACCCCTTCCGGCAGAAAAAGCAGTGTCCGCAGAAGGTCTCCACATTGACGGTCACCCGGTCCCCGGGCTGTACCTTGGTGACCGCCGCCCCCACTTCTTCTACAATTCCCACCATCTCATGGCCCACCGTGATCCCGGGCACCGCCCGGGGTACAGAGCCGTGCTTGATGTGCAGGTCGCTGGTGCAGATGCTGGACAGGGTCACCCGCACGATGGCGTCCCGGTCCTGGATCAGCGTGGGTTTGGGTTTCTCGGTTAAGCCAAATTTTCCGGGAGCCAGGTAGGTATAGGCCAGCATGGCGCGCTCCTCCTTCGGTGTTTTTTATTCGATGTCCCGAATCTGTGCCAGGTCGCCGCTGCACAGCTTCTTTAGGTTGCGAAAGATTTTCTCCGCCGGCCAGTCCCACCATTTCAGCTCCAGCAGGTAGGCCGTCAGCTCCGGGTCAAACCGGGGCCGCAGCACCCGGCAGGGGTTGCCCCCGGCCACCACATAGGGAGGAATGTTCCTGGTGACTACAGACCCGGCGGCGATGATGGCCCCATCGCCAATGTGCACGCCGGGCATCACGGTGACGTTCTGGCCGATCCAGACGTCGTTGCCCACCACGGTGTCCCCCTTAAAAGGGAGCTCCTCCAGGGTAGGGGTTACGACTTCCCAGCCGTGGCCCATGATGTTAAAGGGATAGGTGGTCACGCTATTCATCCGGTGGTTGGCGCCGTTCATCACAAACTCAATGCCCCGGGCAATGGCGCAGAACTTACCGATGATGAGCTTGTCCCCCAGAAAGGCATAGTGATGGGTCACGTGGTCCTGAAAGGTCTCCGGGCCGCTAACATCATCATAGTAGGTATACTCCCCCACCTGGATATTGGGCCGGGTGATGACATTCTTAATGTAACAGACCTGACGGAGCTCCTCATTGGGGTAAATGGCATGGGGATCGGGGCCGTAGGTCATGCCTTCCCCTCCCCGTCCAGATAGGTCAGGATTTCCGCCGCGTTGGTATCGGGCTTCGCCTTGGGAATGACCTTTTCAATGGTTCCGGTTTCGTCGATGATATAGGTGGCCCGCACGGTGCCCATGCTGACCTTGCCATAGAGCTTTTTCTCCTTCCAGACGTCGTAAGCCTGGATGGCCTGGAGCTCCGGGTCGGCCAAGAGGAGGAAGGGAAGGTCATGCTTCGCGGCAAACTTTTGGTGGGACGCCACCGTGTCCTTGCTGACCCCAATGACCGCCACGTTTTTGGCCTGGAACTGCCCATAGGCTGCCCCAAAGGCGCAGGCCTGCCGGGTGCAGCCCGAGGTGTTGTCCCGGGGGTAGAAATACAGGACCACCTTCCGGCCCAGGAAATCCGATAAACTGACAGGGTTCCCGTCCTTGTCCGGCAGGGTAAAGGCGGGGGCTTTGGTTCCAACTTCTAGCATATTATTTCTCCTTACAGAATACATAGGTGTCGTCCGCAGACTGGTCCGGCCGGAAGCGGTAGTCCAGCCGGTCAAAGGCCTTCAGGCCCTGGGGATCCTCCACCTGGTGCTGGGCCAGGTAGCGCACCATCTCCCCCCGGGCCATTTTGCACATGGTCCCCTTTTCCACCAGTTTGCCCGCGCTTTCCTCGGCAAACACGCAGGTGATAAACCGGGTGCCCGGCGACAGGTGGCTAGAGATACAGCGGCTGTACTCCTTGGAGGCCAGGTTGACGATCACGTCCGTCTCCTCCTCCAGGCTTTTGGCCAGCGCATCCCCCCAATAACCGTAGAGATCCTTGGCCCCTTCCACCGCCAGCTTGGCCTGCATCTCCAGCCGGTAGGGCCGCACGCCGTCAAAGGGACGCAGCACCCCGTAAAAGCCGGAGAGAATGCGCAGGTGTTCCTCCACATAGTCCAGCTCCTGCTGGGTAAAAACCCCCGGGGCCATGTACTGATACTGGATCCCCTCGTAGGCCATCACCGCCGGGGTCAGCTGCTGGTGAAGGTCCATGTGGGCCAGGCGCTCGACGTTGAGGGCGGCAATTTTGTCGTTACACTTCCACAGGGCCTTCAGCTCCTGGTCCGACAGCCTGCGCAGGCTGTCCAGCAGGACCTGCGTCTGGGGTAAAAACCGGGGCAGGCCGTGGCAGGGAAAGCTATCGGTGTCGGTGTTCATTTTCTTGGCTGGGGAGATGATCAGGCGCATGGGCAGCCGCCTCCTTTGGGGATTGTTTTTCTATTATACGACGGCAGTCCCCTTTTTTCAACGGCAAAGGGCGGGGACTTGCTCTTTCTCCGTCCCCGCCCACCGGTTATCTTCTTTTGGATTTTCTGTGCAGGAAATCCCGCTCAACTGCCGCCTTCCAGCCAGCCCCCATGGGGCGCCCTGCCCGCAGCTGGCTGACCGCTTCACTGGCCACCTGGTAATTCAGGCGGGTTCCCGCCCCGTCCGGGCAATAGTTCACGGCCCGGTCCGCCCCAATGCCAAAGCGGCCGGCAGCGGCGATGGCATCCATATTGGCCCCGAAAAAGAGGAACTCCCAGCCCTGGGCTTTCTTGGCCTCCACCAGGGCCTTTACCTTATTATAGGTATACTCCCGGCTGGCGTTTTCCAGGCCGTCGGTGGTGATGACAAAGATCACCTGGTCTGCCGGCTCCC
This sequence comes from Evtepia sp., assembly GCA_048184675.1. Classification (GTDB taxonomy): domain Bacteria; phylum Bacillota; class Clostridia; order Oscillospirales; family Oscillospiraceae; genus Evtepia. Next base: position 10,776 of record DBEYYM010000027.1, on the reverse strand, counting down.
GGGCCATTCCAATCCGCTGGATGGCCATGCCCATGGCGTCCAGCAGGGCCGTGCAGCCCCGGACGGTGTAATCCCTCTCGGTCATGGGCGCCATTTTTTGGAGGGGAACCCGGTCACAGAGCAGCTCATGGCGGTCGTCAAAGAGGAGGGTGGTGACGAAGACCTCCCCTTCCGTCTCTTTCTGCTTGGCCAGCATGGCGTTGTATCCGCCGATGGTGTCCCCCTCCAGCCCCTGCATGGAGCCGCTGCGGTCCAGGAGAAACACCAGGTCTGTACGCTTGTTCTGTTTCATAAAAATAGCCTCCCATCAAGTGGTTTTCTTGATGAGAGGATATCATAGATACCGGGATAAATGGTCGCTTCTCAAGCGACAAATGGCAGCTTAGAGCAGGTCCTCGGGACATCGATACCGAACCCTTCCCCGGCTTCGTTTGCCATACTCAATGGCCTGGGTGGGGCAGCCACCGATGCAGGCCATGCAGTGGGTGCAGGCCGTCCCCCAACGGGGCTGTTTCTCCACCAGGTGGATGTTGTTCAGGGGACAGGCCTTTTCACACTGGCCACAGCCAGTGCAGGCCTCGGTGGTGTAAAAGGCCTTTGCCCCTATGAACACCCGATAGAAGGCTCGGTTCACCAGGGAGCTTTTCAGCCTATCCAGGCCGGTAATGGGTTTCCCGGGAAATGGTTTTCCCGCCTTGATTTGGGCGGCCGCTGCCTCCAAAGCTGGCGGGGCCTTGGCCAGAATGGCTCGGGCTTCCCCCTCTTCCGGGCAAGAGGTCAGCACCACATAGTTTTCCGGCATAACCAGCTCCAGCACCCCGCGGTAAGTCAGACCCAGCCCCTGGCAAAGGGCCTGGAGCCCCTGCCCGCTGTTTCCGATGTCACTACCGCAGGTCATCACAAAATAGGCCTCCCGGCTGCCGGTGAACGTCGCCTGTCCCAAAAAGTCCCGCAGGACATGGGGCAGCTGCCAGGCATAGGTGGGGGCCACAATGACCCAGGGGCTCTCGGAATGGAAGACCCCTTTCCTGTTTTCCTTGATCCACGCCCCGGTGTCCACCAGCGTATCCTCCAGCTGGCGGGCTAGAAGGGTGGCCGCATAGCGGCTGTTTCCCGTGCCAGAAAAATAGAGAATCACAGTGTCTCTCCCCTTTCGATTCTTCTTAAGTATCTCTGCGTGTACGGGCACACGGCAAAGCACAGCCCACAAAGATCGGCGTCAATCCCTGTGGCCGCCAGCATCCGTGCCCGCTGGGTCTTCTCGCAAATATCCGGCTGGAAAAGGTCCTCCCGGGGCAAACCCGGCCGCCAGAGGGTACCCGTCAGAGCCTTGGCCGGGCAGGCATCCACGCAGCGCCGGCACGGGCCGCATTTGCTTTCCGTCACAGCTTGGTCAGGGGGAAGGGGCGCATCGGTGACCAGGGTAGACAGCCGGATGGCACCGCCATAGCTGGGCGTCACCAGCAGGCAGCTTTTTCCGATCCAGCCCAGCCCCGCCCGGGTGGCCACCGTCTTGTGGGGAAGGGGGGTGCGCCAGGCCGCGTCTGTGGAGACGGTATCCGTGGTGTTGGCCTGGGCACCATAGCCCCGGGCCGTCAGCAGGGCCGCCCCGGCTTTTACGATGCGGTTGAGCCTTTCATTGAGGGCGTGATAGGCCTGATGATAGGCCACCGTGGGGGCGGTTTTCAGGTCCTCCACAATCGGCCGCGGCACAGGCACCGCCACGGAAACACCCCTGGTCCAGGGCTCTTCCACCAGGCCTGTCAGGTCCCCTACCCCCAGGAGAACGGCCCCCTCCTGCCGGAGGCGGGCAAACAGTTCCTCTTTTAAGGTATCCATGGCCCCTCACCCGTTTTTCCCCTGCAGCCGCTCCAGAATAACCTGGTCCGCCGGGCAGAAGGGATACTGGTCGATCTCCTCCCGGGTGATCCAGCGCAGGTCCTGGTGCTCCAGCTTCTGGGGCTCCCCTGCCTGGATGGCGGCCTGGAAGAGGGTCAGGTGGACGGTCAGGTCGGGATAGGTGTGGGTGACCTCCATAAAGACCTCCCCCACAGAAAGGGTGACCCCCAACTCCTCCCGGCACTCCCGAATGAGGGCCTCCTCCTTGGTTTCTCCCGGCTCCACTTTGCCGCCCACAAACTCCCACAGCAGCCCCCGGGCCTTGTGGGCCGGGCGCTGGCAGGCCAGAAAGCGCTCTCCCCGCCAGATCAGGGCCGCTACCACCTCTGTCATAAGTCCTGCCCCCTTCTCATGCGCCCAGAAGCCGCTGGTCAAAGGCGAACAGGGCTTCGTTGATGGCATAGATATCGTAAATCCCCTCTTGGATGAAGTACTCCACAATCACATCAAACTTGTTGCTGTGGGAGAGGGCGTAGCCCGCCTTGGCCAGCAGGTCCTTGGTCTCGTCCAGGTTCAGGCCCAGGGCGATGGCCAGGGCAAGGGCCGTGGGCTTACTGGGGGTATAGTTCTCTTTTCGGATCTTGGAAAAAAGCTTGCGGTCCAGGTTGGCCCGTTTGTAGACCTCCACATCGGTCATTCCCCGCTCATCAATGAGGCGCAGGAGGCCTTTGGAAAAGGAATCGTCCAGGTTGGAGAGCAGATCCTTGAGGGACCGCTTCTTCCTCTGGGGCACCACAGACTCCACTGGCGGGAGCCCCTGGGGCGCCATGCTCATCTGCTCCATCCGCCGCTGGGCCTGGGCCGCCATGAGGGACTCGGTATAGTGGTCGTCGATGTAGGCCTGGATGCTGCCCATGCGCTGCTGGGTCAAGGTGACCACGCTGCGGTCAAAGACCACCAGGTAGACCTCCATCTCATGGTCCTGCAAAAAGGCGGCGATGGCTGACACAGCGATTTCCAAGGCCTCCCCCTTGGGATACCCATAGATGCCGGCGGAGATCAGGGGAAAGGCAATGGACTGGCAGCCCGCCTCCTCCGCCAGCTGGAGGGCCGTCCGATAGCAGCTGCTCAGCAGTTGTGCCTCCCCCGCTGTGCCGCCCCGCCAAATGGGGCCCACGGTGTGGATCACCTGCTTGGCCGGCAGCCGGAACCCCGGGGTAATCACCGACTGCCCTGTGGGGCAGCCCCCAATCTGCCGGCAGGCCCGGTCCAGGTCCTCATATCCGGCGGCAGCAAAGATGGCTCCGCAGACCCCGCCGCCCGGGGCCAGGGCGCTGTTGGCGGCGTTGACGATGGCATCCACAGGCATCCTGGTGATGTCGTTGCGAACAATGGTAAAGGGCATGGAAACGCCTCCTTTTTCCCTTTCATTTCTTTCAGTATACCCTCCCCCAAAATCAATGTCAACGGAAAGGGCCGCCGGCAGGATTCCCCCGCCGGCGGCTGTCTTTTGGTTATGGCGTTGTTTTCCGGCCCCGCTCCCGGGCAAAGACGGCGGCCCCCAAGGCCCCCATGACCTGGGGGTTTCCCAAAACCTGCACAGGTTGTTTCAGGGTCTGGCTCAGGGCATCTACCAGCGCCCCATTGAGGGCGCCGCCCCCGGTCATCACCACCTGGGGAGCCACCCCCACCCGGCCGGCCATGCCGGCAATGCGGGTGGCAACAGACCGGATGGCGCCCGCCGCCACATTGGCCTGGGACACCCCGGCAGAGAGGTGGGAGATCACCTCCGACTCCGCAAAAACCGTGCACAGGTTGCTGATGGACACCGGGGCCTCCCCCCGGCGTGCCATCTGGGCCAGCGCCCCGATGGGGCAGTCCAGCACCCGGGCCATGACCTCTAGAAACCGGCCGGTGCCGGCGGCACATTTGTCGTTCATCACAAAGTTCTCCACTGCCCCGCTGGGGTCCAGGCGGATCACCTTGGTATCCTGGCCCCCCACATCCACAATGGTCCGGGCCGTGGGCGAGAGAAAGTGGACCCCCTTGGCATGGCAGCTGATCTCTGTGATCTGCTGATCCGCCCTCTGAAAGGTCATCCGCCCATAGCCGGTGACCACGGTATAGCGGACCACCTCCTCCCGGATGCCTGCCTGGGCATAGGCCCGCTCCAGCACCTGGCCCACGCCCTTGGTGCCGGTGCCCAGGTTTACTACCTGGGCCGCCGCAATCTCTCCCCCCTCCCCCAGCAGGACTGCTTTGGAGGAGGAGGAGCCGATATCCAATCCCAAATACATTCTGTGTCCTCCTCGTTTTCCGGCCAATTAGGACAGGCTGATTTCCAGGAAGCCCTGAATTCTGGTGCGAATCTGCTCGGTGGACTCCACCAGCTGGTCGTGCTCGATGCTCAGCAGGGGGATGCCCTGGGCGACCAGGTCCTTTTTCACCATGGGGTGATCAAAGGCCTCGGGGTCGCAGAACTTCATTAGGGAGAAGAACACGGCGTCCGCCTGGCGCTCCTTGGCCATCTGGGCCAGCAGGGTTCCCCTGGGCTTTTTGGGCTCATACAGGGGGGAGGCCCCCTTCAAATCTAGGAAGCGATAGGCCAGCTTGGACTCCACCGTTCCCGTGGGCCGGGTGGGAGTGCGGAACTGCATGGACTCGTGGCAGAGCAGGTCATCCACCACCCCGATCCCCAGCTCCTCCAGCAGGTCCAGCACCGGCGCGGCATCCAGCATAATGCCGGTGACCAGGAAGCGCTTGCCCGGAAAGTCCTCCTTGGGCTGGGCCTTCAGCAGGGACAGAAGCTCCTTCATCTGGGCCGTGTAGGTTTTCTTGTCCATGAACCAGGCCGCCTTCAGCAGCAGGTGGCGGACCTTGGGGGTGATGGTGTTCAGATACGCCGGCACCGTGTCCAGGAAGTCCATCATGGTGGCCCGGTAGTCCTCATAGACCGCAAAGGCCTCCTCCAGGGGCATGGGCTTGCAGGCCGGGGTCTGGACCTGCTCCAGGGCCCGGCGCAGGTAGTCAAACTCGTCCAGCAGCTGCTCGTGGGCGGCCTGAATGGTCCGGTTGTGGGGGATGGTCACCCCGATGACGGGCACCTTGGGCACGGCTACCTTGAAGTTCTCACAGACACATTTCAGGGTGTCGCACTGGGAGGGGATGAGAGCGGCCTGGAGAAAATCGTATTTCCCCGACAGGCCCAGCTCCAGGTTGGCCCGCATGATGGAGCAGGCAAAGCTCTGAATGTACTGGTTGGACTTCTGAAAGGCGGAGACCCCGCCCCACAGGCCCACCGGCAAAAACCCGGCGGCGTACACCAGCTCCTCCGGAACAAACAGGGGGAAGCAGCCCACAGCGGGCTTGCCGGTCTCTTCCATGCTGGCCCGGATGGCAGCCTCAGGATGCTCACCGGCCTGGCAGAGGGTTTGCAGTAAGGTTTCCAGTTTTGTCATTGTGCCGCCCGTCCTTTCTTTCCTTTGTTGGTGGCCATCATTTCCGCCAGGGCTTGGATGCGGGTTTCATACTGGGCCTCGGAGAAAATCCGGGGGTCGGTTTGGTCCCCGTCAAAGATGACCGAGGGGACGCCACATTCCTCCAGCACCCGGCGCTGGACCTCATACTGGCGGAAGTCCATGAGCTTGCAGCTGCGGTTGGAGTGGAAGATGATGCCATCCAGGTCAAAACGCTTGGCCAGGTCCACCATGTTGGCCACATCGTAGTTCAGGTTTCGGTTGGGATAGACGTTGCCCGAGTAGGCCCGGGCCATGCCCTCGATGTCTCCGGTCTCATAGCTCACGGTCCAGGACTTGGGATAGGTGGAGGTCACCATGTTGATCCCCAGCTTTTTCAGGGTTTTATAGGTGTAGCGCAGATAGGGCCAGCAGGCGATGCCGTCCCACAGGACCCGGTATTCCTCCTCCCGGTCCTTCCAGGGGCCCTTCCCCTGGCGGATCTTTTCCTGGAGCTCGTCATGCCACAGGTGGAACAGATCCCGGGCCTGGGTGGTGCCCCGGGCGAAGACGATGATGGCCATGTAGTTGAAGATGTCAAAGCCATCCAGGGGCGAGGGGTGGGCGGCGGCCAGTTCCGTGGCCTTCTTCCACCAGAAGCAGGTCTCGTTGGAGAGTTTCATAACCTCCCGGAGCTTATCGTAGTCAAACTTCCGGCCGGTGATCTCCTCCAGCTGGTCAATGATGTGATAGAGCTGGCCCTTCATGTACTTGGCATTGTGATCCTGCACCTGGTCGGTGTGGTTAAAGGGGGTATCGAACAGAATGAGGGGGATGTTCAGCTCCCGAGACAGGTTTTCATACCACTTGATCACCGTGTGGCAGATGTTGCTGGTGCACAGGAGAAAATCGGGCAGCGGCATGTTTTCCGCCTGGCTGTGCTGGATCTCCGCATAGGCCAGGTTCACCCGGGCGTAGGAGCACAGATCAGAGGAATAGCCATTGGCCTCGGTGTGCTGAATAAAGGTGTCTGTGTCCCGCCGGGCGCCGATGGCGGCGGCGTGGTTTTCCGGGTACATGGTTACAATATCCATGGTGGTCAGCAGCTCCTGGGGGGCGATGGAAGTGCTCCAGCACACCAGCTGCCCCGCCTGCTTGGCCTCCCGGGCCTGGCGATAGTGATCCCGCAGCATCTGGTCTACCCATTCCTTAGAGGTGCGCGGTGTTGTTTGATTGGCCATAGTCGGTCCTCCCCGTTCTTCGGTTTTGTCCCGGTTTTCTGCCCCGGGCCTTCTTGCTGCCAGTATAGCCGCCGGGGAGGGGGATTGTAAAACGATGAATTTTGAAACCCGCTTTCAAAACCATTCATGGTCCAACCCGGGGACAGGAGGACAGATCTATGGTATACTACAGAAAAAAGAACAGGGAGGACGCCCCCCATGAGCATCAAAAAATACGAGATCCTGATGAAAACCGCCGACCTGGGCAGCTTTACCAAGGCCTCTGAGGTTCTGGGCTACACCCAGTCGGCCATCAGCCACATCATCACCGGGTTGGAGGACGAGCTGGGGCTCAAGCTCCTGGTCCGGGACCGCTTTGGGGTGCGCCTGACCGCCGAGGGGGAGGCCCTCCTCCCTGCCATCCGGGCGGTCTGCCAGCAGAACCAGGAGGTCACCCGCCAGGCCGCCCAGTTCCATGGGCTGGAGGTGGGGCAGGTGCGCATCGGCACCTTTCTCAGCGTATCGGTGCACATTTTGCCGGACCTGATCCACTCTTTTTCCCAGCGGCACCCCAACATCACCTTTGAGCTGCTCCAGGGCAGCTATGAGGACATTGAGCGGTGGCTGGGGGAAGGGCGCATTGACCTGGGGTTTCTCCGCCTGCCCGCCAGCGGCAGCTTCGAGTGCACCCTGCTGCTGGAGGAGCGGATCCTGGCCATCTTCCCCCGGGACCAGGCCCCGGAGAAAAAACGCTTTCCCGTGGAGGACCTGAAAACCGCGCCCTACATTCTCCGCCCAGACTCTCTGGACGCCGAAACCCGGGAGATTTTCCGCAAGACCCCCTGCAACCCCCGGATCACCTACTCCGCCAAGGACGACTACGCCGTCATGGCCATGGTGGAGCGGGGGCTGGGCATGAGCATCCTGCCGGAGCTTCTTCTAAAGCGCACCCCCTACAAGCTGGCCAAACGGGAGCTGGATCCCCCCGCCACCCGCCAGATTGGGGTGGCCTGCAAGCAGGCCCAAGCCCTCTCCCCTGCCGCCCGGCAATTCTGGCACCACGTGAAGCAGGCCGCCCCGCTGTAAGACCATCTTCAAATTTCTCGAAACCGGGTTTTCAAATTCGTCGTTTTACATCCTCCTTCCCGCCCGCTATACTGCACATGACACAAGGGCGGAGCCGCCTCCGCCAGCGCAAATGGAAGGAGAATCGATATGGCAAAATTCGTCACCGCCCAAGAGGCCGTGCAGTATATCCACTCCGGTGACCGGGTGGCTCTGGCCCACAGCGTGGGAGAGCCCCAGGCCCTGGTCAACGCCATGCTGGACAATTACCGGGCCTATGAAAACGTGGAGATCTGCCACATGCTGGCCCTGGGGCCCTGCAAGTATACCCAGCCGGACATGGCCGGCCACTTCTGGCACAACTCCCTTTTTGCCGGGCCGGGCAGCCGGAAGGCTGTGAACGAAGGCCGGGCTGATTACACCCCCAACCTCTTCGGGGAATCCCCCCGGCTCTTTTATGAGGGCATCCTCCCCATCGACGTGGCCCTCATCACCCTCTCCCCGCCTGATGACCGGGGCTACTGCTCCTATGGGGTCACGGTGGACTACACCAAGTGCATCACCGAATGTGCCAAGCTGGTCATCGCCCAGATTAACCGCAACATGCCCCGGACCTATGGGGACACCCTGGTCCATATCGATGACATTGACCTGGCCGTGGAATGGGACGAGCCCCTCTTTCTCCGGCCCACCATTCCCATTGGGGAAATCGAGCGGAAGATCGGCCAGCACTGCGCCAGCCTCATTGACGACGGCGCCTGCATCCAGCTGGGCATTGGCTCCATCCCCGACGCCATTCTCTCTTTCCTGGGTGAAAAAAACGACCTGGGCGTGCACTCGGAAATGCTCTGTGACGGGGCCCTGGGCCTGCTGAAGGCCGGCAACATCAACAACAGCCGGAAAACCATCAACCAAGGCGTCTCCGTGGTCACCTATCTTTACGGCCAGGAACCCCTGTATGAATACGCCCGGATGAATCCCAAGCTCCAGATCTTCCCCGTAAACTACGTCAATGACCCCCGGATCATCGGCCAAAATGATAACGTGGTCTCGGTCAACTCCGCCCTCAGCGTGGATCTCATCGGTCAGGTGGCCGCTGACTCCCTCAGCGCCGATGTGATTTTCAGCGGCGCCGGCGGCTTTGTGGATTTCGTCCGTGGGGCCTCCTTCTCCAAGGGGGGCAAGTCCATCATCGCCATGCCCTCCACCGCCATGGGCGGAAAGGCCTCCCGGATTGTGGAGCAGTTTGACGCCGGCCGGCCGGTGACCCTTTCCCGGTTTGAAACCCATTATGTGGTCACGGAGTACGGTATCGCCCAGCTCCGGGGACAGACCCTCCGCCAGCGGGCCCGGGCCCTCATCGAAATCGCCCACCCGGACTTCCGGGATGGCCTGAAAGAGGTCTATGAGCGGAAATTCAGACAGGCCTATTAAGGAGGGCGGTTACCATGGAATTTCAGTACATCACTGGGGGTGTCACCGCCCCCAAGGGCTTCTTGGCCGCAGGGGTGGCCTGCGGCGTAAAGGACGCCGGCAAGAAAGACCTTGCCCTGATTCTCTCCCGCACCCCCTGCACCGCAGCAGGGGTCTTCACCCGCAACCTGGTGAAAGCCGCCCCCATTTTTGTCTCCCAGCAGCACCTGGCCGGCGGCCATCTGCAGGGGGTGGTGGTCAACAGCGGCAACGCCAACGCGTTGGCCCCGCTGGGCAAAGAAAATGCCCTGCGCATGACCCAGGCCGCTGCCCAGGCCACCGGCCTTGCCCCCGAGGATTTCGGGGTGGCTTCCACCGGGATCATCGGCGTTCCCCTGCCCATTGACCGGGTGGAAAAGGGCATTGCCGCCGCGGCGTCTGCCCTGTCTGACCAGGGCTCAGACCAGGCCGCCCAGGCCATCCTCACCAGCGACAAGAGGACCAAAACCATTGCCATTGAAGTTCTGTTGGGGGACACTCCCGTCCGCATCGGGGCCATTGCCAAGGGCTCCGGGATGATCCACCCCAACATGGGCACCACCCTCAGCTTCCTCACCACCGACTGCGCCATCCAGCCAGACCTGCTCCAGGCTCTGCTGGGCGAGGCGGTGGATAAGACCTTTAACCGGATCACGGTGGACGGGGACACCTCCACCAACGACACCTGCCTCATCCTGGCCAACGGCCAGGCGGGCAACGCCCCCCTGGTCCAGGGCTCTGAAGCCTACCGCGCCTTTGCTGCGGCCCTGCTGGCAGTTTGCGGCAACCTGGCCCGGGCAGTGGCCGCCGACGGGGAGGGCGCCAGCCGGCTGGTGACCGTCACCGTCTCCGGGGCCAAAACCGAGGGGGATGCCGTCCGCCTAGCCCGGTCTGTGGCGGGGTCCTCCCTGGTGAAGGCCGCCCTGTTTGGGGCCGACGCCAACTGGGGGCGGGTTCTCTGCGCCATGGGCTACGCCGGGGTTTCCTTCGACCCGGAGAAGGTCTCGGTGCGTTTTGCCTCCTCCTTGGGGGAGGTGCTGGTCTGCTGGCAGGGGGAAGGGGTCCCCTTTGAAAACAGCCTGGCCCGGGCCATTTTGGACCAGAAGGAGGTCTCCATCCGCATCTCCCTGGGCCAAGAGGGCATGTCCGCCACCTGCTGGGGGTGTGATCTCACCCCTGACTACGTATCCATCAACGGAAATTACCGCAGCTGATTAGCCCCTCCATAAAAAACCTCGTTCCCAACACAGAGTGGGAACGAGGTTTTTAGCTGTTATGATCCTGGGAAGTTTTCCAGTTCCTTCTCTAAGTTCTGGTAAAACCGGGCCATGTGCAGGCCGTCTACCAGAGCATGGTGGCAGAGAAGGGAGACTGGAAGAAGAACCCGCTCCCCTTCCCACCGGTACCGGCCCCAGGTAATGCGGGGGTTGGTGTCAGCTGGGGAGGGTGTGGGCTGGAGAATGGCCTCATAAGAGACCCAGTGCACAGAGGAGACAAAGAAGAGGGACAGGGCATCCTCCCCGTCTTCCAGGTTTCTCTGGGCGCGCGCCTCTGCTTGGGCCTGGATCGCCTGAGGAAGGTAGGCAGAAAAGGGGAGGCTACTGTCCAACACACAGTAGCAGTAGGTGCCGTCGGGCAAAGCCTCTGTATGGGAGGTGGGGCAGTTTGTATATTCCACGATGTTCTCTCCTAATATCCGCTGACGCAGCTCCGGGACCCTATTGGCCGCCCGGGAGACGCAGTAG
>DBEYYM010000026.1:0-32926 GCA_048184675.1 Evtepia sp. | reverse complement strand
CGTGCCTCCGTAATCTGACCTGAAAGATTCTCCGCCGGGGCGGATTGCCTCTTCGGTGCGTCCTTCGCTTTCCGGAGTCTCGTCAAAAACCGGTCCTTTTGCCTGAGAGTTTCCGCAGCCCCTTCGGCTCCGCCTAGACGGGATCTCCCGGTTTCATCATTCGAACTATATATGGTTATGGTGCTCACGTTGTGATAATTTCTCCCGGGGATATCCCACCGGAACACAACTTTGTTTCTCTCCTATTATAATAACCACTTTTTCCCCTGTCAACGGATTTTTTCCAGAGAATGGGCCCGCTTAAAAGAATTCTTTTGATACATTATATAATATCAAACCGAAAAACCGCCGTCTGGGCTGCCCTTCTGGCCCTTCCAGGCGGCAAGATTTTTCTCATAAAGCGTTTCCCTTAGAAAGCAGGCACCCCTCTGCACCCGGGGGACGGCAATCGCCTCCCTAGCCTATCCACAAAGGGCACGCCATGCAGCAAAACGGGCTGCACGGCGTGCCTTTGTTTTCCTATGATGTTAGGGCAGCTCCAGCTCCCGCTGAATGCTGTCGTGAACAATTTGCAGGGTATGGGGGCTGTACTCCAGCTCCCCGTTGTCAAACTGGATGGCGGCGCCGAAGATCAGGGCGCGAATGACATAGACCTTCCGCAGGCGGACATCAGGCGGGATGGCATTCTCCTCGCAATACCGCTGGATCAGCTGCTGGGTCGGGCTGCTGACCTCCCCGCGCAGTTTATGGTAGACATTGTCAAACTCCTCATCCTTCAGGGTGAGGATGGCCCGCAGATGGGGGTTTTCCACCAGAAACTGCACGTACCCGGTGCTCATCTCCACAATCTGGGCCTTGGTGTCCCCTTCATAGGTCCTCAAAAGCTCGGTCTGCTGGACCTTCCATTGGGCGTTAACATAATCAATGATGGCGGCGATAAATTCCCGCCGGTCGCCAAAATGCTTATAGGGGGCCCCGCAGGACACTCCACAGGTCTGGGCAATCCGGCGCATGGAAAAATCGGTCACCCCATATCGGTTGATCTCCGCGATCCCCGCCTCAATGAGCTCCTGGCGGGTGTTGCGGCGCTTGGATCTTGGCTGTTCTGCCATCTTCCTTTCCTCCTGCCTGGTTTTGGCGGCGGGAGTGGGATCCTTTCAGGTTCTGAGCTCGGTTTTTCGGATCTTCCCCCTGGTTGTTCTGGACAAAAATGAAAACCGCCTATGTTTTTGATTATAGCATCAAATTGGTCAGGAAACCAGAGGGAACTATTCTCATCTTGCCAGTCACTGGGTCGGGAAAATGTCTATTCCACCCCCGCCAAGGGCTGGCTCTCTTGGGTTTGGTTTCTGCCAAAGGCGCGAAAGCGCTGGTAACGGCGCTGGAGAAGGTCGGGCTCCTCCATAAGCTGGTGAAGCTCTTTCTCCAGCCGGTCGGCCAGGAGACTGTAAAAAGCAGCCTGCCCCAGCTCCCGCTCGGGGATGATCCGCTCAATGATCCCCAAATCCAGGGCGTCCCGGGCTGTGAGCTTCAGCCGCTGAGCAGCTTCGTCAGCCTTGCCGGCGTCTTTCCAGAGGATGCTGGCACAGCCCTCGGGGGAAATCACCGAGTAGACGGCGTTTTCCAGCATCCATACCCGGTCGGCCACCGACAGGGCCAGAGCTCCGCCGCTGCCCCCCTCCCCAATGAGCAGGGTAATCACCGGGGTGTTCAGGCCCATCATTTCCATGAGGTTGGTGGCGATGGCCTGGCCTTGGCCCCGCTCCTCTGCTCCGATGCCGCAGTAGGCTCCGGAGGTATCCACAAAGCAGAGGACCGGCCGGTGGAATTTCTCCGCCTGCTTCATCAGGCGCAGGGCCTTGCGATAGCCCTCTGGGTGGGGTGCCCCAAAGGACCGGGTCGTCCGCTCCTTGGCGCTGTGGCCCTTTTCAATGGCCACGAACGTGACGGGAATGCCCCGAAAGTGGCCCACGCCCCCCACGATGGCCCCGTCGTCTCCATAGCAGCGGTCTCCGTGGAGCTCGAAAAAGTCCCCACAGAGGTTTTGGATATAGTCCAGGCCCGTGGGCCGCTTGTTGGCCCGGGCCAGTTTTACGGTGTCATAGGCTGGTGTGCTCATAGTGCCTCCCCTCCTTGGTGAAGCCGCAGCAGGGAGGCGAGCACCTGCTGCTGGTCTCGGCGGGGGACGATGGCGTCCACAAAGCCGTGTTTCAGCAAAAACTCTGCCGTCTGGAAGCCCTTGGGCAGGGCCTTCCGGGTGGTCTGCTCCACCACCCGGGCCCCGGCAAAGCCCACAGTGGCCCCGGGCTCGGCCAGGATGATATCCCCCTCCATGGCAAAACTGGCGGTGACCCCGCCGGTGGTGGGGTCGGTGAGGACGGTGCAGTAAAAGAGCCCCGCGTCGCTGTGGGCCTTCACCGCCCCGCTGGTCTTGGCCATCTGCATGAGGGAGAGCAGTCCCTCCTGCATCCGGGCGCCGCCGGAGACAGTGTAGCCCACCACAGGCAGGCGGTACTGGGTGGCGTACTCAAAGAGGCTGGTGATCTTCTCCCCCACGGCGGTGCCCATGCTGCCCATCATAAAGTAGGGCTCCATAATAAACAGGCAGCACCGCTGGCCGCCGATGCGGGCAGTGCCGCAGAGGACAGCCTCCTTTTCGCTGCTGGCATCCCGGACTTGCTCCAGTTTGTCCCGATAGCCGGGGAACTCCAGGGGGTCGCCCCCCTCCACCTGGGCAAAGAGTTCCCGGAAAGATCCCTTATCGGCGATGGCCCGCAGGCGCTGGCGGCCCCCCATGCGGAAATGATAGCCACAGGGGCAGGTGTTCCAGTTGGACCACAGACGGCTGAGGGGGATGGACTTGTGGCAGTTGGGGCAGGTCTTCTCCGGCTCGCTGGCGTCCTCCTGGATCAGCGCTGCCGCCCGGCCCCCTGCCTCCAGCTCGTTTTTGGGTTTATAGTGAAATTTCAAAAAGGGCATTGGTGTCACCTGCCTTCCAGAAAGGTCAAATCATATTGTCCGGTCATAAAGCGAGGGTCGCTGACCAGCTCCAGCTGCTCGGCGATGTTGGTCTCGATGCCCTCCACCACCAGCTCACACAGGGCGGCCTTCATCTTTCGCACGGCCTCCTCCCGGGTACCGGCGTAGACGATGAGCTTCCCCAGCAGGGAGTCATAGTAGGGGGAGACGGTGATGCCGCTGACCAGATAGGTGTCAAACCGGACGAAGGGCCCCCCGGGCACATGGAGCATGGCCAGGGTGCCGGGCTTTTCGGCGTTGATCCGGCACTCCAGGCAGGCCCCCGTAAGGCTCACGTTCTGCTGCTGGAAGTTCAGAGGGACCCCCGCCGCCGTGCGGATTTGCCACTTGACCAGGTCAATCTTTGTCAGAACCTCGGTAACCCCGTGCTCCACCTGGAGGCGGAGGTTCATCTCCATAAACCAGAACCGGCCGTCCCGGTCCAGGAGAAATTCCAGGGTCCCCACCCCCACATAGCCGATGGCCTTCACCGCCTTGGACACGGCGTCCATGAGCTTTTTCCGCTGACTCCGGCTCACCGCCGGGGAGGGGGATTCCTCAATGAGCTTCTGGTGGTGGCGCTGGACGGAGCAGTCCCGCTCCCCCAGACAGACCACATTACCGGCCTCGTCGGCCAGGATCTGAACCTCAATGTGCCGGGCGGGGTGGACATACTTTTCCATGTACACCGACCCGTCCCCAAAGGAGGCCTCTCCCTCGGCCACAGCCAGGGCATAGGCCTGGGTCATCTCCTTGGGGGAGGTCACCAGGCGGATTCCCCGTCCCCCGCCCCCGGCGCTGGCTTTCAGCATCACCGGGTAGCCGATCTGGGCGGCGGCGGTCAGGGCCTCTTGGGCGCTGGCCAAGGCCTGGGTGCCGGGAATGACCTCCAGGCCATGGTTTCCCATAATCTCCTTGAGCTTGGCCTTGTCGCTGAGCTCCTCCATGCTCTCGGGAGACGGACCGATGAAGACCAGGCCGTTCTTCCGGCACAGGGCGGCAAACCCAGCGTTTTCCGACAGGAAGCCATATCCCGGGTGGATGGCCTGGGCCCCGGAGACCAGGGCGGCGGCCACAACGTGCTCTTGGTTGAGATAGCTCTCCCCCGGGGCTGCCCCGCCCACGCAGTAGCTCTCGTCGGCCAGGGCCACATGGAGAGCGTCGGCGTCAGCCTGGGAATAGATGGCCACGGTGGAAATTCCCATCTCTTTACAGGCCCGAATCACCCGCACGGCGATTTCCCCCCGGTTAGCAATCAGGATCTTTGAAAACATATGGCTTTCTCCGTAATGCCGAAGGAAAACTCTGCTTTGATGCACAGGGTGTCCCCCACATAGCCCTCCCCTTCGGCAAAGTAAAAGGGACCCTTGGCCCGGGTGATCCGGCACTTGGTCTCAAAGATGTCCCCCGGAAGCACAGGGGCCCGGAAGCGCACATTTTTCAGGCTGGTGTACAGGGGAATGGTGTCTTGGCTGAGCGATTCTGTCATTAGGATCCCCGCCGTCTGGGCCAAAATCTCACAGAGAATGACCCCCGGCACCACTGGGGTATCGGGGAAGTGGCCCTGTAAAAACCACTCGTACCCCTTCACCTGGTACCGGCCATGGGCAATGTCTCCCTCTTTATCCAGTTGGTCCAGCAGGAGCATGTTGCCCCGGTGGGGCAGGATGGTTTGAATTTCTTCCCGGTTCATAGGGCCCCTCCTTCCAGTCCTTTCATGCGGAAGAGGGGGCAGCCGTAGTCCACCACCTGGCCGTTCTGGACGCAGATTTCCAAGATCTCCCCATCCATCTCCGCCATGATCTCATTCATAAGCTTCATGGCCTCCACAATGCACAGGGTCTGGCCCTTCTTCACCTTATCCCCGACCTTTACGAAGGGGTCGGCGTCCTCGGCAGGGGCAGCGTAGAAAACCCCCACCATGGGGGAGGTAACCTCCGTTCCCTCCGCCATCAGAACCGGAATCTGAGGGTTGGGGGTTGCCGATACTGCCACGGTCTCCTGGCGGAGCGCCGGGGCGGCGGGGGTGCGCTCTAAGCGGACCACCCGGTCATTTTCTGTGACCTCCAGGCCGGTCAGATCCAGCTCCCGCATTAAGTTGGCATATTTTCTGATTTCCTCGTCGTTCATAGTTTCACCTTTCGGAACGCGATGCAGGCGTTGTGGCCCCCAAAGCCCAGAGAATTGGACAGGGCCAAATCCAGGTCGGCCTGGATGGCCTGGTTGGGCACATAATTCAGGTCGCACTGGGGGTCAGGGTCCCGCAGGTTAATGGTGGGGGGCAGGATGCCCTCGTTCAGGGCCTTCAGGCAGGCCACAGCTTCGATGGCCCCGGCAGCCCCCAGCATGTGGCCGGTCATGGACTTGGTGGAGCTAATATAGGCCTTCCGGGCCTCTTCCTCCCCCAGGGCCAGCTTGATGACTGTCGTCTCCAGGCTGTCGTTCATGGGGGTGCCGGTGCCGTGGGCGTTGATGTACACGGTCTGGCCCGCCTGATGGCCGGCCTCTTTCAGGGCCAGGCGAATGGCCTCGGCGCCGGCAGTGCCGTCGGGCCGGGGGGCGGTAATGTGGAAGGCGTCGCAGGTGGCGCCATAGCCACACACCTCGCCATAGATTTTGGCGCCCCGCTTGACTGCGTGCTCATACTCCTCCAGCACCAGGGCGGCGCTCCCCTCGCCGATGACAAAGCCCCCCCGGTTCTTGTCAAAGGGGATGCAGGCGGCGTTGGGGTCCTCTGCGGTGGACAGGGCCTGCATGTTGATGAAGCCCGCCACCCCGCTCTCGGTGATGGGGGCCTCGGCCCCGCCGGCGATGACGGCGTCGGCATAGCCGTGGCGAATGGCCCGCATGGCCTCGCCAATGGCGTTGGTGCCCGAGGCGCAGGCGGTAACGGCGGGCATGGCCGCCCCGCGGCAGTCAAAGCGAATGGCGATCATTCCCGCCGCCATGTTGGCAATGAGCATGGGAATGAAATAGGGAGAGACCCGCTTGGGCCCCCGCTCCAGGAGCTTAATGTGCTCTGCTGCAAAGGTGCGGATGCCCCCGATGCCCGAGCCAAAGTACACCGCCACCCGCTCGGGGGGCAGGGTGCCGATGACACCGCTCTCCTCCACCGCCTGGCAGGCGGCGGCCACTCCGTACTGGGCGAAGCGATCGCTGCGGAGGGTCTCGGTCTTATCCAGATAGGCCCGGGGGTCGAAGTTCTTCACCTCGGCGGCCAGCTTGGCCTTGTAGTCTGTGGTATCAAAGAAGGTGATGGGACCGATGCCGTGGACGCCAGACTTTAAGCTGTTCCAGCAGTCCTCCACAGTGTTGCCCACGGGGCTGATGGCCCCCAGGCCGGTCACCACCACTCTGCGCAGGGTGTTTTCCATTGGTTTTCTCCTCTATGCTTTCTGAAAACAGGTCAGGTATCTTATATGGCGATGCCGCCGTCCACCCGGAGAACCTCTCCGGTGATGTAGGGCGCGCAGGCCAGGAAGGCCACCGCCTCGGCCACCTCTTGGGGCTGACCCATCCGCCCCAGGGGAATGGCAGAGAGCAGTTCGTTTTCCTGGGCAGACAATTCCTTGGTCATGTCGGTGGCGATGAAGCCTGGGGCCACGGCGTTGCAGGTGATCCCCTTGGGGGCCAGTTCCTTGGCCACCGCCTTGGTCAGGCCGATGAGGCCGGCCTTGGCGGCGGAGTAGTTGGCCTGACCGGGGTTGCCGATGAGGCCCGAGACCGAGCTGACGTTCACAATCGCGCCCCCCTTTTGGCGCAGGAACAGGGGGGTGCAGTGGCGGATAAAATTGAAGGCCCCCTTCAGGTCCACATCCAGGACCCGGTCGAAGCTCTCCTCCTTCATCATGGCCAGCAGGCCGTCTTGGGTCACCCCGGCGTTGTTCACCAGGATGTCCACAGCCCCAAATTCCTTTTTGATCTGGCCCACTAGGGTCTTCACGGCGGCAAAGTCGGCCACGTCGCAGCGGTAGGCCAGGGCTTTGACCCCGTGTTCCTGGGCGCATTTGGCGCACAGGGCTTCGGCCAGGTCTTGGCTGCCGGCGTAAACCACCGCCAGGTTGGCCCCTTGGGCGGCCAGTTTTTCTGCCACAGCGGCCCCAATGCCCCGGGAGCCCCCGGTGACCAGGGCAGTTTTTCCCGTCAGCATCCTTTGACCTCCTCTAAGACCTTCGCCAGGTCCTCTTTGGTTCCCAGGGGATAGGTCTTCACGGTTTTGTTGATCTTTCCGATGAGCCCGCACAGGGTCTGGCCCGGGCCAAGCTCAACAAAGGTGTCCGCCCCGGCGGCAATCATGTTCCGCACAATGGTCTCCCACCGGACGGGGGAGGCGATCTGTTGGGACAGCAATGCTTTGGGGTCACCGGCGTAAACCTGGCCGGTGAAATTGGAATACAAGGGGATCTCCGGCTGGCCCACCTGGCAATCCGCCAGCACTTGGGCAAAGCCCTGGGCAGCCGAGGCCATGAAGGGAGAATGGAAGCCGCCCCGCACCTTTAGGGGCAACGCCCGTCCCCCAGCGGCCTTCACAGCAGCGGAAAAGGGGGCCAGCTGCTCTTTGACGCAGGCCACGGAGACCTGGCCGGGGCAGTTGTAGTTGACGGGATACACCTGGTCAAACTGGGCGCAAACCTGCTCCACAGCCTCGTTGGACAGCTTCAGCACCGCCGCCATGGCGGTGGGCTGTTCTTCGGCGGCAGCCTGCATCAGCTCCCCCCGGCGGCAGACCAGGTGAAAGCCGGTGGCGAAGTCCACCGCGCCGGTGTAGGTCAGGGCCCCAATCTCCCCCAGGGAGAAGCCGGCGGCCATGTCCGCCTTTACCCCGCCCTCTGCCAGGGCGGCAGCGGCGGCCAGCTCCACGGCGAACATGCAGGGCTGGGTGTTTTTGGTCTCTTTCAGTTCCTCCTCGGTGCCGGAAAAGCACTGCTGGGAGGTGCCGGGACGCAGGGCGTCCACCTGCTGAAAAATCTTCGCGGCGGCCAGAGAGCACTGGGCCAGCTCCTGGCCCATGCCGGGGTGCTGAGCCCCCTGGCCGGCAAAGACGAATGCTATCTTACCCATTGTGTGGCTCCTTTCAGGATAGGCTCGGCCCCTTCGATCACGTCCCGGACGATGTCCGCTGCCGGCTGGATCTCCTTGACCATGGCAGCGATCTGACCGGACAGGAAGCAGCCGTTTTCCAGGTCCCCTTCCTCCACGGCCTTACGCAGGGCGCCGGTGGCCAGGGCCTCCAGCTCCTCATCGGGCATGCCGCCGTACTCGGCCTTGGCATAGTTCCGGGCGAAGTTGGTGCGCAGGCTGCGCACCGGGTGGCCCAGGCGCTTGCCGGTGACCATGGTGCACAGGTCGTTGGCCTTGAGGATGCGCTCCTTATAGGCCGGGTGGATGGAGCACTCCTGGGCGCTGAGGAACCGGGTGCCCATCTGGACCCCGCAGGCCCCCAGCAGGAAGGCCGCGGCCACCCCTCTTCCGTCAGCGATGCCGCCGGCGGCGATGACAGGCAGGGTGGTGGCATCACAGACCTGAGGCACCAGGACCATGGTGGTCAGCTCCCCCACGTGGCCGCCGCTCTCGCCCCCCTCGGCGATGAGGGCCGAGGCCCCCAACCGGGTCATAAGCTTGGCCATGGCCACCGAGGCCACCACAGGGATCACCTTGACCCCGGCCTCTTTCCACAGGGCCATGTACTTGGTGGGGTTGCCGGCGCCGGTGGTGACCACAGCCACCTTTTCCTCCGCCACCACCTGAGCCACCTCGTCGACAAAGGGGCTCATCAGCATGATGTTCACCCCAAAGGGGCGGCTGGTGAGGGCCTTGGCCTGCTGGATCTGCTCCCGCACATAGTCTGCCGGGGCGTTGCCAGCGGCGATGATGCCCAGGCCGCCCCCCTCAGACACCGCCGCGGCCAGCTTGCCGTCGGCGATCCAGGCCATGCCCCCCTGAAAAACCGGGTACTGGATACCCAGCAGGTCGCATAAGGGTGTGTGAATCATGCCTGCTTGCTTTCGATGAAGGCCACCAGGTCGCCCACGGTCTCCACCTTCTGGTCCAGCTCGATCTCCATGCCCAGCTTGTCCTCCAGGTTCATAAGCAGCTCCACCGTGTCCAGGGAGTCGATGCCCAGGTCCTTAAACTTGCTGTCTTTGGTGATCTCGGACACATCCTTTTCCACCCGCTCTGCCACGAGCTCTGCGATTGCTTCAAATACCATAACAAATGACCTCCATGTGTCGATGTTTGACAAAATTCTCTTTTAGTAATCAGTGATTACTTTTCTATATATACCGTGCCTACCTGACTTTGTCAATACCGTTTTGCAAACTTTTCACACTTTATTCACATTTCCCTCCTAGGGCAGTTCTGGCTTTGGGAGAGGACGTGCCGGTTTTCAAATCTTTTTAATATCTCTTAAGAAATTCGCAATGGTTTTTAAGAAACCTGCAAGGTTCTCTTAAAAGATAAAACACTTTTTCCTGCTACAATGAAAGGCAGATATCCGGTGGTTTTTCTCCTTTTTCAGGAGAAAATTGCACTTTTTTAACATTATTTTTTCTGGCCAAGGCCATGTAACAAAGGAGGATTTCCATGAAAAAGCCCACCATCGCCGTTCTCTTTGGCGGCTGCTCTCCAGAGTATTCTGTCTCTCTGCAATCGTCCTACGCCGTGCTGTCTAATCTGCGCAAGGACAAGTATGACATCTTCCCCCTGGGGATCACCCGCAATGGCCAGTGGTTCCACTTCACCGGGGAATACGACCAGATTGCCACCGACACCTGGGCGGAAGACCTGGCCCACCTGACCCCGGTGGTGCTGTCCCAGGACCGGAATCTCCATGGGGTGCTGGTCTTTTCTGCCCAGCAGCCTCAGCCCCTGCGCCTGGACTATGCCCTGCCCATTCTCCACGGCAAAAACGGGGAGGACGGCACCCTTCAAGGCCTGCTGGAGCTGGCAGGGATCCCGGTGATCGGCTGCGGCACTCTGGCCTCCGCCTTGTGCATGGACAAAGACCGCGCCCACAAGCTGGCCTCCCTGGCCGGGGTGGCGGTGCCGGCCTCCCTGGTACAGAACAAAGGAGAGGACCCCCAAGCTGCCTTAGACTTTGCCCGACAGACAGGGTATCCTCTCTTTGTAAAGCCTGTGAAAGCAGGCTCTTCCTATGGTATTTCTCAGATCCACCAGGAAGGGGAGCTCCTCCCCGCCCTGGACCTGGCTTTCCAGTATGACGACCAAGTCATCCTGGAGGAGACCATCCCCGGCTTTGAGGTGGGCTGCGCCGTTATAGGTACCCGGGACCTCATCGTGGGGGAAATCGACGAAATCGAACTTTCTGGCGGCTTTTTCGACTTTACCGAAAAATACACCCTGAAAACCTCCGCCATTCACGTCCCCGCCCGAGTCCCTGCCGAGACCGCCCAGCGGGTGAAGGAAACCGCCAAAGTGATCTACCGCGCCCTGGGGTGCACAGGCTTTGCCCGGGTGGACATGTTCCTGACCCCTGACGGACGGATTGTGTTTAATGAGGTCAACACCATCCCCGGTTTCACCGAGCACAGCCGGTTCCCCGGCATGATGAAGGCCGCCGGATACACCTTCCCAGAAATTTTAGACACCATCCTTGGGCAGGTGATAACCCCGTGAGCACCCTGATCCTCACCCCCGAGGCCATGCACCAGGGGGACCTCATTCTGGTCACTGCCACTTACCCCTGCCATCCCCTCCCCTGCCCTGACCTGGTCACAGTGGCGGGCACCCAAATTCTCCTGGAGAAACGGGCCGCCCAGGCCTTGGACAGCCTCATGGCCGTCATCGGGGGCTGGGAGGGAATCGCACCGGTCAGCGGCTGGCGGGCACAGAAAGAGCAAGAGGCCATCTGGGCCGATTCCCTGGCGGAAAACGGCCTGGCCTTCACCCAAACCTACGTAGCTCTGCCCGGACACAGCGAGCACCAGACCGGCCTTGCCATCGACCTGGGTCTTAAGGGGGACGCCATCGACTTTATCCGTCCCGACTTTCCCTACCATGGCCTCTGCCAAACCTTCCGCCAAGAGATGGCCCGGTTTGGCTTCATCCAGCGGTATCCGGCGGGGAAAGAGGACATCACAGGCATCGGCCACGAACCCTGGCACTTTCGCTATGTAGGCCAGCCCCACGCCGCCATTATGGAGGCACGGGGACTGACCCTGGAAGAGTATATCGCCTGGCTGCGGGAATTTCCCTACGAATGCTGTCGGTACCAGGAAAAAAGTGCTCTGGTCTCCTTTTTGCCGGCCAACCCCCAGGGGCCCACTGTGCTGGAGCGGGCGTCCGGCCTGCCCTACACCGTTTCGGGCAACAACGTAGACGGATTTATCATCACGGAATGGAGGCAGGGCCATGAAGAAGCAAACCCAATACGGCGGCCTTGACGCCTTTAAGATCCTTGCCGCCCTGCTGGTGGTGGCCATCCACACCTCTCCCCTGACCACCTACACCCCAGACGGGGACTTCCTGCTCACCCGGAGCCTAGCCCGGGTGGCGGTGCCCTTCTTTTTCATGGTCACCGGGCACTTTGTCCTGGGGGGCATTTTGGAGGGCAAGTCCCCTTTCTCTGCCTTGTGGCAGCAGGTGAAGAAGATCTTAATCCTCTACCTCATTGCCGTTCTCCTTTACATCCCCGTAGGGATTTATGCCGGCCACTACCAGGATCTGACCCCGCTGTCTGCCCTGCGCCTGCTGGTCTTTGACGGCACCTTTTACCACCTGTGGTATTTCCCCGCCTGCGCCACGGGCCTGCTGCTGCTGTGCTTGCTCAACCGGGTCCTCCGGGGCCGGGGCCTTATGGTGGTGGCCGTCCTTCTTTACCTCATTGGCCTCTTTGGGGATAGCTACTACGGCATCAGCGCCAGCCTGCCCCCCTTGGCTGCAGCGTATGAGGCGGGGTTCCAGATCTTTTCCTACACCCGCAACGGCCTTTTTATGGCCCCTATTTTCCTCCTTTTGGGGGCCAGACTGGGGCGGAAGCCCTCCTCTGTGCCGGCAGCGGTCAATGGAGTCGGTTTGGTGCTCTCCCTCATCCTCCTTTCGACAGAGGCCTTTGCCCTGCGCCACTTTGCCCTCCAGCGCCACGACAGCATGTATCTGCTGCTGCCGGTGGTCATGGTTTTTCTCTACCGGCTTCTGCTGGCCTGGAAGATCCAGGCCCCCACGGCCTGCCGGACCCTGTCCACCTGGGTTTACATCCTCCACCCGGCCATGATCGTGGTGATCCGGGGGATTGCCGGGGTGCTGGGTCTCACCGCCCTGCTGGTGGAAAACAGCCTGGTTCACTACCTGGCCGTCTGCGCCCTGGCCTTTCTGGCTGCCGGGTGTGTCACCTGGGTTCTCGCCTGGCGCCGCCCACCCCAACCCAGCTGCAGCCGGGCCTGGATCCAGCTTGACCGGGCCGCCCTTGCCCACAATGTTCAGGCCCTCCAGGCTCTTCTGCCCCCTGGCCGCCAGCTGATGCCCGCCATCAAGGCCAACGCCTATGGCCACGGGGCTGTGCCGATAGCCAGGGAACTCTCCCTGCTGGGGATCTCCTCCTTTTGCGTGGCCTGCTTAGAAGAGGGCATCCAGCTGCGCAAAGGCGGGATCAAGGGGGAGATCCTCATTTTAGGCTATACCCATCCCGACCAGTTCCCTCTTCTG
This sequence comes from Evtepia sp., assembly GCA_048184675.1. Taxonomy (GTDB): domain Bacteria; phylum Bacillota; class Clostridia; order Oscillospirales; family Oscillospiraceae; genus Evtepia. Next base: position 20,242 of record DBEYYM010000026.1, on the reverse strand, counting down.
CGCCGGTACAAGCTCACCCAAACGGTGGTGGACTTTCCCTACGCCGCCCGGCTCAACCAATTTGGCAAAACCCTCCCCGTCCACCTGGCGGTGGACACCGGCATGCACCGGCTGGGGGAGCCCAGCCACCACCTGGAGCAAATTTGCGAGATCTTCGCCATGAAGCACTTGGATATTCAGGGGATCTACACCCACCTGTGCACCGCCGATGGAGCCGGCCCCCAGGACCGGGCCTATGTCCAGCGGCAGGTCCAGGCCTTCTCCCAGCTGCTGGAGGAGCTGAGAAACCGGGGGCTCAACCTGCCAAAAATTCACCTCCAGGCCAGCTATGGGCTGCTGAACTATCCCCACCTGCCGGGGAATTACGCTCGGGTGGGCATTGCCCTCTACGGCCTGCTCAGCGCCTACCAAGATTTGACCGCGGCCAAAGCCGACCTTCGCCCCGTGCTCTCCCTTCACGCCCGGGTGGCCACAGTGAAACCCCTCTCCCCCGGCAGCGCCGCCGGCTATGGCCTGACCTTTGTGGCCCAGCGGCCCACCCAGGTGGCTGTGGTTACCATCGGCTATGGCGATGGGTTGCCCCGGTCTCTCTCCGGCGGGGAAGTCCTCATCGGCGGCCAGCGGGCCCCCATCATCGGACGAATCTGCATGGATCAAACGCTGGTGGATGTCACTGACCTGCCCGCCGTCCAGGCTGGGGACGAGGTGGTTCTCATCGGTACCTCTGGCAGTGGGACCATCACCGCCTATGACCTGGCCCAGCAGTCGGACACCATCACCAACGAGATCCTCAGCCGGCTGGGACCCCGATTGGAGCGGATTCTCACATGACATTACCAAAAGCCGAGGACAACGGTTGTTGTCCTCGGCTTTCTTCCCTCTTGTTTCTGCTCCCTTACAGCACTTCCCGGTGATAGGGCTCCCCGGTTAAGTCCTTCCACAGGGCCTCGCGTCCTTCCAGGGTCATGTAGCTGTGGGCACTTCCCCCTTTGGGGATGGCCACCGAGCCGGGGTTTAGATAGAGGTTCCCCGCCCCAAAGGCCTGCCAGGCCGGCACGTGGGTGTGGCCGTGGAGCAAAATATCCCCCGGCTGCAGGGGCGGCAAGTGCTCCAGGTGAAAGACGTGCCCGTGGGTGATGTAAATCAGCCGCTCCCCCACCGGCAGCACGCTGTAGTCGGCCAGAATGGGAAACTCCAGCACCATCTGGTCCACCTCGCTGTCGCAGTTGCCCCGGACGCACAGGAGCTTTTCCTTCATCCCGTTGAGCAATGGGATGACCTCTTTGGGGGCATAGTCCCGGGGCAGGTCATTTCGGGGGCCGTGGTACAAAATATCTCCCAGCAGAAGCAGCCGGTCTGCTCCCTCCCGCTGAAAGGCCTCCACCATAGCCCGGCAGTAATAGGCCGAGCCGTGGAGATCTGACGCAATCATCCATTTCATTTTGACTTCCTCCCCCACCGGGGCATCCCCCCGGTTTCCATTGTTGGCCCCTATTTTAGTCCTCTTTCGGCAAGAAAGCAACCGTCCTTTTCCTCCATTGCTTTTCCCCCGCCGCCGTGGTACACTGGCAGGACGAGAAACCGCGAAAGGAGGCCTGCCATGTTTGCCAAACGGGATCTGACCCAGGGAAGCATCTCCCGGGGGCTATTGGGCTTTGCCCTTCCCCTGATCCTGGGAAACCTGCTCCAGCAATTCTATAACCTAACCGACACCTGGATCGTCGGCCGGTTTATTGGCCCTGACGCCCTGGCCGCCGTGGGGGCTTCCTATACGCTGATGACCTTCCTCACCTCCATCCTCCTGGGCCTTTGCATGGGCAGCAGCGTCTATTTCTCCATTCAGTACGGCCGCCGGGACCCAGACCGGCTGCGCAACGGAATTTTTCAGTCCTTTCTGCTCATTGGCCTTCTGACCCTTCTGCTCAACGGGGTTGTCTATTGGGCCCTAGACGGCATCCTCTCCCTGCTGCAGATTCCCGGGGACATTGTCGGGCTCACCAAGACCTATCTGTTGTGGATTTTTGGCGGGATTCTGGCCACCTTTTTCTATAATTTTTTCGCCAACCTCTTGCGGGCCGTGGGGGACTCCGCCACACCCCTGGCCTTTTTAGGGGTGTCTGTGGGGCTGAACATCGGCTTGGATCTCCTCTTCGTGATCCCCCTCTCCCTGGGCATCCAGGGGGCAGCCATGGCCACGGTGATTGCCCAGTATATCGCCGGCCTGGGGCTTTTTCTTTACACCTGGCGGGCCTTCCCCCACCTGCGGGTTGGCAAGCAGGACCGGCGGTGGGATCGCGGAACCTTGAAAAGCCTGGTCAATCTCTCTTTCTTCACCTGCTTGCAGCAGTCAGTGATGAACTTTGGCATTCTGATGGTCCAGGGGCTGGTCAACAGCTTTGGCACGGCGGTAATGGCCGCCTTCGCCGTGGCGGTGAAAATTGACACCCTAGCTTACATGCCCGTCCAGGACTTTGGCAATGCCTTTTCCACCTTCGTGGCCCAGAACTACGGGGCAGGAAAACAGGACCGCATTCGGGCCGGGGTTCGGCAGGCCGTCCTCTGGGTGGTGGTGTTCTGCCTGCTAATTGGCGCCCTCGTCTGTCTGCTGGCCCCCAAGCTTCTGGCCCTCTTTGTGGGCCCGGAGGCCACCCAGGTCATCACCATCGGCACCGGCTATCTGCGCATTGAAGGGGCCTTTTACCTGGGCATCGGCCTCCTCTTCCTCCTCTATGGCTACTTCCGGGCGGTGAACCGTCCGGCGGTGTCGGTGGTCCTGACCATCTGCTCCCTGGGCACCCGGGTGGTGCTGGCCTATACCCTCTCTACCCTCCCCGCCCTGGGGGTCACCGGGATCTGGGTGGCCATTCCCATCGGCTGGTTTTTTGCCGACGCCGTGGGCATCACCCTTTGGCGGCGGGAAGGCAAGGAATAACCCCAATAAGAACAGCCCCTCCCCGGACGAGCCGGAGAGGGGCTGCTTTGTCTGTTTTGTGGGTTCCTGCCAGAGGCTTACTTCACATTTTCTGCAAAGCGCATGAGCATGGTAGCCACCTGGGCACGGCTTGTGTCGGTCTTGGGAGACAGGACGTCTGCCTTAACACCGGAGATGATGCCGGCGTCCACAGCCCACTTCACAGCGGACTGTGCATAGCTGCTGACGGAAGCAGCGTCGGTGAAGGCAGCCAAGTCGTTCTGGCCACTGACGTCATAGCCCTTGTACTGGGCGTAACGATAGAGGATGGTAGCCAGATCCTGGCGGGTCAGGTTGTCGTTGGTGCCAAACTTGCCGTTGCCATAACCGCCCACGATGTTGTTATCCGCTGCCCAGTTCACGGCGTCGGTGTACCAGGTGCCAGCGGCCACGTCGGTGAAGTTTGCGTCGCTGTTTGCAGCGGGCTCACCCTCCATGCGGTAGAGCATGGTGACCAGCATGGCGCGGGTGGTGGCAGAGTTGGGAGCAAAGGTGGTGGCAGAGGTGCCGTTCATAATGCCGTTGTCGGTAACATACTGCACGGCATCACAGAACCAGTCGCTGGTGGCCACGTCGGTGTAGGCCATGCCGAAGGAGTCCACGGGGATGGTGGCGGCCACAGAGGCATTGTCCACGGTGATGTTGTAGTTCTGGGTGTAGTTGGCCATGCCGGGCTCATAGGCGTAGATCACCAGAGCCAGCTTGTGGCCGGCTTCCACCTCATAGAGGTTGGGCTGCAGGTACAGGGTGTAGTCATAGTACTTGCCCTCTTCCAGCTTCACCTTGTTGGTGGCGGAAGCGGAGTCATAGCCAGCGCTGGGATTGCACAGGTCCATCCAGCCGCGGGCGATGATCTTGTAGGAAACCTGGGTGGTGTTCAGCTTCACCAGGTCAAAGTTCTCTACGCCGCCGCCCATCCAGGCGCCGCCTTCGGCCAGAACGGTCTTGTCCACATAGGTGGGGTTGGTGTTGCAGGCGGCAAAGGTCTCGCCTTCGGGGGCGATGTCCACCAGCATGGCGCTGACCATCAGGCCATCCCGGTCGATGAGGTCGGCATCGGGGGTCTGGACAGTCTCACCGGTGGAAGCAACGCCCACATAGTTATCGTGGTCCAGACGTGCAATATCCACCAGGTTATCGTGGTCCACCACAGCCTTGGTCTCACCTCTGGGCGTGGTGATCTCTTCCCCATTGGTGGTAGCTGCCTTGAAGTTCACGGCCACAGAGCCCTTGATGACGGTGTCTTTGGTGACATCCATGGTGTACATAGAGCTGGAGGCAGTGGAGCCGCTGGTGAGAATATCTTTCCAGTTTCTGCGGGTCACGTCAATGGCAGCATAATCGCTGCTGATGGTGGAAGTCTTCTCGGTAGCGCTGGCGCCGGTGAGGGTGACAGACTCATCAGCCTTCCAGTCAGCATAGGTGTTCCACACGTCAGTGTTGCTGTTGCTCTGAGCGGTCACAGCAGCCATGTTCTCAATGCCATTGTCCAGGCCATAGAGGTAGTGGCTGAACCACTGGTTCAGGATCGCGTCGTAAGACTGATCCCCGATCATAAACTGGATGCCGCCAGCAGGATAGGTGGGGGTCAGGTGGCCGTCCTGGTGGAGCAGGAGCTTCACAGGTACGCCGGCCTTTTCATAGGCCTGGTACATGAGGTCAAATTCCTTGGTGCGCACGTTGTCGTCGTTGAGGCCGTGGACAATCAGAGCAGGACACTTGATGTTCTCGGCATCCAGGGTATAGTCGCGGCAGGCCCAGTGGTCGCTGTAGTCACCGTTGGTGGCCAGCTGATCCTGCTGGATCTGATAGAGGTAGCTGCCATACTTGTCTTCGATAGTGGCCCAGTCTTCCTTATCCAGGTAACGACCAGCGCAATAGAGGGCCAAAACGTCGGAATAAGCGGGGTTGGTCTCGGTGGAGATACCCTGGGAATTGGTATACTCATACCAGCTGGCGATGCCGGCCACGGGGACGATGGTCTCCAGGCCTTCCACGCCGGTGGTAGCCAGACCAAACTGGGTGGTGCCGGCATAGGAACGGCCGGTCATGCCCACGTTGCCGTTGGACCAGTCAGCTTCCACGGGAATATTGCTGGTCTTGTCGGTGTAAGCCACACGGTCGCCGTGGAGCCACTCGATGACGCACTTAAAGGCGTCGATCTCCAAATCAGCGCCGCAGGTCTCAAAGCCGTCGGAGCCCAGCGTGCCCAGACCGCCGCATTCCACCACGGCAAAGCCACGGACCAGATAGTAATCATACCAGTCCAGGTCCTCATAGTCGTAGATATTTTCGTACTCATTCCAATAGTACCACTCGCTGGAATCGGCATCCTTGGCAGCTTCCATGGTGCTCACAGCATTGCCAGCGGGGGTGCGCTTAGCAGGCTGGTTATACATACTCTCGATGTCATAACCCTGGTCGTTATAGATGTCCTCTTCTCCCCAGAAAGGCGTGCAGCCGGTGATATAGGGACGGGCCTCATAGATGGTGGCGGCGGCATAATCCCCCTCCACCGCAGCACGGGGCACCTGCACCAGAGCCTTCACCAGGTCCAGCTTGCCGTCTCCGTCTGTATCGTAGTTGGTTTCCACGTAGACGAAATAACGGATGATGTCGCTGTTGGCGTTGTCATAGCCTTCCTTCACAGCACCAGAGGTGTAGGGGAAGATGGGCTGTGCCATGCCGTTCATGAACAGGGGCTCCAGGGTGTCGGCGTGCAGGGCGTTGTACAGGGTGGTGGCCGCCTTCTGCATCACAGCCAGGTTGGCCTGGGTGCAGGTGCCGGTGGGATCGTAGTTTGCAATCCCGTCGGTCATGCCCATGCTGTCGGCCATGGCGTTATAGTCGTCGGGATAGCTTCCCAGCTGACTTTCTTTCAGCCCCGCCCAGCGGAGGAGGAAAGCCACTGCCTCCTGATTGGTCACGGCCTGATTGGCCTTTTCGGTGAAAGGAAGCTTCAGGTCGGCGTTATCCTTGGTGAGCTCACCAAAGGTCACAACCGCAGCCTCTGCCGCAGGGGCGTTCTCTTCGGGTTCCACGGCCAGGGCCGGGGATACCAGAGACAGCGCCAGCATCAGGGTCAGAAGCAGACTGATCACTCTCTTTTTCATCGGATCTCTACCTTCTTTCTCAAAAATTTTCCGCTGCTGGCTCCTCTTTCTCGTATGACAAGAAAACGGTAGTCAGACAGCAGAGAAACAAGATTTAGTATAGGTCCTTCCCCTAGAAAAGTCAAACAATAATTACATAAACGATGGAAAATCCGAAAAATATTGACTTTTTTCCGGCAGGATCTCCCATCTCTTCCCCAAAGAAAGTTTTTCATTTCCTTTCAAAAATTTTTTATTGTTTGACAGATATCTCCCCTCTTAAGTGTTATCCCAGTGAAAAGAGGAAGCACCATTCTGGGCTAGGAGAGGGTCTGGGCGATCCGGGCGGCCCTGTCCTTGAAAAATCTCCGCACCCTGGACCGGCTGGAATTTGCCGGGGCATCTGTCCCCCTGGTGTTTTCTGAATAGGGATTCCCTTTTTCGCCCTGCCTATGGTATCATGGAGAAAACACCAACCAAGGAGGGACCTGACCATGAAACTCCTCATCACTGCCCCCGCCGGGAAAATGGGCCGGCTGGTGGTGGACGAGGCCCGCAAGCGCCCCAAGGACTTCACCCTGGTGGGCGCCGTGGGCAACCCTGCCGCAGCCTACCTGGGCCAAGACATCAGCGCCGCTGCCGGCGGCCCTGAAACGGGCGCCCGGATCTATGCCCGCCTGGAAGAGATCATCGCCGCCTGCGACGGGGTCATCGATTTTTCCACTGTAGACCGGTCTATGGAGGTGGTGGCCGCCTGCGTTCAGCACCGGAAGCCCCTGCTGCTGGGGACCACCGGCTTTTCCCCAGAGCAGGAGGCCGTCATCACCCAGGCCGGCAAGACCATCGCCCTGTCCTTGTCCCACAACACCTCTAAAGCCGTGAACCTAGTCTATCAGCTACTGGAGGCCATCACCCGCTCCCTGGGCCCCAGCGCCGATATCGACATTGTGGACATGCACGACAACCAAAAGCTGGACGCCCCCAGCGGCACCGCCAAAACTATGGGGCAGGTCATCACCCAAGCCCTGGACCGGGCCGGGGCAGAAAAAGAGGTCACCTTCCACTCTGTTCGCAGCGGAAACATCGCCTCCACCCACACCGTGATTTTCGGTCTGGAGGGAGAGCGTATTGAGCTGACCCACCACGCCTATGACTACACCACCTTTGCCAAGGGGGCTCTGGATGGCATCCTTTTTCTCCAGAACCAGCCCCCCGGCTGCTATTCTTCCCAGGAGATTCTGGGCCTGGATCAGCCCTAACAGAGAAGGCACTGCCACGCAGTGCCTTCTTGCTCTTTGCCCGGGATTTTTATCCCCAAAACAATTGCATTGCCCCCCGCCAGCAAGCTATACTGGGATAGACAACGTTTTTATGCCACCGATGAAAGGAGCCCCGCCCATGCGTTACCTCAGTGCATCCGACATTCGCCAGGCCCTCTCCTTCCAGGAGATGATGGACGCAGTGGAAGAAGCCTTCCTCCTCTTTGCCCAGGGTCAGTGCGTTATGGCAGACCGGTCCGCCTTGACCCAGGGAAAGACCACCCTGGCCACCATGCCCTGCTTTGCCGGGGGATATGCCGCCACAAAGCTCCTTGCCTCCAGCCCAGACAACGCCGCCCGGGGATTGCCTGCGCTCTATAGCACTGTCCTGCTCAGCGACGGCGACAGCGGTCGGCCCGTCGCCCTGCTGGAAGGGAACACTCTCACCGCCCTGCGCACCGGGGCCATCGGCGGCCTGGCCGCCCGGCATCTGGCCAAAGAGGATGCCCACGCAGCTGGCCTGGTGGGCTGCGGCGTCCAGGGGCTGCACCAGCTGTGCTTTCTGTGCCAGGTGCGGCCCATCCACACCGTCTATCTGTATAACCACGGGAACAAGGACCTGCATCCTTTCCTCCAGCAGCTAGAAGCCATGCTGGCGCCCAAACAGATCTCCTGGGAGATCTGCCCCGACCCGGACACCCTGCTGAAAAAGAGCCCCATCGTGGTCACCGCCACGCCGGCCCGGGCGCCGCTGTTTTCCAACGACCCCGCCCTTTTCCAGGATAAGTGCATCATCGCCGTGGGCTCCTGGCAGCCGGACATGCGGGAGATCCCCGAAGCCATCTGGTCTGTGACCCAGGAGGTCTTTCTGGAGCTCCCCTTCGCCTGTGAGGAAAGCGGCGACCTGAGCCAGCCCCTGGCCTCCGGGGCCCTGAAGCCCGACGGACTCCGCTACTTCGGCGATTACCTTTTAGCCAAGCAGCGGGGTCAGCAGCCCCCGCTGCCGGACACCCGGTATTTTAAGTCCGTGGGTATGGCCGTCTTCGATGCCATCGCCGCCCGGAATGTCTTCCTGGCCGCCCAGGAGAAGGGATTGGGGCAGGAGCTCCCCTGACCCTCCGAACCCCAGCACAGGGCCTGCTTTCTGGATATCCTTCCCTGGGCAGGCAACTTGTTCCAGTCCCCTTTGCTTGTAATCTTTCCTCCCCTGCACTATAATGGAAAAAAAGATCTCTTTTTGTCGATTCCAGCAAGCCCCACACCAAACTTAACACGAAAAGGAGAAAGACGATGAGAAAGCGAATCCTATCCCTGTGCATGGTCCTGGCGCTGTCTCTTACCCTGCTGTCTACCACAGCCGGGGCAGCCAACACCCTGTACCAGGATGACACCATCTATGACACTGAGTGGGCCGTTTTGCGGCTGACCAACCAGCACCGGATGTCCATGGGGCTGTCTCCCCTGTCCATGACGGCGGAGATCCAAATGGCGGCCAACCAGCGGGCCAAGGAGCTGCCCTCTCTGCCCCAGCTGGCCCATTCTCGCCCCGACGGCTCCAGCTGGTCTACCGTCCTGTCCGATTACAGCATCCGTTACAACTATGCAGCGGAAAACATCGCCATGGGCTATCCCTCCGCCGCTGCTGTCATGAACGGCTGGCTCAACAGCGCCGGCCACAGGCAGAACATTGAAACTGCCGCCCTGACCCACCTGGGGGTGGGCCAGGAGGGACGCTACTGGTCCCAGAACTTCGTCGGCAGCAGCAACTGCTCCTATTCCGGCCTTACCCTCTCCCAGGATACCATCACAAGCCAGGTGGGCCAGGACCTGGAGACCCTGCTCACCCAGGCGGATCTCCAGGTGTTCTCCCGCTGCACAGCCCATGGGGCAGCTACCCTTCCCCTGATCGCCGCCATGTGCTCTGGCTATCACCCCAACACCGCCGGCACCCAGACCCTTACCGTGACCCTGGGCAGCCAGCGGACGACCCTCTCGGTGACCTTGGTGGATCTCCCCTTCCAGGACGTGACCAACCACTGGGCTTTGGCAGGCATTGCCTACGCCTATGAGCACAACCTCTTCTCCGGCACCAGCGCCACCACCTTCTCCCCCGACGCCCTGATGAACCGGGCCATGGTGGTCACCGTGCTGGCCCGCTATGACGGGGTGAACACCGACGGCGGCGACACCTGGTACGCCAAAGGCCGCGCCTGGGCCATGAGCCAGGGGATCTCCGACGGCTCCGACATGATGGGCTCCATTACCCGGGAGCAGCTGGCCACCATGCTCTACCGCTACGCCGGCTCCCCCGCCGTTTCCGGCAGCCTGACAGGCTTCCCCGACACCGCCAAGGTCTCCAGCTATGCCAAGGATGCCATGACTTGGGCGGTTGCCAACAAACTCATCACCGGCGATAGCGGCTATCTGGCCCCCCAAAACAACGCCACCCGAGCCCAGGTTGCCACCATTATGATGCGGTTTTGCCAGCTTTAAGGAAGGCCCAATCCCTCATAACATCAAAGGCCCACAGGCCGGGAGAGCTCCGGTCTGTGGGCCTCTTGCATTTCTGCCTGATCCTATGTCCTGGCAGATCAAAACTGTGCTGTTACTACGCCGTTACTCCGTTCGATCAAAATATCAAAAATAAAGAAAAGCCCCGAATTCAATAGAATTCAGGGCTTTTTTGGTGGACGATACAGGACTTGAACCTGTGACCTCCCGCACGTCAAGCGGATGCTCATACCAGCTGAGCTAATCGTCCGTCTCTTGCGGAGCGAGTGTTATTCTATCGGATTTCCCCGGATTTGTCAATAGGTTTTTGAAAAAATTTTTCCCTTTTGGATTTTTTAGCGGCAGCTGTGTCGGTTTCCCAGCAAATTGACAAGGGTACACGCATTTTATATAATGGAGAAAACAGCTTGCAGCCGCAGAAGGGAGCGGAGCGCCATGATCGACCTAAATCACATCGCCCGATACCAGGAAAACAACCGCATCGAGGCCAAAAAGGCCGCCGGAGGCTTCCCCCACAGCCTGTGGGAAACTTACTCCGCCTTTGCCAACACCATCGGTGGCCTCATCCTCCTTGGCGTGGAGGAGGCAAAGGACAAAACCCTCCAGGTGACCGGGGTGCCCGATGGGGCGGGATACGTCCAGCTCTTTTGGGAGACGGTGAACGACCCGGCCAAGGTCAGCGCTAACATCCTTCAGCCCCAGGACGTGGCCCTGCACACCATCGATGGAAAGCAGGTGCTGGTGATCTCCGTTCCCCGGGCAGAGCGGCGGCAGCGGCCGGTGTACATCGGGGATAGCCCCTTCACCGGCGCCTATCGCCGGGACGGCGAGGGGGATTACCACTGCGACCCCGACGAGGTCCGGGCCATGCTCCGGGACCGGGAAGATGCCCCTGCCGACCTGGCCGTGCTGGAGGGCCGCTCGGCAGAGGATCTGTCCCAAGAGACCCTGCGGCAGTTCCGCCTGCTCATGGCCATGCGCCAGCCGGAGCACCCCTGGAACTATCTGCCCGATGACCAATTCCTCCCCGCCGCCGGGATTTTGGGGCCCGGACGGGATGGGCTGCGGCCCACCTTGGCAGGGCTTCTCCTGCTGGGCAAGCGGAAGGCCCTGCGGGAGGTCTTCCCTCAGTTCCGCCTGGAATATCAGGAGAGTGACACCGGATTTCACCTGGCCACCATCCGTCCGGGTCCGCCGGAAAATGTGTTTTCCTTTTACCCCATGGTCTCCCGGCGGCTCACTGCCGTCTCTGCCCTGCTGGAGGCCAATCCCGCCGGCAGAGATGCCCTGGCCGGGGCCATGCGAGAGGCCGTGCTCAACGCCGTCCTCCATGCGGACTACTTCAGCCGGGGCGGCCTGACCATCCAGCGCACCGCTGGAGAGCTGACGGTCTCCAACGACGGCCTGCTCCGGGTCTCTCCCGACCAGGCCAAAGCGGGCACCGCCGCCGACCCCCGGAACCGGGGCCTGACCCAGCTTTTCTCCTTGGTCAAGCTGGCCACGGGCACCGGCCAGGGTCTGCGGGGGATCTACTCCCTGTGGGCCAAGCAGGGCTGGCGGACGCCGGTCCTCTCCGAGGCTGTGCACGCCGGGCGAACCAACCTCTCTCTGCCCCTCCCCCGCCGGGAATTCTCCCCGGAGGAGCTCACCCGGCAGCAGGTCATCGAATACCTCACCGACCACGTTTCCGCCGGTGCCAAGACCTTGACCCAGGGTCTGGGCCTGCCCGCCCAGGAGGTTCAGCAGAGCCTGGACGCCTTGGTTAGCCAGGGCCTGGTGGTAAAAGCCGGGCGGAGCTACCGCCTGCGGGCATGAGAAAGGAACCATGACATGATAGACCTCTGTTTCCATCCCGGCTTAAAAACCGCCCTTCTCCACGCCCCCCGGAGGCCAGAGAGCACCGAGGTGCTGGAGCTGACGTCTCCCCTTTTCTATGGGGATATTTCCCGACCGATTCCCCCCGCCTCCGCCCCGGACTTGGTCCGCCTGCAAACCCGGGCGCAGCAGGGGGATTCCATCCGCCTTTGGACCGATGCCTCGCCCACCGGGGCCTGCGGCCTGCTTTTTGCCGTCCACTTGCTCCAGGACGCCCCCAGCCCCCTGTGGGCCGTCCCCCTGGCCAAGGAGTATCGCCGCCCAGATGGTGTGGGGATCATCGCCGCCCACTGGGGGGAGGTCTCCCCCAAGGAGTTGGCCTTTTTTGCCGATCCCCCCGTGCTGCTGGAGCAGGCCACCCGCCGGAAGCTGGCCCGGCAGTGGGACAAGCTGCGGGAAGAAAACGCCCCTCTGCGAATTGTAACGGCGGGAGAGGTGCGCAGCGTGGAGGCCGACTATTATGACGCCTCCATCCTCGCTGCCTGCCCTGACCAGCCCTGCACGGTTGCAGCCCTCGTCGGGCAGCTGGTGAGTGGGCAGCTGGGCATCGACGACCAGTTTTGGGCGCAACGGGTGCGGGCCCTGCTGGCCTCCGGCCAGCTGCTCCGGGTGGAGGAGGCCGCGGAAACGCCCTTTTGGGAACAGAGGGTTCTGAGGAACCCCTGAGGTCCCTTTACCGGTCCTCCCAAAGGGACGCTACCTGCCCCGCGCGGATGGCCGGCAGATGCCGGGCGATTTTCTCCGATGGCCAGTCCCACCAGCGCAGCGCCAGCAGCTTGTGGATGGTCTCCTGGTCAAACCGCCGGCGGATGGGCTTTGCCGGTACGCCCCCCACAATGGTGTAAGGCGGCACATCCCGGGTGACCAGGGCTCGGGCGCCGATGATGGCCCCGTGGCCGATGGTGACCCCGGAGAGGATCACCGCCTCGTAGCCAATCCACACGTCGCTGCCGACGGTGATATCCCCCCGGTTGTCCCAGGCGGTGGGGACCTCCCTGGGGTCCAACCCCCATTCCGCAAAGAAAATGGGGAAAGGGTAGGTGGACAGGGAGGACAGAGTATGGTTGGCACTGGTGAACAGAAACTTCACGCCGCAGGCAAGGGAGCAAAATTTCCCAATGATGAGCTTGTCCCCGTTGATGGGATAATGATAGAGGACGTTTTTCCGTTGAAATTCCCGGGGGTCGCTGACAAAGTCGTGGTACATGGTGTACTCCCCCACCTGGATGCTGGGGTCGGTGATAACCGGCTTAAGGTAAACGGTTTGCCGGTCTCCCTTCCGGGGGTAAATGGCAGCTGGATTGGGCATCGTAGCGCCTCCTTTTCTCTTTGGGCCCATTGTAGCCCCCGTGCCCCTTACCCGGCAAGCCACACTTCTCTTCGGTCTCATTTTGTCGCCAAAAAAGCCAGGACCTTTCTTACGGTCCTGGCTTTTCTCTTTGGGAAAGGATCTTCCGAATGGCGGAAGGAGATAGGCAGTACCGGCAGGCCAGCTCTTCCACAGACGCCCCCGTTTGGCGGGCCTGGCGAATCTGGGTGTTCCGCTGGTCCAATGCCTGCCGGCTGCCGGAGACAACGCCCCAACCCCGCCTCTGGCCCGTCTCCACAGGTACGTAGAGGTATCCCCCTTGCAAGTACCTTTGGAGCTGACGGACCAGGTCGGCAGGCAGCAGATCCTTGGCATTGATATAGTCCACGCTGGCGACCTCCTAAAGAATCTGTTCAGAGGCAAAGCCGGCGTTCTTTCTGTGACAAACCTCACTCCACGCAAAGGTCACAGCCTCCCGGCTTTGCGTGGAGCCGGACTTGGTTGCGTTTTTTCAATCCTGTCGCCTTCTCTCATGGTTCTCAGGGCGCCGCCTGATCCTTCAAAATGGGCTGCAGATGCATCAGCAGATCCACTTTGTTGTTGACTTCAAATTTTTTGTAAATGTTTGCAATATGGGTGCGCACCGTGTAAATACTAATATGTAGTTCCTCGGCAATCTGTTCATTTTTCATACCGGAGGCCAGGTAGTAAACGATCCGCCGCTCCTGCTGGGTGAGGGTGTTGTAGGGGTGGTCCAGGCTCTTGGGCAGCACCTTGGTCTGGCAGGTGATGAGCATCAGGTGCCAGGTCTGGATCAGGCCGGCGGCGCTGGAGGACAGGAAGGCCGTGTGGTAAAAAGTGATATCCCCGGCCAGGGAGGTAATGGTCTGGCTGGTGCCCCCCTGGGTGGTCAGGCGCTCGCTGATCTCGTTGACCATGGTCTGAACCTCTCGGTATTGGGGATCCCCGTGGTAGTTGCTGCGGAGGAAATGGCCCTGGTTATGGCGGTACTGCTCCCAGAAAATTTGGCTGATCTCCTGGGCTGCCTTGTTGGTCTGCATCACCGTCATGTCCTGGTTCAGGATCACCGTCCCCACTTTGTTGTCTTGAAAAAAGAGGTTGAAGCAGTCGTGGAACCGGGACTCCCCACTGTGGCGGAGATAGGTCTGGTAGTTGGCCTCCACCATTTCCGCCAGATACTCCAGCAGCCCCCGTTCCTCCTCCTGAAAGCCCCCCTCCTCCTTGGTGCGGAAAAGGCCCATGGAACCGATGACCCGCTCCCCCAGGTAGAAGAAGAGAACCGCCTGGTAATACAGGTCTTCTGCCGACATGTGAACCCCATAGGGCGTGCGCTCATACTCCTCTAGGGGCATCACGTCCTCGGTGAAGATCACCCGCTTCCCCTTCAGGTGAGGGGGCAGGGTGGAGTAGCGAAAGATGTCATCCTTGTAAACGTGGTCCTTGTAGTCATACATTGGGCCGTATCGGATTCCAAAGGTAATGTAGTTGCTCAGGGCACTAACCCGCCGGCCCTGGTCCCCAGGGAAAGCTGGATACTGGTAGGGGAAAAAGATGCTGCGCTTGACCCCAAAATGCTTTTGAAACAGGCCTAATACTTTTTTGGGGAAATTTTCGCTGTCCCTGGCAATGTCCAAAGAAAAGCCCATAACCGCATCGTGCCACTTTTCTGGAATCCTGCTCATAGAATCCCTCCTTTCGCTACAAAATGACAGGTTTACTTCATTTTTTTGTAGCATTTTTCATAGTTTACAACCATTATACACATTTTATACCATAAATTCAACGTCTTCTCCTACAAAAGCACCAGAAAAAATTGTGCACTTTTTTCTTCTTTGCCTTGACAAGCAGGTATTTCGGTGTATAATATAACCACCCTATGACATGAATTAGTGCATTTTAGTATAAAATGAACAAATACAAGACAGTACAGGAGGATACCTCAAATGCAAACGAGAGAAGTCGTCATTGTCAGTGGCTGTCGTACCGCCATTGGTAAGTTCCAGGGTCAGTTCAAGGATGTTTCCGCCAGAGAGCTGGCCATCACCGCCGGCAAGGAAGCCATTCGCCGCGCCGGTATCGACATCAACACCATCGACGAGATCGTCATGGGCGAGTGCTATCCCGGCATGCAGGGCTCCCTGCCTGCCCGTCAGGTCTCCATGCGGATCGGCCTGCCCGTAGAGAGCAGTGCTGTCACCGTCAACCAGAACTGCGCCTCCGGTATGCGCGCTCTGGAAATCGCCTGCAACAACGTGATGCTGGGCAAGACCGACATCGGCCTGGTCATCGGCGTTGAAAACATGACCCAGGCTCCCTTCATGCTCCCCAAGGCCCGTATGGGTTACCGCATGGGCGGCATCCCCACCGAGGGCGGCGCCGAGCTGTATGACAGCCTGATCCACGATGCCCTGTACGATGCTCTGGTTCCCGGTCACATGGGCGTCACCGCCGACAACGTGGCTAAGCTCTGCAACGTCTCCCGCGAGGAGTGCGACAAGCTGGCCGTTCTCAGCCACAACCGCGCCTGCGCCGCCATCGAGGCTGGCAAGTTCAAGGATGAGATCGTTCCCGTGGTCATCCACAACAAGAAGAAGGGCGACATCGTCATCGACACCGATGAGCACCCCATCCGTGGCTGCAACTATGAGACCCTGTCCAAGATGAAGGCCGTCTTTACCCCCGACGGTGTCACCACCGCCGCCAACGCCTCCGGCATCAACGATGCCGCTGCTGCCGTCATCATCATGTCCCTGGACAAGGCCAAGGAGCTGGGCCTGAAGCCCATGGCCAAGATGATCAACATGTGCTCTGCCGGCGTCGAGCCCAAGTATATGGGCATCGGCCCCGCTTACGCCATCCCCAAGTGCCTGAAGGGCGCTGGCATGGACTTTGCTGACGTGGACTACTGGGAAATCAACGAGGCCTTTGCCGCTCAGTTCCTGGGTGTCGGCGTGAAGCTGAAGGAAGAGCACGGCTGGGAGATCGACATGGACAAGACCAACGTCAACGGCTCCGGCATTTCCCTGGGTCACCCCATCGGCTGCACCGGCCTGCGGATCATCATCTCCATGCTGTATGAAATGGAACGCCGCGGCGCTACCGTGGGCGGCGCCTCCCTGTGCGTGGGCGGCGGCCCCGCTATGGCTTCTCTGTGGACCAGAAAGATCGACTGAGCTTAGCCACCTAACTTCGAATAAAAAAATTGCGTTCTGCGCAATTGACCGGAGCAATTCGGATCCTTTCCAATTGGTTCGGTTTGAAATCCAGAGAAAATGCCTGCCGCGTCAGCGGCGGGCATTTTTTCGCCCACCCCAACCGGTCCCCATCCGCCGGGATAGCCCGCCTCCCCCTTGCAATTTGCCCCAAGACCCGATACAATAGAGGCCATGAAACAAACCACAGGAGGATACGCCATGGACAGCATGTGGCTGGAGATCATCATAAACGCAAAATCAGAGGAACTGGACGACCTCTGCGCCAAACTCATCGCCAACGGAGTTCCCGGGCTGGCGGTGGAGGAAGAGGAAGAATTCCGGGCCTTCTTAGAGGAGAACCGCCAGTATTGGGACTACGTCGACGACGCACTCCTGGAGCAGATGAAAGGGGTCTCCCGGGTCAAGATCTACGTCACCGACGACGCCGACGGCCAGGCCCAACTAAAGGGGTACCTGGCGGGCATCGACCTGCCCTATACCTCGGTCCCCCTGCGGGAGTATGACTGGGCCCACAGCTGGCAGAAGTATTACCGCCCCCTGGCCGTGGGCGAGAAGCTCTATATCGTGCCCGAGTGGGAGCGAGACACCGCCGAGATCCCCACCGGCGCTACCCCGCTGCTGATGAACCCCGGCCTGACCTTTGGCACCGGCTCCCACGCCTCCACCCAGCTGTGTCTGGAGGGCGTAGAAGCCCACACCAAAGCAGGGGACCTGGTGCTGGACCTGGGCTGCGGCAGCGGCATTCTGGCCATCGCTGCCCTGTGCCTGGGGGCCCGCCACGCCACGGGGGTGGACATCGACCCCAAGGCGGTGGACGTGGCCTATGAAAACGCTGCCCTCAACGGCATCGGCAAGGACCGCTGCCGCTTTCTGGCGGGAAATGTGCTCTCTGACCAGGGCCTGGTGGCAGAGCTGGGCCGGGAAAAGGCCCAGCTGGTGCTGGCCAACATCGTGGCCGATGTGATCATCCCCCTGGCCCCGGTGGTTCCCCAGCTGCTGGACCCCCAGGGCACCTTCCTCTGCTCAGGCATCATCGACACCCGGGGCGACGAGGTCTCTGCCGCCCTGGAGCGGGCCGGGCTCCGCGTGATCCGCCGCCGGGAGAAAAACGGCTGGATCGCCCTGGAAGCCCAGGTGGGGTGAGCCTATGAGCAACAACGCGGTTGTACGTCCCCTCTCCCTGCCGCCAGACCGGCGGGTATTGGTCATCAGCGACATTCATGGCAACCTCCCCTTCCTAAAAGGGCTGCTGCAAAAGGCCAAGTTTTCCACCGATGATATCCTCATCGTCCTGGGAGATATTTTGGAAAAATCGGTCCACGGACTGGATACCCTCCACTACCTCATGGCCCTGGCCCAAACCCACACCCTCCACTTCATCCAGGGCAACTGTGAGGATGTCACCCTGGCCTTCCTGGCAGGGGCCTGGCCGGGTGAAGCAGCCGCCAAGTACGGCGGCTTTTGGGGGGAAAAATGCGCCTGGGTGGACATGGCCCACCGGGCCGGGGCTTCTGTCGCCTCCCCGGAGGACTTTCCTGCCGCCCGCCAGGCCATTGAGGCCGCTTTCCCGGAAGAGGTGGCCTTTCTCCGGGCCATGCCCACCATTCTCCTCAACGACCACTATCTCTTTGTCCACGGGGGCGTTCCCCGGGAGGAGAACCTGGAAAGTCTCTCTGCCCGCCAGTGCATGAAAAACGACGACTTCCTCAGCCAGGGTCACAGCTTCCGCCGCTGGGTCATTGTGGGCCACTGGCCGGTGGCCCTGTATCACCAGGACGCCCCCCGGGCCAAGCCCCTGATCCTCCCTGACCGCCATATCATCAGCATCGACGGAGGGTGCACCCTGAAAGCCGACGGCCAGCTCAACGCTCTCATCCTGCCCCAGGAGCCCGGCGGGGACTTCTCCTATCTCTCCTACGACGGCTTCCCTGAGATGACCGCCCTGGCCGATCAGGCTCCCTCTGTGGACTCCATCAACATCCGCTGGGGCCACAGCGCCGTGGAGGTTTTGGAGCCGGGCCCAGAGTTTTCCCGCTGCCGCCACCTGGAGAGCGGCCGGGAGCTGGACATCCTCACCGACTACCTTCACCAAGACAGCCACGGCACCCACTGCCTGGACTCCACCGACTACCGCCTCCCCGTCACCGCCGGGGACCGGCTGTCCATCCTCCGCTCCACCAGCCGGGGCACCCTGGCCAAAAAGGACGGGGTCACGGGATGGTATCTGGGCCCTCTGGGTCAGCCATAAACGGGAAGAAAACAACCAGCGCCAGCAGGAGCACCCCAAGGGCCCCGCTGGCGTTTTTCTTTTTCCATGGCAGCATCGAAAATTTTTATTTTCCAGTTCTTCGTGGCTATATTATAATGTAATCAGAACATCTTCCTCCCATATTGCCAAAGAAAGAAGGGGCTATCTCATGGGAAAATACGCACCCATTCTCCGCATTGCCGAGTTAGGCAACCTCACCCGGGCCGCAGACGACCTGGGTTACTCCCAGTCCAGCCTGAGCTATATCACCAGCACTCTGGAAAAAGAGCTGGGGGTTAAGCTCTTTTATCGGGAACGGCAGGGGGTCACGCTCACCGAAGCCGGCGCCGATCTGGTAAAAATCATGCGGGAGATCGAGCAGTTAGAAACCAAACTTCAAACAACCGCCTTGTCTCACCGAACCGGGGTTCTCCGCATTGGGGCCTTTACCAGCATCATCACCATGTGGCTGCCTGATCTGCTGAAAGAGTTTTATAAAAAATTTCCCAACACCACCGTCCACGTGATCCAGCGGGATCGATATGACGATCTCTCCCTCTGCCTCCAGCGAGGTGAGGTTGACTGCACCTTTTTTGCCGGAAAGCACAGCGCCGCCTGGGACTTTTTTCCCCTCTACAACGATGAATACTACGTGGTCACCGCCAAGGACCACCCCCTGGCCCAGCACACCGCCATTCAGGCGGAGACCCTGCAGGGATATACCTTCCTTCCCCCCAGCGAGACCCTAGGGCCCAACCCCATGTCAGATCTGTATGAGCAGCTGGGCGTCTCCTGTAATCTCTCCACCCAGATTCAGGAAGACTCTGTGATCCTCAAACTGGTGGAATCCGGCTTTGGGTTTACCATTCTCCCCGGCTTGCCCCTTGTGGAACAGGCCAAAGGCCGCCAGGTGTCTATCATCCCCTTTTCTGCTCCCCCTAAGTACCGCTCCATCGGCCTGCTCTGCCGCCCCTTTGACGATTTGAGCGATGTTGCCCGCTTCTTTTTGCAGCTGACCAAAACCTATGTTGCCCAATGGACAGAGGACCATTACCCCTCCCCCCTTTAAGGTTCCTCTTTCTGCCAACGGAAACAAGCCCGGCCAAAATGGCCGGGCTTGTTTGCTGAAAAGCGCCAGGGTATTGCCCCGGCGCTCTTTCAGCATCGGTTTTGGAAAAAACATTATTTCTTCCGCATGGCGTCCAGATCCAGATCGCCGAACATGTTCTTCATACGATCGTGAGCAGGCATTTTCTTTCTCTCGCCGCCAGCGGCAGCATAGAGGATAACGCCAACCACCAGGTAGATCACGAAGACAATCAGAGCCTTACCGCCGGCAAAGAAGGGGGTGAAGGGCAGCAGGGAGCCGACGAAGTAGATGACACTGACGATGCCAGCCCACCATGCGATGGGGGTAGGCAGCTTGTAGGGACGCTCCACATTGGGCATATCCTTCCGCAGCTTGAGCAGGGACAGGGAGGAGATCATCCAGGAAAGGATGAAGGCCAGAGCGGAGAAGATTGTCAAGACGTCGATGGCGTTGGCACCAGCGAAGGGGCCGACGAAGGACAGGATGGTAACCACATACAGACCGTTGATGGCGATGCCGTTCTTATCCTGCTTGGCGAACCAGCCGGGGATCATACGGGAACGACCCATAGCCATGAGCAGGTTGGCGGAAGCGGTGAAGAAGCCGTTCCAGGTGGTGAACAGACCGGCCAGAGCACCGATGGTGAGCAGC
>DBEYYM010000025.1:0-5379 GCA_048184675.1 Evtepia sp. | reverse complement strand
TGGGATTGGGGTCGGCCCCAGGGCCGGTACGGGCGTTGGCGCACACTGCGCCGGGGGGATGGGGGGAGACCCGCGACGTGGGGGTGCCCGTGTCCTGTCACTGGGTGAGCCGGCCCTGGGGGCCGGGTACCAGCGGCGTCGCAGCCTTGCCACGTGGGGGGCTTGCCCTTTGGGATTGGGGTCGGCCCCAGGGCCGGTACGGGCGTTGGCGCCCACTGCGCCGGGGGTTTTTGCGCCGCCCGGCGCGGGGGCTCCATTTCTCTGGAGACATGGAGGAAAGAGCACCAGGGGGAAAGAACCTCTTTCCCCCTGGACCCCCAAACTCTGGTTAGTGTGAGACTTTGGGGCAGTGGTCCTAACGGGTTTCACTGGCCTGCGGCCCTTATCCTCTAGGCTCTACGGGCCCGCCCACCAGCTAGGCGGGCTGGGGCAGTTGACGGAAGACTGCTAGGAGAAGGTAAAAGACTGCAACCATATTTTTCTACTTTGCAATGCTTTGTATCAGAAGAGAGTGAGCGTGGTGTTTTTTGTAATGTGACGAAAGACACACTCACGCCTTTCCCAAAGTGCCACACCCACACCCCCTGCGCGCCGAGCCGGCAGGCGCGCACGCATCCCACCTGCCGTGCTTGGGCCGCAGGCCTGCTACCAACCCACGGTACAGCCCGAAGGGCCCCACCCACTAGAGAAGAGGGGTCCAGGGGGGAGGAAACTCCTTCCCCCTGGTCTTCTTTCCCCCATTTCTTCGAAAGAAATGGGGCCCCAGCCGGGTAGGCTGCCTGCCCGGCGATGAGCGCCCGCAGGCGCCATGGAAGCGAGCAACCGGGCGCAGCCCGGCTCTTAGCGAGTCCCAGGGCACCAGCGGTGCGGTTCGCACCAAGGATCGTACCTGGCCCTCTGGGCCAGATTACCCAGTGATAGGGCAAAACCCCCACGTCGCAGTCTGCAACCACCCCCGTCCCCGGCCCTTGGGCCGGCCCCCCCCAAGAAAAGGAGTGATCTTATTGCCCCCCCGCCGTCTCACTATCACCGCCGGCTTCTTCGCCGCCTTCCTCGTCATCTTCCTGGTGCTCCTCTGGCACCTGCAAATCACCGCCGGTGCGGCCTACTACGCCAAATCCCAGCGGAGCATTGCCCAGGTGGAAACCGTCCCCGCTGCCCGGGGCCGGCTGCTGGACCGCAACGGCAGCGTTCTGGCCCAGGACCAGGTGACCTGGTCTGTGGTGGTGGCCGAGAGCACAGAGGATACGGTCCGCCAGCGCCTGGAAACCCTCTGCCAGGAGGAGTCCGTGACGTGGTCGGGCAGCGGCAACATCAAAAACGCCACTCCCCGCCTGCTGGCCCGAATCACCGAGGAGGGCCTGGCAGGGGTCACCTTCACCCCGGCCGTCCAGCGCCTGGGCAGCGGGACCCTGGCCCCCCATCTCCTGGGCCGGGTGGGGCAGATGAGCCCCGAGGAGTGGACGGTCTACCAGGAGGAAGGCTACGCCATGGACGAGCTGGTGGGCAAAGACGGGGCCGAGGGGGCCTTTGAGACCTATCTCCACGGCACCCCAGGCCAGAAGGTTCTGGAGACCGACAAATCCGGCCAGATGACCGGGGAGAGCTTCGCCGTCCAGCCCCAGGCGGGCCAGGACGTGAAGCTCACCTTAGACCGAAACCTTCAGGAAACCGCCCAAGAGGCCCTGGCGACCTTTCTGGACAGCCAGCCCCAGGCCACCGGCGGGGCCCTGGTGGCCCTGGATGTAAAAGACGGCGGCGTCCTGGCGATGGTCAGCCAGCCGGGCTATGATACGGCCACCTTCTCCGCCGACTACGCTGCCCTGGCCGCCGACTCCACCCATCCCCTCATCAACCGGGCAGTTCAGGGCCTGTACGCCCCGGGCTCCACCTTTAAGCTGGTCACCGCGGCGGCGGCTCTGCAGGAGGGGTTTCTCACCCCTGAAACCCAAATTCTGGACACCGGCCGCTACACGTATTATAAAAGCCCCCAGCCCCAGTGCTGGCTCTACCGTCAGGAGGGGAAAACCCACGGCCTGGAGACCGTCTCCGAGGCCATCACCGACTCCTGCAACGTCTTCTTCTACGACGCCGGCCGCCGGGTGGGCATCGAGACCCTGGGCCAGTATGCCCACGCCCTGGGCTTGGGGGAGAAAACAGGCATCGAGCTGGCCGGGGAGCAGGCCGGGGTGGTGGCCGGGCCGGACTACACGGCCTCCATCGGGGGCCAGTGGTATGAGGGCAGCGTCCTCTCCGCCGCCATCGGCCAGGAGAACAACCGCTTCACCCCCCTTCAGCTGGCCCACATGGTGGCCACTCTGGTGGGGGGCGGAACCCGCTGGCAGGTCCACCTGCTCCAGCAGGTGGCAGGAGAAGAACCCTATCAGCCTGTCAGCCTGGGCCACATTGACCTGGACGAGGCCAACGTGGCCGCCATCAAGGAGGGCATGCTGGGGGTGACCCAAACCGGCTCCCTGGCGGCAGCCTTCCAATCCCTCCCCGTTCAGGCGGGGGCCAAAACCGGGTCCGTGCAGGTGACGGGAGAGGAGACCTCCAACGCCGTCCTGGTGTGCTTCGCCCCTTACGAGGACCCCGAGATCGCCCTGGCCATCGTGGCCGAGCAGGGGGGCTCAGGGTCCGGCCTGGGCCAGGTGGCCGCCCAGGTGCTGGGGGCTTGGTTACACTGAGAGTGTGGCATACTCTCAGTGGGTCGGTGTAAAACGCTCTTACTATCCCATGCAAGGGGATGTCATCAAGTGCGCCCGGATGCAACGTGTTCGGTTCTATGACGGTGTTTTGGAGGAGATTTATCCGCGGAACGGAGAACCGTTCCCTTACTTTGCTGGGCAGCCGTGTTCCTTCGGATCTTTACAGCCGGAAAAGGCGCCGCCTTCCACCAATCTATTTGGGGGAAGGCGGTTTCTTTCGCAAAACCTTGCAATCCTACTCATTTTGCGGTATTCTAAAGGGTAATAAAACCCAAAGGAGGGATGGAACGATGGCCTATGGATCGGCCAAAATGTGCCTGCAATGCGCCACCTGCAGCATGGTGTCCACCTGCCTGTTCCGGGCGCTGAAATTTTTATCCTGCCGGGACAGCCGGGTGAAGGCAGAGTCCTGCCAGTGGCCCAAGGGGAAGACCCTCCGCCTGGAGATCCCCGGCGCCAAGGGCTTTACCGTGACGGGAACCGAGCAGGGCTTCCGCAAGCTCCCCCAGAACACCCCGGGGGACGTGACCATTCGCTTTAAGAGCCCGGACGACGCCTTCCGGGTCTTTACCGGGCAGATCGGCATCGCCCAAGCCTATGCCCAACACCGATTTACCTTGCGGGGAAACATGGGCCTGGCCATGCCCTTTGTCCGATGTGTGGACATTGCAGAAGGGTATCTCTTCCCCGCCTTTCTGGCCAGGCGCATCCTAAAACGACTACCAAAGAAGGAAGTATCCACCGCCCGGGTCTACCTGGCGGTGCTGTTCGGGAGGTAATGTACCATGTCTGCCTATTATGAATTTAAGCTGCCCGCCAAGATCCTCTCCGGCGCCGGCGCCCTGGAGCACATCCCCCACGAGCTGGAGGGGCTGGGCGCCCGCCGTCCCCTCCTCCTCAGCGACCAGGGTCTGGAGCAGGTGGGCACCGTGAAAATTGTCCAGGCCGCCCTGCGCCAGGGGGGAATGGAGGCCGCCGAGACCTTCTGCCACATCCCCCCAGACTCCTCCATCGAGGTGGTGAACCAAATCGCCGGGCTCTACCGGGACACCAAGTGCGACAGCCTCATCGCCCTGGGCGGCGGGTCGGTCATCGACACCGCCAAGGGGGTGGGCATGGTCCTGGCCCAGGCGGGCAGCGACCTGTTGGACTCCGCCGGCTGTGAGGTTCTGCCCCGGGGGGAGCATGTCCCCTTCGTGGCCATCCCCACCACCGCCGGCACCGGCAGCGAGGCCACCCTGGTGGCCGTGGTGGCCAACCCCGCCGTCCAAGTGAAGATGGAGTTCCTCAGCTATCACCTGCTGCCCGACGTGGCGGTGCTGGATCCCCGGATGACCGAGACCCTGCCCCCCCGGATCACCGCCTCCACCGGCTTTGACGCCCTGGTCCACGCCATCGAGGCGGCCACCTGCCTCCAGCGGAACCCGGTCAGCGATTCCTTTGCGGAAAAGGCCATCCAGCAGATCGTCCGGGCCCTGCCCCTGGCGGTGAAAAACGGCAAGGACAAAAAGGCCCGCATGGCCATGGCCAACGGCAGCCTGCTGGCCGGGGCGGCCTTCTCCAACTCCATGGTGGGCCTGGTCCACGCCATCGGCCACGCCCTGGGCGGGGTGTGCCACGTGGCCCACGGGGACGCCATGACCATCCTGCTGCCGGCTGTGATGCAGTACAATCTGGACAAGTGCCGGGACCGCTACGGGGAGCTGCTGCTCTACGTGGCCGGCCCCGAGGTCTATGCCGCCACCCCCGAGGACCAGCGGCCCCAGAAGACCATCGACACCCTGACGTCCCTGCGCCAGCAGCTGGCCGACCAGACTGGCCTGCCCACCACCCTGTCCCAGACCGGCCGGGTGAAGAAGGAGGACTTTGACGCCGTGGCCCGCACCGCTCTCAACGACGGCGCCATCATCGTCAACCCCGCCGAGGCAAACTACGACGAAATCATCGGCATTCTCAAGGAGGTGTGGGCATGAGCAGCGCAGCCCATGTAGCAAAAATCGAAGAGACCGTGGCCCGGCAGCGCGCCTTTTTCAACACCGGCGCCACCCGCCCTGTGGCCGTCCGGGTGGCCGCCCTGCAGCGGCTGAAAAAGGAGATCAAGGCCCGGGAGCAGATCCTCCTGGACGCCCTGCTGGCCGACCTGCACAAGTCCCACTTTGAGGGGTACATGTGCGAGCTGGGCCTGAACCTGGACGAGCTGGGTTACCTGACCAAAAACATTGCCAAGTGGTCCAAGCCCCACCGGAAGCCCACTCCCCTGGCCCAGTTTAAGTCCACCAGCTACGAGCTGGCCGAACCCTATGGGGTGGTGCTGGTCATGTCCCCCTGGAACTATCCCTATCTGCTGAGCCTGGATCCCCTTTTCGGGGCTGTGGCCGCCGGCAACTGCGTCATCCTCAAGCCCAGCGCCTACGCCCCCAACACCAGCCGGGCCATGGCCCAGCTCATCGCCGCCGTCTTTAACCCCGACTGGGTCACCGTCATCGAGGGGGGCCGGGAGCAGAACTCTGCCCTGCTGGAGCAGCGGTTTGACTACATCTTCTTCACCGGCAGCGTGGACGTGGGCAAGCTGGTCATGGAAAAGGCCGGCAAAAACCTGACCCCCGTCACCCTGGAGCTGGGGGGCAAGAGCCCGGTCATCGTGGACACCACCGCCAACTTCCCTCTGACC
>DBEYYM010000024.1:0-15203 GCA_048184675.1 Evtepia sp. | reverse complement strand
CCCACTAGAGAAGAGGGGTCCAGGGGGGAGGAAACTCCTTCCCCCTGGGGTTCTTTCCCCCCTTTCTTCTCAAGAAAGGGGGCCCCGCGCCGGGCAGGCGCCCTTACGGAGCAGGGTGCTCCAATGCCGGTACCCGGCCCGCAAGGGCCGGATCACCCAGTGACAGGGCAAGCCCCCCCACGTGGCAGCGTGCACCAACGTAGGTACCCGGCCCAAAGGGCCGGCCCCCCAGTGACAGCGGGGGCAGCCCCCACCTACTCCACCCCCCGATAATAAAGCCCCCGAGTAAATGCCTCCGGCGGCTTCACGCCCCCAGTGCAATAGGCCTGAAACACCCGGGCACACGTCTCCGCCGGCTCCCGCAGGAAGGCCAGCCGAGCGTAAGCACACCCGGCCTTCCTCCAGTCGTCTTTGTCCGCCAGCCAAAGGGTCTTGGCGTTGAAAATCTCACTGCGGCACCCCCAGGCCTGCTCCACAGGGAAGGCCTCCCCCTTCCGGTCCCGGAGGGATTGGGGGCTATCCTGACAGTGGCACCCCTGGCCCCGGTTTTTCTGGATGCAGTTCTCGGTCACCATCAGGGGCAGGGCGCCGTAGACCAGCAGCTCTGTGTCCAGGGGCTTGCTGAGATCCCGGATCTGGGACAGCCGGCACTCAAAGGAGACCGTGGCCGAGGCAAAGCCCAGCCGCCGGAGCTCCTGGGCGGTGAGGTCGTTGGTGAGGCCTAGGCCGAAGTCCCCCCGGGGGGTCAGGCCAAAGGCCTTGGCCAGGGGCAGCTGGCCGATGTGGCCCAGCAGGGCCTCGGTGACCCCCGCCTGGCGGGCGGCAGCCAATTCTTTTTTCAGATGGGGCAGCTCCCGGTCCCACGCCACCCGGGGCAGGACAACGCCGAAGGCGATATCCGGATACCGGCGAATGAGCTCCCCCAGCGCCTGGGCGTGCTCCGCTGCCACCTGGCAGGGGAGGTAGACCAGGGCGGGCCCTTGGTCCAGGCAGGCCGGGGTCAGCTGCTCCCACCGGCGGAAGGACAGGGTAAACCGGGGCGGGCCCTTGTGCCCCCTGGCTTTCTCCGGATCGGCAAAGGGCTGTAAGCGCCGCCGGGGCGGCTGGGTTCGGGCCTGGTCCAGACCGGACAGGGCCTCCCGCCGCAGCTGGTTCACAACAGACAAGGGAACCGACAGGCCGGGGTCCAGCTCCACCTGGATTTCCCGGGCGGTGTACACCGTGCCGCCGGTCTTTTTTAGCTGCCCGGCGATCTGGCCGGCGGCCGTCTCCTTGGTTCGGGCCCCTTGAGGGGGCGGGGCCTGGACGGTGACGGCGTGGCCTTGGTCATCCCGGACGGTGAGGGTCAGGGGGGCGTCTCCCTTCACCTGGGCGGTGAAGTCCACGGGGACGGTTCGGTGCTCTCCCCGGCCGTAAAACTGCCGGGCCTGGCGGAAGAGATCCTCCGGGTCCCGGGTCCCCTCCTTCCGGGTGCCGAACATGGCCGGCCCCTTCTGGTCCTGGAAATACCCCTGGGTGAAGCCCTGGCGGGAGAAAGCTGCCTCCAGCTGGGCCAGCTCCGCCGGAGTGGGCTCCCGGCCCTCTCGCAGGGCGGCGGCATAGATCCCCGTGACGATGGCCACGTACTCCGGCCGCTTCATCCGGCCCTCAATTTTCAGGCAGGCCACCCCCATCTCCTGCAGCTGGGCCAGGTGGCCGGCCAGGGAGAGGTCCTTCAGGGACAGGGGGTGGGAGGGCTTCTTCTCCCCCGGCCACTGGAAGGCCAGCCGGCAAGGCTGGGCACACAGGCCCCGGTTGCCGCTGCGGCCCCCCAGCACCGCCGAGAGGTAGCACTGGCCGCTGTAGCACATGCAAAGGGCCCCGTGGCCGAAGACCTCCAGCTCCACGGGGGACTGTGCACAAAGAGAGGCGATTTCCGAAGCCGGCAGCTCCCGGGAGAGGACCACCCGGGTCATGCCCAAATCGGCGCAGGCCTTCACCCCGTCCAGGTTGTGGACGGTCATCTGGGTGGAGGCGTGAAGGGGGAGGTCTGGGCAGGTCTCCCGCAGGAGCCTGGCCACCCCA
The DNA here is from genome assembly GCA_048184675.1 of Evtepia sp. Taxonomy (GTDB): domain Bacteria; phylum Bacillota; class Clostridia; order Oscillospirales; family Oscillospiraceae; genus Evtepia. The sequence continues at coordinate 13,139 of DBEYYM010000024.1, read as the reverse complement.
AGATCCTGGACCAGGATGGCGTCCACCCCCAGGTCTGAGGCCAGCCGGCCGGTGTCGGCGGCCAGGGCCAGCTCCCGCTGGGAGAGGAGGGTGTTCAGGGTCAGATAGACCTTCACCCCCCGCAGGTGGCAGTAAGCCACGGCCTGAGCCAGCTCCTCCTGGGAGAAGTTTTTCGCGTTGCGGCGGGCGTTTAAGGGGCCGTAGCCCAGGTAGACCGCGTCCGCCCCGGCCTGAACTGCGGCGGTCAGGGCCTCCGGGGAGCCGGCAGGGGCCAAAAGCTCCATGTCTCTCAGCCCTCTTCTGCCTTGGGGGCCTGCTTGGCAGCTTTGGCGGATTTCCGGGCTGCCCGCTTGGCCTCGGCCAGCTCCTTGGCCAGCCGGGCGTTTTCGTCCAGGGCCTGCTTCAGCTGCAGGCGGAGGTTGTCCGCCACCTGGCGCTCCTTGCAGTACTTATCGGCCACGTTCATGGCCGCCAGCACCGCCCCGTCGGTGATGGACAGGGTGTTGCCCGTCATGGCGTCGTCCATTTCCTTGTTGACGATGTCTGCACACTGCTGGAGGTAGCTCTCCTCCTCCTCTGCCAGGAAGCGGTAGCGCTGGTTGTGAATGTAAATGGTAACTGGGTTTGCCATATCAATTCCTCCGTTTCGAGGTGGTTTTTTGGAAACACAATATTATACCATGATTCGACAGAAAAGGGTAGACCCTCTGTGGGAGCCGGGGAGGGATTTACACCCCAGGGCAGGGGAATCCTTCCAGACCGACCGGGTCCCGCCCCGGGCCCTGCCGCCAAAAGATAGACCTTTACGAACCGCCAAATTTCCTGTAAAATAGGGGGACAACGACAAGATCCCTGTGAAAGGAGGCGGCCCCATGGCAAAGGACCTGCTTTTCCCCGGTAATATCCTCTCCCTCCACCGCAAGGCGGCGGAGAAGCTGATGAAGGAGGGCAACGGCGACGCGGCCCTGCTCTATCTCTGCCTGGCCGCCGGCCGGGACAGCGGCGCCCTGCCCTGGGGCCCCCAGCGGGTGGAGAACGCCCAAAACGCCCTGGTGCAAATGGGCCTCATCCACTCCGACACCCCCGTCCAGCCCCAGCGCCCGGTGAAGCTGGAGGACGACCGGCCCCCGGAATACACCACCCAGGACATCACCCTGGCCCTCCAAAACGGCGGGGGCTTTCAGGCCCTGGTGCCGGCGGTGGAAAAGCTGCTGGGCAAGGTCCTGTCCCCGGCAGACCTGAAAATTCTCTATACTATGTTTGATTACCTGGCCCTTCCGCCGGAGGTGATTCTCACCCTCACCGGCTGGTGCGTGGAGCAGGCCAAGAAAAAAGGCCCCGGCCGCAAGCCCACCCTGGTCCAAATCCGCCGGGAGGCCTACAAATGGCAAAAGGCCGGGGTGGACACCCTGGAGGCCGCCGACGCCCACCTCCACCGCCTATCCCGGCTGAACAGCCGGGGCACCCAGATCATCCAGCTCCTCTTTGGGGAGAGCCGGGCCCCGGTGCCCAAGGAGGCGGAGTTTTTGGACCGCTGGATCCAGCTGGGCTTTTCCGACGAGCTGCTGCTGCTGGCCAAGGACCGGACCATTTACCACCTGCAGGAGTTCAAATGGACCTATATGAACGGCATCCTCAACCGCTGGCACCAGCAGGGGCTGACCACGGTGGAGGCGGTGGAGGCCGACGAGCGCAAGGCCCGCCGGCCCAACTATGCCCGGCCCGCCCAAACCCAGGGGCAGGGGGCGCTGCCCTCAGATGACATTGGCCGCATGATGGAGGAGGCCCGCCGGGCCGCCGCTGCGAAGGAGAGCTGACCCATGGCATACAGTGACACCATTTTGAACCGGGCGGAGCTTCGCCTGAAGCAAGCCCAAAAGGCGCACCAGCAGGCTCAGGCCCGCCGCCGGGCGGAGATCTACCGGGCCCTGCCCCGGGCAGCGGAAATTGACCGCCAGCTGCGCCAAACCGCCCCCCGGATTCTGGCCCTCTCCCTCCGCCAGGGGCTGGGCCAAGAGGAGGCCCTGGCCGCCCTGCGCCGGGAGAACCTGGCCCTTCAGGATGAGGAAGCCGCCCTGCTGGACCAGGCCGGCTTTCCCCACGACGCCTTGGACGAGACCCCCTACTGCCCCCTGTGCGGCGACCGGGGCTGGCAGGGGCCTGCCATGTGCCAGTGCCTGAAAGAGCTGTGCCGCCAGGAGCAGATTGCAGAGCTCTCCTCCCTGCTGAATTTGGGGGACCAGTCCTTTGAGACCTTCCGCCTGGATTACTACGACCGGCAGACCTGGCCGGATTTCCAGCGCTCCCCCCGGGAGAACATGGAGTTTATCCTCTCCACCTGCCGAAACTACGCGGAAAATTTTGATGCCGTGGGGCAAAAAAACCTCTTCTTCAACGGCCCCCCTGGCCTGGGCAAGACCTTTCTGTCAGCCTGCATTGCCCGGGTGGTGTCGGAGCAGGGCTACTCGGTGGTTTACGACACCGCAGCCAACATCTTCTCCCGGTTTGAGGCCCGGAAGTTTGCCCGCTTCGGGGAGGAATCCCGCCAGGCCGAGGCAGACACCCGCCGGTACCTGACCTGTGACCTGCTGATCCTAGACGATTTGGGCAGCGAGTTTACCTCCTCCTTTGTCCAGGCCGCCCTGTATGAGCTGGTGAACACCAGGCTGGTGGAGGCCAAGCACACCGTCATCTCCTCCAATCTAAACCTGGAGGCCATCCGCCAGCGGTATTCCCCCCAGGTGGCCTCCCGGCTTCAGGGCGAGTATCTGCTCATGGCCTTTTTTGGAAAGGATATCCGCCTGCTGAAAAAGCAGCGGTGAGCCGGCGCCCAGAACGAACTTGCAATAGCGTGAAACCACTGCGGGAGCAGAGTCCTTTGGACCCTGCTCCCGCAGATTTTTTTCGATTCTCGCCGTCCCCTCAGCCCAGCATGGCGATGAGAGACTCTAACAGGTGGATGAAATCGTCCTCTTTGTGCCTGGGGATCTGCTCCAGCAGCGCCTGCAGGCGTTTTTGATAATCCGCCTCCTGCTCCGGCAGGGCGTGGTCAAAGCGCAGCAGCTCCGGCAGCGGGAGCTCCAGGGCGGTGGAAATTTTATAGAGGGTGTCCACCGTGGGGCACTTAGCGCCCCGTTCAATCTGGCCGAAATAGGCGGGGTTGAGGTTGGCCTTTAGGGCTAGGGCCTCCTGGCTTAGGCCCCGGTCCTTGCGGAAGTGACGAATTCGCTCCGCCGTTGCCAGGGTGATCTTCTTCTTTTGTGCATCCATATCGATCACCGCCTATAGCATCTCTTTGCTTCCATTTAACAATACTTTTAGCATGGGTTCAAATGCCTATAGAAACTAATTATAGTGCCTATAGACATTGACATGTGAGAAAAAAAGCTTATAATAGGCATTGAAATCCCCGTGGAACGAGAGGGAGACAAATGCCTATGGAAAGCACCAAACTGATCCGGGCCGTAACGGGCACCACCTGTATCCTGCTGTTTTCAAAGGGACTGGCCATGGTGCGGAGCATTTTGCAGGCCCATCTGTTTGGCGTGGGGGGCGCGGTGGACGCCTTTACCCTGGCCAGCAACGATTCGGTCTCCCTGTTTACCACCCTCTGCTATGGCCTGTGCGTGGGGGCGGTGCCCCTGTTTTCCCAGCGGCTGCTGGAGGACCGGGACAAGTGCTGCCGCACCGCCAACCGGCTGCTTTCCAACACCCTGGTGCTGGCCCTGGCCCTTTCGGGGCTGCTGATGGTCCTGGTGGCCGTGGGGGCGGCCGACGGCCTGCTGGCCGACAGCGCGCACACGGCGCTGTTCCGGGTTTGCTTTTTGTGTCTGGTGCCCACCCTGCCGGTCATCGCCCTGACCTATTTGCTGCTGGCCCTGTTTCAGGCCATGGGGCACTATGCCCTGCAGGGGAAGCTCAGCCTGCTGTATAACCTGGTTCTCTGTGGTGTTCTGGTCCTTCTGGGGGACAGGCTCTCTCTGGGGGCCTTTGCGGCGGTTACCTCGGCGGCCTGGCTGCTCCAGCTGGCCACCCTTCTGCCCAGCGCCAGGCGGGAGGACTACCGCTTTCGGTTCAGCCTGAATCTGCGGGAGAAGGCCTATTGGTCCTTTCTGCGCCGGGGCATGATGACGGTGTATAATTCCTCCCTGTTTGTGCTGTGTTATCTAATAAACCTCCACTTCGCTGCCGCCGCTGGGGCCGAAGGGACAGCGGCCAGTTTTTTCTATGCAGAGAACCTGTATCTGCCTCTGGCCACCACCCTGATCTATGGGGTGAGCATCGTGCTCTTTCCCCAGTTCAGCCAGGAGTATGCCCGGCTGGGGGAGAAAGCATACCGGCAAACTGTGGCCGGCATGCTGGGCAACCTTCTGCTGCTGGTGCTCCCCCTGGCGCTGCTCCTCTGGGCCTTTGGCACGCCGGTGGTCCGGGTGCTCTTTGAGGGGGGCGGTTTTTCCCGGGACCATGCCGTCCGCTGTGGCGGGATCGTCTCTCTGTATGCCCTGGGGCTGTCCGGGTTTTTCCTGCTGGACCTGCTGAACAAGGCCCACTATGCCATGGGAAAGCTCCGCCCGCCCCTTGTGACCACCACCCTGGCCCTGACCCTGTGCCTGGGGAGCAACCTGCTGGTCTCCCGGTTGTTCCCAGACCAGCCCCAGCTGCTGGCCTTGGGGACCTCTTTGGGCTTCTTGGCGGCGGGCTGGGGGGCTTATGTGTGGTTTGCCCGGCAGGGCGGGGTTTCGCTGCCGAAGAGGGCCCTCCTGCGGGGGCTGCTGCTGGCCCTGGCGCTGGGGGTTGCTGCCCGGCGGGGGTATGACTGGGCCCTGGCCGATGGGGCCTCGAAACTGGGCCTGGTGGCGGGATGCCTCGCCCTGGGCGGGGCGGCCCTGGGGCTGTACCTTGTGGGAATGGGGCCCCGGGTCCCCGCCCGTGAAATCTTAAAAAAGCTGAGGAGAAAAGAACTATGAGACACTGTCGTTCCTTTGTCTGGCGGCTGCTGCTGATTGTGGGCATTTTTTGCAGCGGGAGCCTCCTGGCCCAGGGCCTGTGGGCGGACCAGGAGGGGCTCCAGACCCTGGCCCAACAGGGGCAGTCCCTTTGGGTGGGGAGCCCCTGGCTGGCCAGCCAAGGGCTGGGACTGCTGCTGCTTCTGGGGGCGGGGCTGGTCCCTGTTTTGCTGGGGGCCTGGCTTTTGTGCCAGGGGTTCCGGTGGAAGGGGCGGGAGCTCCCCCTGGCAGGAGGCGCCATGGCGGTGCTGGTGCTGCTGGGTTTGGCAGAGCCCGCCCTGCTGCAGGTCCTGCTGCTGGTGCTCACCGCCGTCCTCTTTCCCGGGGCGGTGGCTTGGACCCTGGCCGCTGCGGCCCAGCGGGAGCCGGCTTGGCTGCAGCGGCGTTCCCTGCCCCAGGCCGCTCTGCTGGCGGCGGGCGGTCTGCTGGGGTGGAGCCTGCTGGGGGGCCTGCAAATGGCGGCGCTGCTGGTGTCCCGGGTCCGCCTGACAGGGGATCCGAGTGTCCCCGGCGGGCAGGTGGCGCTGCTGGTACCGGTGCTCCTGGGGAGCTTGCTGCTGCTGGTGGGCCTGTATGGGCGGCTGCACCCGGTGAAAACCAATCTTTGGCCCACCCTTCTCCTGGGGGCCCTGCTCTGTGGGCTGTACATAGCTTTTGTGGTCCAGGCAGGGGACTGGGCGGGGGAGACGTCTTTGGCAGCCTTCCTTGCCGGCGGGGAGAGAGAGGCCCTTCTCCCCCGGCCCCAAGAGGTGCTTTTGGCGGCCCCTTGTCTGCCCCTGTTTCTGTGGGCCTGCCGGCGGGAGCTGTGGCTGCTGCCAGTTCTGTTTGGGGTGGGAAGCACCCTGGAGGGGGCGCTGATTGTGGGCGCCTTCTGTCAGGGTGGGGTTCCCCTTTGGGTTTCCTTCCTTCGCGTGCTGCTCTCCGGGGGCCTGGGCCTGGTGGTAGGCCTGCTCGGGATGGGGCTGTTGGAGTGGGCTGTTTGCCGCTTCCTGCGCACCCACCCGGGCATGGACCAGGCAACCTGACCGTCCCCTGGGGAAGGGGCCGCCGGAACCCATGGAAAAACCGTCTCGGGCGCAGGCCCGAGGCGGTTTTTTGCGCCCAGCGTCCCCTGGAATGGGACCCAAAGCCCGCAGCTGGGCCCGGGAAAGAGAAAGGGCTCCCCGCCGCCAAGCCTTCCCCTTGACAGGTCGCCCAAAAAAGGATTAAGATAGGGCATACTTATTTTACTTATATTGGGTCGGTGTACCCATTTCTTGATAAGGAGAACATCCATGGCAAAAAGCAAGCAGGAATACGGCAACGACTCCATCTCCATGCTGGAGGGTGCCGACCGGGTCCGAAAGCGGCCTGGGGTGATTTTTGGCTCCGACGGGCTGGAGGGCTGCCAGCACGCCGTCTTCGAGATCCTCTCCAACGCCATCGACGAGGCCCGGGAGGGCTATGGCAAGGAGATCATCGTCACCCGCTTCCGGGACGGACGGATCCAGGTGGAGGACTTCGGCCGGGGCTGCCCTGTGGACTGGAATGAAAAGGTAGGCAAGTTTAACTGGGAGCTGGTCTTTTGCGAGCTCTACGCCGGGGGCAAGTATGACAACGCCGCTGGAGATAACTATGAATACTCCCTGGGCCTCAACGGCCTGGGCGCCTGCGCCACCCAGTACGCCTCCCGGTTTATGGACGTCGTCGTCCGCCGGGACGGCAAGCGCTACGACCTCCACTTTGAAAAGGGGAGCCTGGTGGGGGAGATGAAGGTCTCTCCCGCCGACCGGAAAAAGACGGGCACCACCATCACCTGGCTGCCCGACCTGGAGGTCTTTACCCAAACAGATATCCCCACGGACTTCTTCACCGACGTCCTCCACCGCCAGGCGGTGGTCAACGCCGGGGTGGTCTTCCGGTTTAAGAACCAGGGGGAGAAGGGCTTTGAGGAGACCATCTTCTCCTATGAAAACGGCATTGCCGACTACGTGGCCGAGCTGGCCGGGGAGCACCCCCACACCCCCATCCAGTTTTGGACCGGGGAGCGCACCGGCCGGGACCGGCCGGACAAGGCCGATTACAAGGTAAAGCTCTCCTGCGCCTTCTGCTTCTGCCCTGCCAGCCACGTCATTGAGCACTATCACAACTCCTCCTGGCTGGAGCACGGGGGCTCCCCGGAAAAGGCCATGCGCTCGGCTTTTCTCTCAGCCATGGACGGGTGGCTGAAGCAAAACGGCAAGTACAACAAAAACGAGGCCAAGATCACCTGGCCCGACGTGCAGGAGACCCTGATCTTCGTCTCCAACAACTTCTCCACCCAGACCTCCTATGAAAACCAGACCAAAAAGGCGGTGAACAACCGCTTCATCCAGGAGGGCATGACCGACTTCCTCCGGGAAAACCTGCAGATCTTCCTGCTGGAAAACCCCCAGGCCGTGGAGGAGGCCGCCCGGCAGATCCTGGTGAGCAAGCGCAGCCGAGAGGCCGGGGAGAAGGCCCGCCTGACCATCAAGAGCAAAAGCCTGGCCGGGGCGGTGGACATCGCCAACCGGGTGCAGAAGTTTGTGGACTGCCGCACCAAGGACGTCACCCGCCGGGAGCTCTACATTGTGGAGGGCGACTCGGCCCTGGGCTCCGTGAAGCTGGGCCGGGACGCCGAGTTCCAGGGGATCATGCCCGTGCGGGGCAAAATCCTCAACTGCCTGAAGGCCGACTATGGCAAGATCTTCAAAAGCGAAATCATCACCGACCTGCTGAAGGTCATGGGCTGCGGCGTGGAGGTCAACGACAAAAACAACAAGGATCTCTCCCTGTTCAGCCTGGAAAACCTCCGCTGGAATAAAATCGTCATCTGCACCGACGCCGACGTGGACGGCTATCAGATCCGCACCCTCATCCTCACCATGCTCTGGCGGCTGACCCCCACCCTGATCCAGGAGGGATATGTGTATATCGCCGAGTCCCCCCTGTATGAGATCAACGCCGGGGGCAAGACCTGGTTTGCCTACTCTGAGAAGGAAAAGGTAGAGATTCTGGGCCAGCTGGAGGGGAAAAAGCCTGTGATCCAGCGCTCCAAGGGGTTGGGCGAGAACGACCCGGAGATGATGTGGATGACCACCATGAACCCCGACTCCCGGCGGCTGATCCGGGTGATGCCCACCGAGGCCGAGGCCACGGCGCGAATGTTTGACTTGCTCTTGGGGGAGAACGCCCAGGGGCGAAAGGAGCATATTGCGGAGCACGGGCACGAGTATTTAGACCTGGCAGACATTTCTTGAGCCGGCGAACCCAAAGGGTTCCCCGGCGCAAGGAGTTTACGCATCACCAAGCATCTAAGAGCACCGATCCACCTACCGCTGAAAGGAGAAATCCCATGAAAAAAGTATTGGCTTGTATCCTCACGCTGGCAATGCTCTGCACCCTAACCCTCCCTGCCCTGGCGGCAGAGGACCTTGACGACGCTGCCTCCTGGTCGGAAGAGGTCTATGAAGAAACCGAATATGAAAAGGGCTACCTGGCGGCCTTTGACGCCGCTTATGAAAAGGGGTATCCCCAGGGGCAGAAAGATGGCAAGGCCAAGGTACTGAACCTGCCGGACGACGGTGAATACACCGACGGAGAAACCTATGCCGACGGCCAAAAGGACGGCGCGCTGGATGGTTACCTCTCTGGCTACGCCCAGGGGTTCTACTCCGTCCTCCACATCGACCCCTGGAGCGCCCAGGAGCTGCTGGAGAGAGGGGGCACCCTGAACGAGGTCAACGTGATGTACAACAACCAGGTGCTGACCTTCCCTGACGTGCTGCCCAAGCTGGTGAACGGCCGGACCATGCTCCCCGTTCGCACGGTGATGGAGGCCATGGACGCCCAGGTGGACTTTGATGGGGACACCCGGCAGGTGTCTATTACCATGAAGGACACCACCGTCACCTTTACCATCGGCAGCGACAGCATTACCGTCACCAAGGACGGCCAGAGCACCACGGTGCAGATGGACTGCACCACCTATGAGGAAACTGCCAACGGGGCCTACCGCACCATGGTGCCCGTGCGCTTCCTCAGCGAGGCCTGCGGCTACACCGTTCTGTGGGACAACGACTATCGCACCGCCGTGGTGGTGGATGACCAGGCCCTGGCCCAGCAGATCGACGACAGCTTCACCAAGGTCAACGACTTCCTCCAGCGCCAGCTCCAGGAGCAGCAGGGGAAGCAGCTGGTGGAAACGGCCCAGATCACTGGCAAGATAACCCTCTATAACGAGGAAGGAAAGGCCACCGACTACACCCTCTCCGCCCAGGCCACCACATACACCGACGGCGCCGCCCTGCGCATGGAGCTGACGCTGGACGCAGAGAACGCCCTGAAAGGCCTGGCAAAACACAACCCCGAGCTGCTGGACCAGGTGGAGCTTGACCTGAAAACCTTCCTCCAGACCGACCTGAAAAACATTCCCATTACCTTCCTGGTGGAAGAGACGGGGGCCTGCTACCTGAAGATGCCCCTGCTCCACGCCTTCTTCCCGGCGGACTTCCCCTCGGCAGAGGCATGGTACAAGATGGCTGACCTGGACCTGACCCAGACGGCGGGCCTTACCGTGGGCCAGCTGCTGATCCAGTCCCTGGCGCAGGACCTGGACGCCTTCCACTACTACGATAACCTGGATGCCTCCACCCGGGCGGCCAAGGCCCTGATGGGCGATCAGGCGGCCAAGCAGTCTGGCAGCAGCCATACCTGGACCGTCACCACCGCCACCCTGGCCGAGGCCCTGGACCTGGCAGAGGAAGACCTGGACGGCCTGGATCTGACCGGCTCGCTCCAGCTGGACACAAAGGGGAGCTGCGCCGTGAAGGGGAACCTGGTGCTGGATCTTCTGGGCGATGGTTCCCAGGTCTTCACCGGCAGCCTGGACCTGACGGGCACCACCTCCTCCAGCAAGGGGAGCTTCTCCCTGGGCCTGAAGAGCACGGAGACGCCTGAGGAGCAGTTCGCGCTGTCCCTGTCCTGCACCCAGACGGCAAAGGCCGCCGCCACCCTGCCCGCCTTTACCCTGCCCCAAGGGGCAGAGGTTGTGGATTTCACCCAATAAACCCCGATAGACCCCGACGGATAGAAAGGAAGTTCGGATACTATGGATCACAGACAAGCAAGAAAAACAGGCTGGACCATTGTGGGCTGCGGCTGCGTCTTTATCATTCTCACCAAGGTCTGGATTGGCCTGGCCATGGTGGCCCTGGGGCTGGTCCTGGGCATCTTAGGGGGGCGCTGCCCCCACTGCGGAAGGATTCTGCTGCTGCAGCCCCCAGGGGCGACCCAGTGTCCTAAGTGCCACGGGCCGCTGTAAGGGCGGCTGTTTGGCTGGGGCCCCTCTCCCCGCGCAGCGGTTGATGGGAGCCCCAGCCTTTCCCTGTGCCTTTCTTTTCCGCGCCCCCGCGAATCCATGACAGAGGTAATCATCATTTATGGCAAGAAAAAAATCCCCTGACCAAAGTAAAAAACGACCCAATCCCGAGGGGGTCATGGGCCTGCGCGCCCAGGTGCTGGAGCAGCCCATTACCGACACCCTGGAGATCAACTACATGCCCTACGCCATGAGCGTCATCATCTCCCGGGCCATTCCAGAGATTGACGGCTTCAAACCCTCCCACCGTAAGCTGCTGTACACCATGTACCAGATGAAGCTTTTGGGGGGCAACCGCACCAAGTCGGCCAACGTGGTGGGGGCCACCATGAAGCTCAACCCCCACGGAGACGGGGCCATTTACGAGACCATGGTCCGCCTGTCCCGGGGCTATGGCGCCCTGCTCCACCCGCCGGTGGACTCCAAGGGCAACTTCGGCAAAGTCTACTCCCGGGACATGGCCTACGCCGCCTCCCGATATACTGAGGTAAGGCTGGACGGCATCTGTGAGGAGCTCTTCCGGGACATCGACAAGGACGTGGTGGACTTTGTGCCCAACTACGACGGCACCCTCACCGAGCCCCTGCTGCTGCCCACCTCCTTCCCCAACATTCTGGTCTCGGCCAACATGGGCATCGCCGTGGGCATGGCCTCCAACCTGTGCGGGTTTAACCTGGCAGAGGTCTGCGACGCTGCCATCGCCCGCATCCGCCACCCCGAGGCCGACCTGCTGGAAACCCTGAAGGCCCCCGACTTTCCCACCGGCGGCCAGCTCCTTTACGACCGGAAGGAGCTGGAGACCATCTATCGCACCGGCCGGGGCTCCTTTAAGGTCCGGGCCAAGTGGCGGTATGTGAAGAGCGAGAACCTCATCGAGATCTACGAAATCCCCTACACCACCACCGCCGAGGCCATTCTGGATAAGGTGGCCGAGCTCATCAAGGCCGGCAAGCTCCGGGAGGTCTCTGACATGCGGGACGAGACCGACCTATCTGGCCTGAAGCTGGCCATTGATCTCAAGCGAGGCACCGACCCGGACAAGCTCATGCAAAAGCTCTTCCGGGCCACCCCCCTCCAGGACTCCTTCGCCTGCAACTTCAACATCCTGGTGGACGGCATGCCCAAGGTTATGGGGGTGGGGGAGATCCTAGACCGCTGGACCGACTGGCGGTCGGGCTGCGTCCGGCGGGCTGCCCAGCACACCCTGCAGCAGAAGGCGGATAAGCTCCACCTCCTCCAGGGCCTGGGGGCCATCCTGCTGGATATTGACAAGGCCATCGCCATCATCCGGGAGACCGAAAAGGACGCCATGGTGGTGCCCAACCTGATGGCCGGCTTTGGCCTGGACAAGATCCAGGCCGAGTACGTGGCGGACATCCGCCTGCGGAACATCAACAAGGAGTATATCCTCAAGCGCACCGCCGAGACTGAGCAGCTGGAAAAGGACATCGCTGACCTGACCGACCTCATCGCCAAGCCCGCCCGGATTCGGAAGGAGATCATCAAGCAGCTGGAGGCCGTAAAGAAAAAATACGGCCAGGACCGGCGCACGGAGATCCTCCTCCAGGAGCAGCTGGCCGAGGAGGTCCCGGTGGAGGAGGAGATCCCTGTCTCCCCGGTCCACCTCTTCCTGTCCAGAGAGGGGTATGTGAAAAAGATTACCCCCCAATCCCTGCGCATGTCTGGGGAGCAGAAATACAAGGAAGGAGACGGCCCCGCCTTCCACTGGGAAACCGACACTGGGGCGGAGCTCCTTCTGTTTACGGACAGGCAGCAGTGCTATAAAACCTTTGTCCGCATCTTTGAAGACAGCAAGGCCAGCGTGCTGGGCGAGTATCTCCCCGCCAAGCTGGAGATGGAGGAGGGGGAGACCATCCTCTGGGCCTGTTTGGCCGGGGATTACACGGGGAACCTGCTCTTCTTCTTTGAAAACGGCAAGGTGGCCCGGGTGCCCCTGGCCAGCTACCAGACAGTGACCCGGCGAAAGAAGCTCACCGGGGCCTATTCTGACAAGAGCCCCCTGAAAGACGCCCTCTTCCTGCCCGAAGGTACGGAGGAGGAGATCGTCCTCTACTCCAGCGAGGGCCGGGCGCTGCTCTTCCGGTCAGAGCTTATTCCCGTGAAGGCCACCCGGAGCACCCAAGGGGTGCAGGTGATGACCTTAAAGAAGTCCTATAAAGCCGACCATGCAGCCCTGCTGGGGCAGACGTCCATTGTGAATCAGGCCCGGTATCGGGCCCGGAGCTTGCCGGCGGCGGGGGCGCTGCTGAAGGCGGAGGATCAGGGGGATCAGCAGATGTCGCTGCTGTGACGGGGGGACGAACCCTGTCACTGGGGGGTCCGGCCCTGCGGGCCGGGGACCGAAGTTGGTGCAGCCCTGCTCTGTGGGGTGCCGTACCCTACGGCTGGGGGGTCCGGCCCTGCGGGCCGGGTACCGGCATTGGAGCACCCTGCTCCGTAAGGGCGCCTGCCCGGCGCGGGGCCCCATTTCTTTCGAAGAAATGGGGAAAGAAGACCAGGGGGAAGGAGTTTCCTCCCCCCTGGACCCCCCTTCTCTAGTGGGGCTGGCCCTTCGGGCTGTACCGTTGGTTGGTAGCAGGCCTGCGGCCCACGCGCGGCAGGTGGGATGCGTGCGCGCCTGCCGGCTCGGCGCGCAGGGGTTGTGGGTGTGGCACTTCGGGCAAGGCGTGAGTATGTCTTTCTTCACATTACAAAATCTTCGACCGCCTGTTCTCTTCTGATACAAAGCATCG
>DBEYYM010000023.1:0-7931 GCA_048184675.1 Evtepia sp. | reverse complement strand
GTGATGGAATATACTGTTTTATTCGGCATATTCCCGTCTTTTTGTACTTTTCCTATTATGTAGGCTTTCTTCTCTAATGTTTTGATAGTTGCATAAACGGTTGAGTCTGCTATTTCATACCAGTTCTTCACATTCATAAGTTGAAGTTGCTTAATAAGTTCATAAGCATTAAGCGGTTCAGAATTGATTAGTCCTAAAAGCATAGTGGCAGTTTTAGACAGCATGATAAATACCCCCTTGACTTTGCTATCAAATTATAGTACTCTACATATAGAGTACTCCTTTCTCATACTAATATTGTACCACACATATTGAGAAATGAAAAGTGGCAGAAAAAATGGAAAGATTTTGTGAATCTCCCCAATGCCTTTGTGACCTATATGTTGAAATTTGAACAATTTCCCAAAATGACAATGTCTTCAACAATAGCAAGCATCATTACATTGTGCATAATTGTTGTAGTATTTATTGTGCCTGTGAGAGCGAATCAAAAAGAAAGGTAAAAACAACGCTTATGGATGAAACATTATATCGTGAACTTGGTCAACTGACAAAAGATAAAACTATTTGGAAACAAAATATCCCCTATGTAGCTTCTTTACTTAAAAATCAATCTCCTAAAATAACGGCTAAAGCAATGTGGCTGCTTGGAGAGATGGGATTAATATATCCGCAGGAAATCACACCATATACAAAAGAAATTGCTTCTTTTATTGTTTCGGAAAATGACTTATTAAGAGAGCGTACCGCTAATGCTTTAGGACGAATTGGCAGAGCAGATTACAAACTTGTTGCACCTTATTTTGAGGAACTATTTATCTTGGCAGGAGATAACAGCCCTAATGTACGGTTGAGTTTTATATGGGCTTCTGAAAACATTGCGACAAATACACCGGAAGCGTATGAAAATTTTATTTCTGTATTTGAAAAACTTCTTGATGACGAAAATGTCCGGGTAAGAATGGAAGTGCCGGAAATGTTTCGGGTATTAGGAAAGCGTAAGCCAGAATATGTAAATCATTGCTTGGACAAATTGAATTCTCTGTCAAAAAATGATGTTGATAGAGTTGTACGCATTCATGCTAAAGGTGCGATAAAGGTAATTTCTACCTACAGTTCGATTTTAGTCTAACACAAAGGATCTTAATAAGCATATAGCGGATAGCATTGGGATGTAGAAAGTTTCCATCTGCGCCCACCTTTGACCCTTTGAACATCGAATACGCAATTGTCTGGGACACCTCTTCAGCATAGAGGTTTGACATCAGACGGTATTCTTCCACTGTCTCTACAATTCCTCTCTTATCACGTTGATAGCCATAGCAAACCTTACCGAAAATTTTTGATTCCAAGGCTGACAATCTCATTTGCGTCTTCCTTTCTTGAATTGTATCGAATGATTGCAACTTTTACAAGGTAAATACAGATATTAGTGGAATTAGCCTTGAGTGTAAGTGTCTATAACATTTTTATTAGCAGGTTATCTCTGCAGAATAACACTTCACGACTAAAAAAGCAGCAGGCTTCAAAGAAAAACCTGCTGCTTCAATTTGCTTTTCGGGCTATTCTTGGGCAAAAAGAAAGACAAACCTGTCCTGAAACAAGTTTGTCTCTTTTTGGTGCGGATGACGGGACTTGAACCCGTACGTCATGGACACACGCCCCTCAAACGTGCCTGTCTACCAGTTCCAGCACATCCGCATTTTTTAGCTGCTACGATAGTATACTCATTCTGGCGGGATTTGTCAATCCCCTTTTTGGCTTTTTTCCACCTTTTCTCAAAAACCCGGCGGCATAGACCTGCCGCCGGGCTTGATTTTTAGCAGTCTTTTAAGGAGGGGGGATAGACTCCTTCGTCGTGGAGGGCCTTCAGCGCACGCTCCACCACGGGCCGGTCCTCCTGATAGGTAACGCCGAACCACACCGCATCGGTGTGGAGAACGGCCACGTCCAGTTTTCCGCCGGTAATGAGCCGGTCCACCAGCACTGGCAGCAGACACTCGGCCTTGATTTCCTCCGGGGTCAGGTTGTGGAGGAAGTCTGTAAAGTACCGGTCCATCTCCTCAAAGATCCACGGGGTGAAGCCCCAGAAATTCATGGAGACCACGCTCTCGGGGTCCAGGGGGATCTCCTGGTCGGGGTTCTCTGTGTCGGCGATCCGGCCGTCGGGGTACTTTTTAATTTTCAGGGTCTCTTTCACCTTTTTCAGGCTCCCTGCCTCCAGCTGGCAGACCCCGCGGGAGACGGTGCCGTTGTCGCTGACGGTGTTTTTCAGCCGGTAGCCCACCATGGGCCCCTCCCCGGTGGGGGCCAGGGTCAGCAGCTTTTCCAGAATGGTGGCATAGGCCGGCACCCCGTAATAGTCATCGGCGTTGATGATGGCAAAGGGCTCGTCCACCACAGGCCGGGCGCACAGGGCGGCGTGGACGGTGCCAAAGGGCTTCTTCCGCTCTGGGGGGAGCTGGTAAAAGTCGGGCAGGCTGGTGAAATCCTGAACGGCGTAGGCCACCTCCACCGGCTCTCCCTGGGGGGTGTGCATGGTCTGGATTCGGTCCCCGCACAGGGTCCGAATGGTCTCTTCCATGCCCGGTTTCACAATAAAAACGATCTTATGGAAGCCGGCCCGGATGGCGTCATAGACCGAATACTCCATGATGGCCTCCCCATGGGGGCCGATGCCGTCGGTCTGCTTCTCCCCGCCGTAGCGGGAGCCCATGCCGGCTGCCATAATCACCAAAGTTGCTTTCATGTGTTATCTCTCCGTTTCGCCGCCTGGGGCGGTTTTTTTCTTGCTTTATTATACTATGCTCTCCGGGATTTTTCCATGGAATATGAAATCTTTCTGTCAAGTTTTTCTCTTTTTTGCCAGAAAGTGCTGCCTGTTGCCCTGGAATGTGGTACAATAGAACCAGAACAAACGGAACCGCAACCCACAAAGGAGGTTTTTTCATGGAACAACTGACCCTGCGCTGGCACGGCCACGCCTGCTTCTCCGTGACCTGCCGGGACTTCACGGTGGTCCTGGACCCCTACGCCCACAACTATGTCCGGGGCATGTCCCCTCTGGACTTGGCCGCCGATCTGGTCCTCTGCTCCCACCAGCACGACGACCACAACGCCGCTGACATCGTGGCCCCCCTCACCGGCCACGAAAACCCCTTCCAGATCACGGCCATCCCCACCTTCCACGACCCCGAAGGGGGCAAGCTCCGGGGGGAGAGCAACATTCACCTGCTGCAAGTGGGCAAGCTCCGTCTGGCCCACTTTGGGGACATCGGATGTCCCCTGACCCCCGCCCAGGCGGCGGAGCTGCAAAACCTGGATGTGGCCCTGGTCCCCGTGGGAGGCTTTTACACCATCGACCCCCAGCAGGCCAAAGAACTCATCGACGCCATCCACCCCAAGGTGGTCATCCCCATGCACTACCGCATGGGGGACAAAGGCCTGCCCAACGTGGCCGAGGTGGAGGAATTCCTGGCCCTGGTGGAGGACTATGTCTACTACCCCGGAGACACCATCACCATCAACGAGGGCACCAAGCCCCAGGTGGCAGTGCTCAGCTACAAGGGCTGAGCATCCAAAGAAACCCAAAGAGAAAGGGCGCTGGAGTGATCCAGCGCCCTTTTGGTGTGCTTTGGTTATGAAATTTTGCGAGGGAGATTACCGCACCACTTCGCCGGGGTTGGCGGCGGCGTTGGCGTCGGCCCAGGCCTTTTCGAAGGCCTCCCAGTCACGGACGGGGAGAATCTTCTGCCAGATCTCATATTTGGTTTGGGATTCGGTCTCGGCCGTCTTGGTGTGCATGGTGTACTCGTGGGAGTTGGTGGCCTCCTGCATGTCAGCGTAGTACCACTTGGTGGTGTCCATGTTGTCGGGCCAGACCAGCATGTCGTCCAGGAGGTGCTCCTTGTCGGGGTGGCGGTCGATGGTCCGGTTGACGATGGTCACGGCCTCGGCACGGGTGATGAGCTTCTCGGGGCCGAAGGTGCCGTCGGGATAGCCCTCAACCAGACCGGCGAAGCCAGCTTGGTTGATGTAATCCTGGGCCCAGTGGCCGTTGATATCGGGGAAGAGGTCTTTGCCGTTGTACTCCACCTCGAAGAACCGAACGGCGATGGTGGCAAACTCGGCACGGGTAATGTTGCCGTTGGGCCGGAAGGTGCCGTCCTCGTAGCCCTTCAGGATGCCGAAGTTGGACAGGGTGCAGACGGCGTTGTTGAACCAGTCGTCAATGTCCACGTCGCTGTACTCACAGGTCTGGCTCCAATACTCGTTGCGCACTTCATCCGTGAGCAAGCGGAAGAAGATGGTGGCCACTTCGGCACGGGTGATGTTACCCTCGGGCTTCACGGGTTTCTTCGTCTGGTCATCGGTGGGCTCACCGGTGTAGTAATCCACGGGGTAGCCGATGATGTAGGCGAAGTGGTCCTCGGTGTTCAGCGCCGGGGGAGGCGTCACGGGGGTGGTGGGATTTGCGGGGTTCGTGGGCTTGGAGGGCTTTTTGACCTCATAGGAAACGGTGGGCTTCAGGAAGTTTTCAGGAACTCCCTTGTCACCGTTGCTATCCACGGGGTACAGAGTAGCGCTGTTGTTGGTGTACAGAGCAGTGCCGCCATCGCTGCCGTCTGCATCGTACTGGCCGTAAGTTCCCGCAGTGGTCTGGGGGTTGGTCAGCTTAACGGTGTAGGTCAGCTGGACAGGGGCAAATCTGCTGACGGGGACGTTGATTTCCCAGACGAAGCATTCAGCAGATTGGCCATCTTGCCCCTTCTCATAGTAGTGAAGAACGAAAGGTGCTTCTTTACCGTTGGTTGCGTTTACACCATCAGAAGTGAAAATGTAACGTGCAGTTTCATTGTCCGACAACTGATTGTTGTTCGCGGATGTTGTATATTTTACCCCACTTACAGTCAGGGTCAAAGCATTGGCGGCGTTGACGAAATCAAAATTATACTCGTTGCCGTTGCTATCTTTGTCATTGCCAATCATATCAACAACATAAGAACCAGCGTCCAGCAGGTAATAAATGTCGTCCCAGATGATGGTCTTAACATCCTGCTCACCCGCGGAAATGTCAGACAGGTATGTCATGAAAGAGTTGCCCCAAGGGAAGCTACTATTCTCTCTGCCAATGGCATAGACATGGTTTTGGCCGCACAACTCCATTGCCTCTTGATATGCCTCATAGGTCCGCAGCAAGGCCTTTGTGGCAGACATCGCATGGCCTGTCCTAAGATCTGTGATACCTTCTTTCACATAGGCCGTGCTGCCAACCAGGGATTTTGTGGAACCTGTCACGGAAGTTTTACCGTTGCTGTCAATCGACCAACTGCCCTCATACGTGGTTTCATCTTTCTCAACTCGCTCAGCGGCGTTCTCTAAAAAGGCTTCCCAGTTTTCGGGCGCATTGTTATTGCCGTACTCATACGCATAGTGCGAAGAAGTAGTCTCGCCATTGTAGTTGATGGCCTTGGGGCCCTCACCTTTCTCATTGTTATAGAGGTAGGTGATACCGTCAGAAACGAGGATCAGATACTTGTGGTTCTCATCTGCAGTTCCTGTCTTGAGCAGTTCTATGCCCTTCTGCAGGCCCGCGTGGATATTCGTGCCATTTGAGTTGGCGTAATTAATTGCACTTTTAATTGTCACCAGGTTTTCTGCCGTCAGTTCTGTCAGTGACAAGGAGTTCGCAACTGTACTATTGAACGTGACAACGCCGACGTTCACCTTACCTTCAGTCTTTTGAATCGCGGAGCAAAGAGCCTCGATTTCCTCAGAAATCTCTGCTTTTACCGTGCTCTCGGACTTATCCAGCACGAAGACCACGTCGGAGACCAGCTGTTCCTCGGCAGAGGGCAGAGACAACGTCACTTTGGATTCGTAGTTGCTATCCAGGTTGGTAGCTGTCTTCGACTTGGAGGTCTCCCACGTGGAGTAGGTCAGCGTGGGCACCGGGAATACCTCTGTTCCTTCCGTTTCAGTGGTAGAAGTATAGTTTAATGTAGCACTTTCGTTCGTGGGTACCTTATGGATACCAGGCTCTGTTTCCTTTTCTGTGAGGGTCAGACCATAGGACAGGGCAAGTGCCTTGCCAGCTTCTACGGGAACGTTAATATCCCAAGTAATCGTCTTAGTCTCTTTATTGTAGGTTACACCGTAGTTCCCATTATCAAAACTGACATCATATCCAGTAGTTGTTGTGCCGTCTTGGACAATCTCAGTGTTTCCAACCGATAGCTTAAAAGTACCCTCATTCAATTCAAAGGCATCCCCAACCACATCGGTGACAGTGCCCTTCTGAATCTCATAGAGGATAGAGTTCTTTACGCTATCAAACATGCCATCAACTTGGTTTGCAGTATCATTGTACAGAGTAGATGTACCGCTAATTGTACTTAATCCAGAGATGAAGTTAGGTCCCCACGGATATTTTTCTGATGAAATATAACTGTCCGAGGCATAAGCGTGCAGTACATATCCTGCATCTGCTGCGTCTTGCCAAGCTTTACCTGCCATGTAAATGGCTGCTTCCAAGCTGGAATATTGACTATTTTCTGATGTAGGAATATATTTTCCTACATCAGCTCCATAGGCAATAGTATAGTCTGTCTGATATTTTTCAATAATCTCTTCAATTCCACCATTTTTTGCACTAGACATCCATTGTGCAGCATCTTTGTAAGCATTATACTCTTTGCTACGACAAGAGTAATAGTCGTTTACCATATCTACACTGGCTGCTTTGGTGTTGTTAAGCTCTACATACACAGTTTGGGGAGTTTCACCTGTTCCCCACATATAAGTAACGCCATCGGTAACCAGCACCAAGTGCTTATCGGCCAAAGGTGTTTTGTCACTTTCCAGCAATTCCATGCCTTTTCGGATACCGGCCTCAATGTTGGTACCGCTGTTGAGTGTTTTCTCAAAAATGGCAGAGATAGCATTCTTTTCAGAACTGTCTTCTAACGGTTCCAGTGCCTCGGCCAGAGGTGTCAAAGGAAGGACATATCCTTCATTATTGGCACTCTTATTGAAAATAACCACACCCACATTGACATTTAGATCGCCTTCCGCTGCTACCTTCTGCAACTCTGCCAACATGTCGAGGGCTTCCGCTTTGACGTCTGTGCTAGTGGATTTATCCAGGACAAAAACAACGTCAGCGGTAGACTGTTCACTGCTTGCGCCGATGGACAGGGTGACGTCCGTCTGGTCGTTTTTCAGATTGGTGGCCGACTTGTTAATAGTAGGCTTGGGATCATCTTTAGCTACAGAGGTAGTACCGGTGTCACTACTCTCGTCTCCCCCCTCTGCCAATGCACTTACCGGCAAGAGGGATAACGCCATGCAAAAGGACAAAAGTAACGCTAAAAATTTTCGTTTCATGGTTTCCTCCTTTTTCTTCTCATTTTTTCTTTCGCCTGTTTCTAGGCCCCCAGGGGGCGGGTCAGGCGGGCTCGTCCGTTTCCTGGGGTGGGGGGTCGGGTTCCATCCGGTACCGGTCCAGCTTCTTTTGGCTGACCACCCCGGCGCACACCGGGCAGCCGCATTTCTGGGTACTGGTCCTGGAATAGACCACCGCCCGCCAAACGTGATTCTCCGGGCAAATCCACCAAACCTTCTGGTGGCTGCCGGCGGTGACCATTTGGGCCGTCAAGCCGCCGTTCAGGGTGGGGTGCCACTGGGCGGCAATTTGGGGATACACCGTGGCCAGGTCGTTGAACCCTGCCAGGACCTTTCGGCCCGTGCAATAGGGGCAACCGCTGCCTCTGGCCCGGGCGCTGATCACCGAGCGCCACCGGTGCCCCTTGTCACATTGCCACCAGGCCCGGCGGTTGCTGTAGGGGGAGATCTCCGCCAGGTCCAGCCCCTGGTTCCCCTGGCTGTCCCACTGGGCGGCCAGAGCTGGAAAGAGGGTGGACAAGTCGTTG
>DBEYYM010000022.1:0-5343 GCA_048184675.1 Evtepia sp. | reverse complement strand
GTCGCGGATGATGGCGTTGTAGTCCTCCAGATTGGTCAGAGCTTCCGCCGGTGCGTAGGGGAGGCGGTTGTTGGGGTTCTGCCCCAGGATCAGGGTGCCTGCCCAGATTTGCACACCGGGGTGGAATTTCTGGACCTTTTGAAGCATGTCCAGGTAATCCCGGCGGAACTTGTCCAGATCAATATCGTGAATGACGTCGTTGATCCCCGTGTAGATCAGGACGATATCGGGCGTTTCTTCGTCGGTGGCCAGGTCGCGGATTCGGCCGGGGAGGACAGCAGCATAGTGGCCGGCATAGCTGACATGGGAACCAGAGAAAGAATTGTTTTTCAGGAAAGTGCCGCCAATCTGCTGCGTGACCTGCATCCACCAGGTTTCCTCGGCGGTGCCGAAGCCGGAGTAAGAGATATAGCTGGAAGAGTACCAGCTTCCAAGTTTGGGCGTGTAGCCTTCAAAGGTGCTGACGCCGTCTCCTAAAACGGAGACCTTAGGCGCGGTTGCTTGAGACATGATAAGTCCTCCTTTGTTATATATTACCGTAAGAAAAATCAGTTTTGTTCAAGGTTCGGTAAGAGTCTATCAAATTTCCAGCAAAATAGATGTTGCGATGGCATCATTTTTCGGATATTCTGTTCGTGGAGCCTATTATACTCCAGTGGGCGAACAAGTGCAAGAAAACCATGAAAATTTCTCAGAAGAAATGAACCGGCTGGGATTCACGGGGAAAGCCAGAGGCCGTCATCCCTTGGAGCCAAAGGGAAGAGAGCTGCTTCATACCCTCTCCGTTGGGGTGGAAGGCGTCCAGAGAGGTGTAACGCAGTCCCATGGAGGCCAGGTCAACGAGGTGACAGCCTGCTTGGTCCACGGCTTGGCAGATGGCCTCGTTGTAAGGGACCAGGCGCTGGGCCAGAGGCCGCATGGAGGTCTGATCGCCCCCAATGGCTCCTAAGAGCAGGGTGCCGCAGTGGATCTCTGCCTGGGGATAGGCAGCCTGAAGCCGAGCCAGCAGCTGCTGGTACTCTGCCTGGAAGACCTGGGGAGGAATGTAGAAGTTCATATCGTTGAGCCCAGCATAAAGTAGGATATGGTCAGGATGGACTCCATCCACCGCCACTTGGCGGATGCGCCCAGAGGGAAAGCCCCCCATTTTTCCGTTTGTGGTGACGGTGTTGCCTGAAATGGAGAGGTTAGAGAGGAGCTCCCCGCCCAGGGCCTGGATGACCTGCATCCACCAGGTGTCTTCCACCGAGAAAACCCCTGTGGCCGGGCCGGTGTCTGGGGCATAGTGCTCGGCGCCCCAAGGGGAGTACCCCTGGAAAGTGGAAATGGAATCGCCTAAAATGGAAAATTTTTTCAGCTTGGTTTTCATGGGGGACGCCTCCTGACAAGAAAATTCCATGTTCAGTATAGCAAATCAAGAGAAAAAAGGGAATGGAAAAAAATCCAAAAACAAATTTCCGAAAATTTCGAATTCTGGGGCAAATTTGTTTGGAAAATCACTGGACAATTTGGTCAGTTGGCTTTATTATATATAGTGTTTTAGTCTCCCTGCGGACTGAGGCAATTTTTTGGGGAAAAAGAGAATTAGGCAAGGAAAAACAGAGGTGATGCTTATGAAGCAAATGTTCTACGGCGGCGTCCACCCCGCCGAACACAAGGAAGCTACTGAGCAGAAGCCGATCCAACCGCTCGCCAACGCTCCGGCGCAGGTCGTGATCCCGATGTCTATGCACATCGGCGCTCCCTGTAAGCCCGTGGTGCAAAAAGGCGACACTGTAACGGTCGGTCAAATGATCGGTGCCACCGCAGGCCTCGGCGCTCCCATCCATGCCAGCGTTTCTGGTAAGGTTGTGGCAGTTGAGCCTCGCCCCGGTACCGGCGGCACGCCCACGCTTTCTGTCGTGATTGAAAATGACTTCCAAAACACCCTTTGCCCGGACTGCAAGCCTCGCGAAAATGTCGACGCTCTGACTTCTCAGGAGATCATCGACATCATCCGCGACGCTGGCTGTACTGGTATGGGCGGCGCGGGCTTCCCCACCCACGTCAAAATCAGTTCCGCAGTCGGCAAAGCAGACACCATTATCATCAATGGTGCCGAATGCGAACCCTACATTACCGCGGACCATCGCTTGATGCTGGAGCACGGCGAAAAGATCATCGGCGGCGTTCGGTTCATTATGAAGGCACTGCAGCTGGACCATGCGTACATCGGCATTGAAGACAACAAGATGAACGCGGTTAACCACCTGAAGGAGCTGGTGGGCGATGCCAAGGACATTACCGTCCGGGCGCTGCGCACCCGTTACCCCCAGGGCGCTGAGAAGCAGCTCATCCAGGCCATCACCGGCCGTGAGGTGCCCCCCGGCAAGCTGCCTGCCGATGTGGGTTGCTGCGTGTTTAACGCTGCCACCACTGCTGCCATCTATGACGCTGTGGCACTGGGTCTGCCCGTGTATCAGCGCGTGATCACCATCACCGGCAGCGCGGTGAAGAACCCCGTGAACCTGCTGGCTCCCGTTGGCACCCCCTTCTCTCACCTGATTGAAGAGGCTGGCGGCTTCAACGGTACCCCCGCTCGCGTGATCTCTGGCGGCCCCATGATGGGCTTTGCCCAGTATGACATGTCCGTGACCATGGGCAAGGCCAGCAACTGTGTGCTCTGCCTGAGTAAGGAGGATATGCCGGCGGTCAGCCCCAATCCCACCTGCATCCGCTGCGCACGCTGCGTTAACGTCTGCCCCATGCACCTGACCCCCCTCTTCATGAACATGTTCGCCAAGGCCCGCCGTTGGAGCGAAGTGGAAGAGTACCGGATTATGGACTGCATGGAATGTGGTTGCTGCCAGTACATCTGCCCGGCCAGAATTCCTCTGGTTCAGCAGTTCCGTACCGCCAAGTTCGCCATCCGCCAGCAGGCGGCAAAGAAGTAAGGAGGGGACAGCATGGAAGAATATAAACTGAGCGTAGCCTCCTCGCCGCACGCATCGTCTCCTGTTGGAACCAAAAATCTGATGCGGGATGTTCTCATCGCCCTGATCCCTGCTCTGGCGATGGGCATCTATGTGTTTGGACCGCGCGCACTGACCACCACCCTGGTGTCGGTGATTTTCTGTGAAATCTTTGAGTGGGGATACTGCAAGCTGATGCACAAGCCCAATCCCTGTGGGGATCTGTCGGCTGCCATCACCGGCGTGCTGCTGGTCTTTGTATGTCCGGTCACCCTGCCCTACTGGACCATCATTATCGGTGACTTCTTCGCCATTGTCGTGGTGAAGCAGCTCTTCGGCGGCCTGGGCACCAACTTCCTCAACCCCGCACTGGCCGGCAGAGCCTTCCTGATGCTCTGCTACCCCGTGCCCATGACCACCTGGGTGCTGCCCGGTAAAGAAAACTGGGTTTCCATCCTCTCCGTCACTGACGCAGTGACCGGTTCTACCCCCCTGTCTGTGGACTACATGAAGAGTGCCGAAGACACCATGGCAGCTGTGAACCAGTTCTCCCTGAGCGACATGTTCATCGGCAACATCGGCGGCTGCGTGGGCGAGGTTTCTGCCATCGCTCTGCTCATCGGCGGCATCTATCTGCTCGCCAAGGGCGTCATCCGTATTCGGATTCCCGCCGCTTATATCCTCACCGTGGCTGTGCTGACCCTGATCTTCTCCCGGGCTCCCGAAGGCTACAATGTCTTCCTGTGGATGCTCCGCGAGATCTTCGCTGGCGGCCTGTTCCTGGGCGCTTTCTTCATGGCTACTGACTATGTCACAAGCCCCAACACCCCCAAGGGCGAGATCATCTTCGGCATTGGCGCAGGCCTGCTGGTGGTCTTCATCCGCTACTTCGGCGGCTACCCCGAGGGTGTCTGCTACTCCATCCTGATCATGAACATCTGCGTCTGGCTCATTGATAAGGCCACTCTGCCCAAGCGTTTCGGTGTCACCGCTGAGATGCGCAAGGCCGAGAAGGAAAAGGCTAAGGCCGCCAAAAAAGCTGCAAAGGAGGGCGCTGAAGCATGAGCACTGCAAAGAAAGAACCCGGCTTGGCCTCTCTGGTCATCGTTCTGGCCCTCATCTGCTTGGTGGTCGCGGCCCTGCTGGGCCTGGTTAACCAGGTCACTGCTCCCGCCATTGCTGCAAACACCGAGAAGACCATCCAGGACTCCCTGGCAGTGGTCCTTCCCCTGGATAGCGGCGACTATGAGCAGGTCGACAGCCCTGTGACCGAGGTCACTCTGGACACTGGCACCGTGGTCCCCGTTCTGGCCGTCTATCAGGCCGGCGAGGAAGGCTATGTGGTGGAGACCAACTCCCCCAACGGCTTCGGCGGCGCCATCGACATGATGGCCGGTATCAATTCTTCCGGTGAGGTTACGGGTCTGGCTATCATTACCCACTCCGAGACCTCCGGCTTGGGCTCTAAGGCCACAGACCCCGAATGGCAGGCCCAGTTTGCGGGCACCACTGACGTTCTCAGCGTGTCCAAGGACGGCGGCACCATCGCTGCCATCACCGGATCCACCATTACCTCCCGCGCAGTGTGCGACGGCGTCAACGCCGCCCGTGCTGTTGTGGAAGCACTGGGTTAAGGAGGGACCGAACACATGAATGTAAAGAAACAATTTATTGACGGCCTCATTACCCAGAACCCGTCTCTGGTCCAGCTGCTGGGTATGTGCCCCCTGCTGGCCATCACCACCTCGATGTTCAACGGCCTGGGCATGGGTCTTGCCGTTATGATCATCCTGACTTGCTCCAACGTGGTTATCTCCCTGCTGCGGAAGATCATCCCCAGTAAGGTCCGTATCGCCTGCTACATCGTCGTGATCGCTGGCTTCGTGACCATGGTTGACCTTCTGCTGAAGGGCTTTGTGCCTGCTCTGTCCGCCAGCCTGGGTCTGTTCATCCCCCTGATCGTGGTGAACTGTATCATCCTGGGCCGCGCCGAAGGCTTTGCCTCTAAGAACGGCGTGGGCGCTTCCGCTCTGGACGGTATCTTCCAGGGCTTCGGCAACATGGTCTCTCTGACCATTATGAGTATCATCCGTGAGTTCCTGGGCGCCGGCACCTTTGGCGGCGGCATCCTCAACAATGGCGCCGGCTATCAGATCCTCTCCGAGGACGTGGTGGCTCTGGGCATGATCCTCCCCGTGGGCGGCTTCCTGACCCTGGGTGTGGTTATCGCCGTTGTTCAGTACTTTATGAGCAAGCCCAAGAAGAATAAGGAGGTGGCGAAGTAATGGAAAGTATCACTAGCCTGCTTTCGATCGCCTTGGGCGCGATTCTGGTCAACAACTTCGTCCTGTCCCAGTTCCTGGGCATCTGCCCCTTTATGGGCGTGTCCAAG
>DBEYYM010000021.1:0-13918 GCA_048184675.1 Evtepia sp. | reverse complement strand
ATATTAACCCGTTTACGGGTAGCAAATAACAATCTTTTCGCGTGGGCCAGACCGTATATGCGCCTTGAGGCGCTGCTAGTAAACAAGGGCTATGCCCGCATATGAAAAACCCCCGGCTTTGCCGGGGGATATTTATTGTGGGGAGTTTCCAGGGGCCCCTTGTGCGCGGCCGCCGGAGGGAGTATAATCCAAGAAAAACCTCCGGTTCTGCCGGAGCGGTGTGGGGGAGCGCTATGCTGACACGGGAAGACTTGCGTGAGATCATGAATGAGGCCGCTGCGGCCACGAAAACTGACTTCCTGCCTGGGGAGCGGGGAAAGGACAAAGCCATCCGGGGGGCCCTGGCCGGTTACGCCAAGGGCTGCCGCCGGGAGGACATCATCGGCCTGTATGACAGCACGGTCTTCGGCAGCGGGAAAAACGGCATCCTGCTGGCGGTGGACGGGCTTTACAGCAGTGAGTTTGCCCATTTCCCCAAGAAAACAGGGGGGCTCTCCAAGCTGCCCCTGGCGGGGATCTGCCGGGTGAAAAAGGGGGGCACCAACAACGCCTTCCTGACGGTGGACTATGCCTCCGGCAGCCAGCGGGTGGTCTATGTGGGAAACGTCTATGACAAGCCCGTGATTGCCATCTTGGAGGGGGTCATCGCCCTGAGCGCTTCCGCCCCGGACGCCCCCGCGCCCGATCCCGGGACAGCGCCCGCCGGGGCGGAGCCGGTGAAGGAGGCCAAGTCGGCGCTGACCTTTGATGAGATCGTGGAAGAGGCGCTGGCCCAGCCGGAACCGGCCGCCCACAAGCCCCCCGCTGCCCGGCCGGAACCGGCCACGCCTCCGGCCCCCAAAGAGACGCCGCCCCCGGAGCCCACGGCCCAGGACCTCTACCGGGCCGGCGGAGAGCTGTATCAGGCGGGCCAGCACCGGGAGGCCCTGACCTTTTTGACCCAGGCTGGGGAGAAGGGGCTGGCAAAGGCCCAGGTCCTCTGCGCCTCCATTTACTATGACGAGGGGGACGACGAAGCCGCCCTGCGCTGGGCCTTGGCGGCGGCGAAGCAGGGGGACGTGCGGGCTCAGGTCCTCTGCGCCGGGCTATATGAGGAGGGCCGGGGGACGGAAACCGACCCGGAAAAGGCCTTGTACTGGTATCTGGCGGCGGCCGAGCAGGGGGACGCCGAGGCCCAGTTCCGCTGCGGCACCATGTACGACGACGGCCTGGGGACCCAGGTAGACAGGAGGGCCGCCATGGACTGGTATCTGCAAGCGGCCAGGCAGGGGCATTGCAACGCCCAGGTCCTCTGCGGGATCCTCTATCTGAAAGGCGAGGTGACAGAGCGGAACTTCGCCAAGGCCGAGGACTGGCTGAAAAAGGCCGCCCGGCAGGGGGACGAGAGCGCCCAGGCCCTTCTGGACACCTATTTTTGAATCCGGCGCTCCCGTTCATACTATCATTCGATAAAAAGTAGACTTTGCAAAAAGGTTACTTTTTATCGCGCCGCAGGTGCGTCGAATGATGCATGAGACGTCTTTTCAGCGGCATAGCCGCTGAAAAGTGAAACGCGTCAGCGTTGCTTCTTCCATAAAAATCCTGTTTTTATGGAAGAATCGTATCAAGCAGAAAGAAACGCTCCGCCGTGCCTGTCTTTGGCGCGGCGGAGCGTTTCTTTTTATGGAAGGGTGAAATTGTTTCTGCAAGGAATCGGCTCAGGCCTCGATCTCCCGGATGAGGTTGACCATTTCCACGGCACCCAGGGCACAGTCATAGCCCTTGTTGCCGGCCTTGGTGCCGGAGCGCTCGATGGCCTGCTCGATGGTGTCGGTGGTGACCACGCCGAAGAGGACGGGAATCTCGCTGGCCAGGGAGACCTGAGCGATGCCCTTGGCCACCTCGTTGCACACCAGGTCATAGTGGCTGGTGCTGCCCCGGATGACGGCGCCCAGGCAGATGACGGCGTCATACTTGCCGCTCTTGGCCAGCTTGGAAGCCACCAGGGGGATCTCAAAGGCGCCGGGCACCCAGGCCAGGTAGATATCCTCCTCGGCAACCCCGTGGCGGGTCAGGCCGTCCATGGCCCCGCCGATGAGCTTGGAGGTGATGAATTCGTTAAACCGGGCGGCGACGATGGCCACCTTCATATTTTGGGCGACGAGTTTTCCTTCGTAGGTGTTCATGGGAATGGTCCTCCTTTTAATGTATGTTGTGTTTGTGGTTTTCTGGGTGGGGCGGACCTTGGCAAGGCCCGTTCGATCTAAGTTGGATCAATAATCCAAAATGTGGCCCATCTTCTTCTGCTTGGTCTGCAGGTAGAACAGGTCGTGGGCGGTGGCCGCCACCTGGATGGGCACCCGCTCGGTGATCTCCATGCCGAAGTCGGCCAGCTGATAGACCTTGTCGGGGTTGTTGGTCAGCAGGCGCAGGGTCTTGGCCCCCAGGTCCCGGAGGATCTGGGCCCCGATGTAGTACTCCCGCAGGTCCCCGGCAAAGCCCAGGGCCAGGTTGGCCTCCAGGGTGTCCATGCCCTGGTCCTGAAGGTTATAGGCCCGCAGCTTGTTGATGAGGCCAATGCCCCGGCCCTCTTGGCGCATGTAGAGCAGGATGCCCCGGCCTTCCTTCTCGATCTGGCTCATGGCGGCGGCCAGCTGCTGGCCGCAGTCGCAGCGGAGGGAGCCGAAGGTGTCGCCGGTGAGGCACTCGGAGTGGACCCGGCAGAGAAGGTTCTGGCCGTCGCCCACTTCTCCCTTGACCAGGGCCACGTGGTGCTGGCCATTGATCTTGTTGATGTAGCCATAGGCCATGAAGTCGCCGTACTTGGTGGGCATTTTGGTGACGGTGACCCGGTCCACCAGCACCTCATGGCGCTTGCGGTAGGCCTGCAGGTCCCGGATGGTGATGAACTTCATCCCCCACTCCTTGGCCTTTTCCTGGAGCTCGGGGGCCCGCATCATGGTGCCGTCGTCCCGCATAATCTCGCAGCACAGGCCCACTTCCTTCAGGCCGGCCAGGCGCATCAGGTCCACGGTGGCCTCCGTGTGGCCGTTGCGCTCCAGCACGCCGTTTTCCTTGGCCAGCAGGGGGAACATGTGGCCGGGGCGGCGGAAGTCCTCGGGCTTGGCGTTGGGGTCCACGCACTTCATGGCGGTGATGGACCGCTCGGCGGCGGAGATGCCGGTGGTGGTGTCCACGTGGTCGATGGAGATGGTGAAGGCGGTCTCATGGTTGTCGGTGTTCCGGGTGACCATCTGGGGGAACTGGAGCTTCTGGACATATTCCAGGGACATGGGCATGCAGATGAGGCCCTTGGCGTGGGTGGCCATGAAGTTCACGTTCTCGGTGGTGGCAAACTCTGCTGCGCAGATGAGGTCGCCCTCATTTTCCCGGTCGGGGTCGTCGGTGCAGAGGATCATCTTGCCCTGGCGGAGATCTTCCAGGGCCTCTTCAATGGTGTTGTACTGAAACATGGGACGTACTCCTTTCAAGGTCAATAGCCGTAGCGGGTTAAAAATTCTCTGGTAATCCCGGAGGCTGGCTGGCTGGCCTCTGCCTCCTGGGGGAAGTGGAGGAGCTTCTCCACGTACTTTCCGATGATGTCCGTTTCCAGGTTTACGATATCCCCCGGCCCCCGCTGGGACAGGACAGTGACGGCCACCGTGTGGGGGATGGCGGAGATGGCGAAGGAGGTGGCATCCACCCGGGCCACCGTCAGGCTGATGCCGTCGATGGTGATGGAGCCCTTCTCCACCACATATTTGAGGACCTCGGGTCCGGCGGCGATGGTGTACCAGATGGCGTTGTCATCCTTCTCTACAGACCGGACGGTGCCCACCCCGTCCACGTGGCCGGCCACGATGTGGCCCCCGAAGCGGCCGTTGGCGGCCATGGCCCGCTCCAAGTTCACCAGGCTCCCGGGCCGGAGCTGGGACAGGGAGGAGCGGTTCAGGGTTTCGTGCATCACGTCGGCGGTGAAGCCCGTGGGGGAGAAGGAGGTGGCGGTGAGGCAGACGCCGTTGACGGCGATGCTGTCCCCCAAATGGATGTCCTCCAAGACCACCTTGGCCTGGATCTCCAGCACGGCGCTGTGGGGACCTTTGCGGATGGACTTGAGGGTGCCCATCTCTTCCACGATGCCGGTAAACATTTACTTGGCCACCTCGCTTTCTAACAGGAAGTCCGGGCCCAGCTGGGTCAGGACGGGTGTGTTCAGCTGCAATGCCTGGTCGGGGTGGGGGAAGCCCTGGCCCCCCACCGGGGCCTTGGCCCCCTTGCCCCCCAGGATCTTGGGGGCGATGTAGGCCTGGACCTTGTCCACGATCCCCGCCTGGACCGCCGCCCAGTGGAGGGTGGCGCCCCCTTCCAGCAGGACGCTGTCCACCCCCATTTTGCCCAGCAGCTCCATGAGGGCCTTGAGATCCACGTGGCCCCCCTCCTGGGGCACCGGCAGGATCTGGACCCCCAGGTCCCGGTAAGGGGCCAGCCGCCCCTCCTGGGTGACGCAGGTGGCGATGCAGGTGGGGACGGCCTGGGCCGTCTGGACCACCTGGGCGGTGAGGGGGGTGCGCAGGTTGGTGTCGCAGATCACCCGCAGGGGGTTCCGGCCCCCTTCGATGCGGCAGGTGAGCTGAGGGTCGTCAGCCAGGACGGTGTCCACCCCCACCATAATGGCGCGGAAGCGGCCCCGCTGGGTGTGGACGTGGCGGCGGGCCTCCTCCCCGGTGATCCACTGGGAGGCCCCGGTGTAGGCCGCCAGCTTCCCGTCCAGGGTCATGGCGTATTTCAGCACCACATAGGGCCGGCCGGTCTGGATGAAGTGGAAGAACACGTCATTCAGGGCCCGGCACTCCTGGGAGAGCACTCCCTCGGTAACCTGGACCCCGTGGCTGCGGAGGATGTCCAGCCCCTTGCCGGCCACCAGGGGGTTGGGGTCCCCGGACCCCACCACCACCCGGGCGATGCCGGCCTCCAAAATGGCGTCGGTGCAAGGGGGCTGCCGGCCGTGGTGACAGCAGGGCTCCAGGGTCACGTACATGGTGGCCCCGGCGGGGTCCCCCTGGCAGGCGGCCAAAGCGGCCCGCTCGGCGTGGAGATCCCCGCACTTGGCGTGGTATCCCTGGGCGATGATTTGGCCGTCCTTTACAATAACTGCCCCCACCATGGGGTTGGGGCTGGTCCACCCGGCCCCTTTCCGGGCCAGGTCCAGGGCCAAGGCCATGTATTCCTGATCTGTCATAGTATGCCACCTCCGGGTAACAAAAAACGCTCTGAAGCAAACCTTCAGAGCGGGTAAACTATATGCGGAAATCACCACAGAGATCCCACCGCCTCTGCCATGAAAAAACCCTGGAACGTATGAAACATCCCAGAGCAAACCACGGCAAACAGACGGGGAGACTCCCCGTGTTCTTGCCCATCTTCTTCCATCCAGACTATACTGTCGGTTTTGGAATTGCACCAAATCCTGCCGCAGAACGGCTCGCGGACTTTACCGCCGATCGGGAATTTCACCCTGCCCTGAAGATCGCTGTGTAATTGTCTGATAAGAAATTACTCCCCCCGGCGGGAATTGTCAAGGGGGTTGGGGGGGAAATGGGGGAAATTTGTGGAAAAAATACAAGGGGAGGGGGTGTATCCCCGTGAGTCATGGGGGTTCTGACCTATCACTGGGGGGTCCGGCCCTGTGGGCCGGGAACCGGGGGTGGTCGCAGACCTGCGACGTGGGGGGTGTGCCCGTGCCCTATCACTGGGTGATCCGGCCCTGGGGGCCGGGGACGGGCCGCCGGCGCACACTGCGCCGTGGTTTGCCCTCGCCGGGCGGGCAGCCTACCCGGCTGGGGCCCCATTTCTTTCGAAGAAATGGGGGAAAGAAGACCAGGGGGAAGGAGTTTCCTCCCCCCCTGGACCCCTCTTCTCTAGTGGGTGTAGACCTTCGGGCTGTACCGTGGCTTGGTGACGGGCCTGCGGCCCAAGCGCGGCAGGTGGGAAGCGTGCGCGCCTGCCGGCTCGGCGCGCAGGGGTTGTGGGTGTGACACTTCGGGAAAGGCGTGAGTGTGTCTTTCTTCACATGATAAAAAAACGCAACGCTCGCTTTCTTCCGATACAGAGCATTGCAAAGTAGAAAAATATTGTATTTGTCTTCCACCCTCTCCCAGCAGTCTTCCAAAAACTGTCCCAGCCCGCCTAGCTGGTGGGCGGGCCCGTAGAGCCTAGAGGGCAAGGGCCGCAGGCCAGTGAAACCCGTTAGGACCCCTGCCCCAAAGTTTCACACTAACCAGAGTTTGGGGGTCCAGGGGGAAAGAACCTCTTTCCCCCTGATCTTCTTTCCCCTCTTTCTTGAAAGAAAGAGGGCCCCCGCGCCGGGCGGCGCAAAACCCCACGGCGCAGTGTGCGCCGACACCCCGTACCGGCCCTGGGGCCGACCCCCAACCCAAAGGGCAAGCCCCCCCACGTCGCAGGATTGCGACCACCCCTAGTTCCCGGCCCTCCGGGCCGGCCCACCCACAAAAAAACAGCGCTTCCGCATCCACGGAAGCGCTGCTTGTTTTCCCAAAAGCAAGGGGAACAGAACCAAAGCCAATCCCTCAGCTCTTCTGCGCCGCCTTTTTGTGGCCGGAGAGGGCCCGAACCCCCTCCACCACCAGCACGATGGCCAGAATGACCAGCAGGATGGCGATGATGGCCCGCACCCAGCACCAAGCGGCGTCGGTGCCGGCGGCGATGCCGGCAAACTGCCCCTTGATGGTGAAGCACAGCGAGGTCAAGGTGACCACCAGCATGAAGAACATGGGGATATAGAACATCTTGTTGTTCCGCCCGATCTTCCCCAGCCAGCAGCACACGGCCAGCAGGCCCAGGGCGGCCAGCAGCTGGTTGGCGGCGCCGAAGAGGGCCCAGATCTTAGCATAGCCCGTGAGACCCAGGGCCACGCCCAGCACCACGGTGATGGCGGTGGCCACCACGGGGTGGGTGATGGTCTTCTTCCAGCCGGTCAGGTCCTCCCGGGTCTGGCCCGAGGGGATGAAGAACTCCTGGAACATGTACCGGGCCAGCCGGGTGGCGGTGTCCACGGAGGTCAGGCAGAAGGCGGAGACGGCCAGAATGAGCATAGAGTAAACCACGCTATAGGTGGCCTCCCCAAAGATGCTGGAGAACATGGAGGCCAGGCCCGTGGCAAAGACCACCGTGGGGGTGACGGTGGTGCCGTCGGCATACTGGGCCCAGATGTAACCCACAGCGCACACGGAAATGAGGGCCAGCACGCACTCAATGAGCATGCCGCCATAGGCGATGGGTCTGGCATCTCTCTCCCGGTTAAGCTGCTTGGCGGTGGTACCCGAGGCCACCAGAGAGTGGAACCCGGACACGGCGCCGCAGGCGATGGTGACAAACAGGGCGGGGAAGAGGAAGCCCAGGGAGGTCCCCGTGGGGGCCAGGGTGTCGGTGAAGCCGGTGAAGGCGGGCATCTCCAGGGTGGGGTGGCAGCCCACAATGCCCACCACGGCCAGAATCATCATGCCGTAAAGGAGGAAGGAGCTTAAATAGTCTCTGGGCTGGAGCAAAATCCACACCGGGGTCACCGAGGCCACGGCGATGTAGATGCCCACAATGATGATCCAAGCGGTGCCGCTGAGATAAATGGGGTGCCAGTTTAGGCCGATGACCATGCAGAGGACGATGCCCGCCACGCCGATGACTGTGGCCAGGCCCAGGGGGGCGTTGCGCCGGTAGACGAAGAAGCCGAAGATGATGGCCATGAGGATAAACAGAATGGAAATCATGGCCGTGGAGGCGTTGGCCGCCGAGGCCGCCACATCCAGCAGGCCGCTCTCGTCATAGGTGGCCTTAAAGGTGTTGGCCACGATGGAGGCGAAGGCCGCCACCACCAGGATGAGGGTCAGGTAGGCGAAAATGATGAAGAGCTTCTTGGCCCGGCTGCCGATGGCGTCGGAGATGACCTCACCAATGGACTCGCCTTTGTGGCGGATGGAGGCAAACAGGGCGCCAAAGTCGTGGACCCCGCCGAAGAAGATGCCTCCGATGAGGATCCACAGCATCACCGGCACCCAGCCGAACACGGCGGCCTGGATGGGCCCGTTGATGGGGCCGGCCCCGGCGATGGAGGAAAAATGGTGCCCCATGAGCACGGGGGCCTTGGCGGGACAATAGTCCTTGCCGTCCTCCAGCTCGTGGGCGGGGGTGGTGCGGCCGTCGTCCACGCCCCACTGCTTGGCCAGCCATCTTCCGTAGAAGAGGTAGGCAAGGACCAGGACGATGACGCCGACAATGAGCAATACTGCGGCATTCATAAATATGATCTCTCCCTTCTCTTTAATCTTGCAAACATAGAGGTTTTATGAAACAGAGTTGTTTCCAACGTCTGCGCCGCGCTGTGTCCGCTGAAGTTGCTGGTGACCCGGCCGGTGGAAAGCTCCGCCAGGGCGGTGTGAAAGTCCATCCAGCCCCAATAGGAGAGATGGAAGCTCTGGTACCGGCGGCATTTTTTCAGGGCCTTTCGGGCCTGATCGTCGCAGGTGTGGCAGAGAAAGAGAGCGGTGAGATAGCTGTACATGTGCTCCGGCCCCGGCTGGATCTGCTCCATGCCCTGGGTATAGACCAGTTCCTCGCAGGCCTGGTAGGTCTCCAGGGTCAGGTGGGGGACCTGAAAGAGGTAGGCATACTCGTGGCTGCCCGCCTGCCACAGCACGGCCTTTTTCGACAGGACATACTTGGCGGTGTGGGCGTGAAAGGCCATGCGGGCCACCAGGGGGGCCTCTTGGGCCGGGGCAGGGGTGATGTCAAAGTAACCGGCGTAGCAGTCCAGCAGCTGCTGGGCGGCCTGGTCCAGGGTGAGGGGCTGGGAAGGCATGGGAGAGACCTCCTATTGAAAAGGTAAAAAGACGCCAATCCGTGGCGCGGGGCCGGGGCTGGGGCGTCTTTGGGGCAGGGCAGGGAACCCTGCCTTGGCCGGGGCCGGCAGGCCCCGTCAAATTCTTCCAGGAGAGAGGGATTCTCCAGGATATCTGTCATTTTAGAAGTCTGCCTGGGAAAAATCAACGGCGAAAGAAAACGAAAAAGCGAGGTCACACATTGCATAAGTTGTGTGATCTTATAGAAGTGTTTTCTTGTGAAAATTTCCCAGAAAAAAGGGTCCGGACGGGCCCCCGTGGCCGGGGATTTCCCGGGATTTTTCCAAAAAGTTGAGAAAACCCCTATGCAAATGAGCAGAGTTATAGTAAAATGGCAAAAGAGAATACCCCTTTGCCGGTCTTCCCAGCCGGCGAAGGGCAGGAGGTACCTATGGATAAACCAAAGTATCAGCGGATCCTGCTGAAGATCAGCGGAGAGGCCCTGGCCGGCGCACCGGGACGGGGCATCGATTTTGACTTTGCCCACCAGGTGTGCCAGGTGGTGAAAGACTGCGTCAGCCGCGGGGTCCAGGTGGGCCTGGTGGTGGGCGGCGGTAACTTCTGGCGGGGCGTGAAAGACGGCGGCGGCAACATGGCCCGGGTCCGAGCCGACCAAATGGGCATGCTGGCCACCGTCATCAACAGCCTGGCCCTGCAGGATGTGCTGGAGCAGGTGGGGCAGCCGGCCCGGGTCCTCACCTCCATCCCCATGGGCCCGGTGGGGGAGGTTTGCTCCCAGGCCGCAGCCGACCGTTATCTCCAGCAGGGGATGGTGGTCATTTTCGCCGGCGGCACCGGAAACCCCTATTTTTCCACAGACACCGCAGCGGTCCTCCGGGCGGCAGAAATCCAGGCGGATATCATCCTCCTGGCCAAAAACATCGACGGCGTGTACAGCGCCGACCCCAAGAAAGACCCCAGCGCCGTGAAGTACGACGCCATCAGCTATGACCAGGTCCTGGCCGAGCACCTGCAGGTGATGGACCTGACCGCCACATCCCTGGCCCTGGATAACCACATCCCCGCCATGGTCTTCGCCCTGGCAGACCCCCAAAATATCCTGCGGGCCGTAATGGGCGAGAAGATCGGCACCATTGTAGAGGAGGAGACAAAGTCATGAAGGAAATGTATCAGGAATACGATAAGAAAATGCAAAAGACCATCGAGGTGGTGGCCAGCGACTTCGCCGGCGTCCGGGCCGGCCGGGCCAACGCCGCCGTGCTGGATAAGATCACCGTGGAGTACTACGGCACCGAAACCCCCATCCACCAGGTGGCCTCCATCTCCACCCCCGACGCCCGCACCCTGGTCATCCAACCCTGGGACGGCACCCTGCTCAAAGCCGTGGAAAAGGCTCTGCTCACCTCCGAGCTGGGCATCAACCCCCAGAACGACG
Source organism: Evtepia sp. (assembly GCA_048184675.1). Classification (GTDB taxonomy): domain Bacteria; phylum Bacillota; class Clostridia; order Oscillospirales; family Oscillospiraceae; genus Evtepia. The sequence continues at coordinate 3,631 of DBEYYM010000021.1, read as the reverse complement.
GTAAGGTCATCCGCCTGGTCTTCCCCCAGCTGACCGAGGAGCGCCGGAAAGAGTTGACCAAGCAGGTGAAGAAATACGGCGAAAACGGCAAGGTCGCCATCCGCAACATCCGCCGGGACGCGGTGGATAAGTTCAAGGCCATGAAGAAAAAGTCCGAGATCACCGAGGACGACCTGAAGGACCTGGAAGAGGAAATGCAAAAGCTGACCGACAAGCGCTGCAAGGAGATCGACGACCTGACCGCCAAAAAGGAAGCCGAGCTCATGGCCGTGTAAGGGTCACACCATGGCATTTTGGAATAAGAAAAAGCAGCCGGCGGCAGGGGAGGGGCCCGATCCCTCCCGCCTGCCCCGGCACATTGGCATTATTATGGACGGCAACGGCCGCTGGGCCAAAAAGCGTGGCCTGCCCCGCACCGCCGGCCACGCCGCCGGGGCAGAGACCTTCCGCACCATCGCCTACCACTGCCGGGATTTGGGCATCCCCTATCTCACCGTCTACGCCTTCTCCACCGAGAACTGGAAACGTCCGGCGGAGGAGGTTTCGGCTATCATGGACCTGCTGCGCAAGTATCTGCTGGAGGCCCTGGAAAAAATGGAGAAGGACGGCTTCCGTATCCGCTTTTTCGGGGACCTGGAGCCCCTGCCCCCGGCCCTGCGTCAGCTCTGCCTGGAAACCCTGGAGACCGGGGCGGCGGTGGAGGCCAAGTATCAGATCAACGTCTGCCTGAACTACGGCGGGCGGGATGAAATCCTCCGGGCCGCCCGGGCCTGGGGCCGGGACCTGCTCTCCGGCCGCCAGCAGGTGGAGGACCTGACCGAAGAGGCCTTTGCCCGCTACCTAGACAGCCGGACCATCCCCGACCCCGATCTGATTATCCGCCCCAGCGGCGAGCTGCGGCTGTCCAACTTCTTACCCTGGCAATCGGCCTACGCCGAGTTTTATTTTACCGATGTGCTCTGGCCCGACTTCAGCCCCGCCGTTCTGGACGAGGCACTGATAGACTTCCAGCGGCGCCAGCGCAGATTTGGAGGCGTATAACGTGAAAAGTCGTATCCTTGTGGCCTGCATCGGCGTGCCTGTGATCCTTGTGGTCCTGTATGTCCTGCCAGAGCCCTTTACCCCCGCCCTCATTGCCGTGCTCTCTGCCATCGGCACCTATGAGGCCCTCCATGCCATTGGCATGAACCACCCCCGCATCTGCCTGTACACCGCCGTTGTGGCCCTGGCCATCCCCTTCTGGGTCTATTTTGGGGAACCCAAACAGTGGGGGCTGCTGGTGCTGCTCATCTACCTGCTGCTGGTCTCCGTCGAGGCCTTTGCCAGCCACCTGCGGGTGAAGCTGGACCGGGTGGGCGCCGGGTTCTTCTTTGCCTTCCTCATTGCTTACTGCCTGTCCTCCGTGGTGCGGGTGGCCAACCAGACGGGGGATCTGCGCGCCAGCTATGTCTTCCTGCCCATCCTCATCCCCTTTGTGGTGGATGCCGGCGCCATGATCGTGGGCAAGTACCTGGGCAAGCGGAAGCTCACCCCCCATCTCTCCCCCAAGAAAACGGTGGAGGGGGCCATCGGCGGCCTGGTGGTGGGTGTGGTCATCGCCATTGTCTATGGCATCGTCTTCCACTTCATCACCAAGGTGGAGGTCAACTACTACTTCCTGGCCGTCTATGGCCTGCTGGGCGGCGTCATCACCCAGGTGGGGGATCTCTTCTTCTCCTACCTCAAGCGCAACCGGAAGATCAAGGACTTTGGCCACATCTTCCTGGAGCACGGCGGCGTGCTGGACCGCTTCGACAGCGTGATCTTTGCTGCCCCTGTCATTGAGCTGCTCAGCCTCTGGCTGCCCGCCTTCCAGTAAGGGGGGCAGGACGATGAGATCTCTTTCCATCCTGGGCTCCACCGGCTCCATCGGCCGGCAGACCCTGGAGGTGGCCGAAACCTGCGGCCACCGGGTGGTGGCCCTCACCGCCAACCGGAGCATCGACCTGCTGGAGGCCCAGGCCAGAAAATTTCATCCCATCCTTGTGGCGGCGGCGGATCCAATCGCCGCCGCCGCTTTGGCCTGCCGGCTGGCGGACACGGACATCCAGGTCCTGGCCGGAGAGGAGGGGATTCTGGCCGCCGCTTCGCTGCCCCAGGCGGACACGGCGGTCACGGCTCTGGTGGGCATCGCCGGCCTGGCCCCCACCCTGGCGGCCATCCAAGGCCGCAAGCGCATTGCCCTGGCCAACAAAGAGACCCTGGTCTGTGCCGGCCCCCTGGTCATGGCCCGGGCCAAGGAAGCCGGGGCGGAGATTGTCCCGGTGGACTCGGAGCACTCGGCCATTTTCCAGAGCCTCCAGGGCAGCCACGGCAAGGAGCTCAAGCGCATCCTGCTCACCGCCTCCGGCGGCCCCTTCTTCGGCTGGAGCCGAGAGAAACTGGCCCAGGTCACCCCGGCCCACGCCCTGAAGCACCCCAACTGGTCCATGGGGGCCAAGGTGACCATCGACTCGGCCACCCTTATGAACAAGGGCCTGGAGCTGCTGGAGGCCATGTCCCTGTTCCAGGTGCCCCCGGAAAAGATTCAAATTCTGGTCCATCGGGAGAGCATACTCCACTCGGCGGTGGAATACTGTGACAACAGCATCATCGCCCAGCTGGGTGCCCCCGACATGCGCCTGCCCATTCAATACGCCCTGTCCTGGCCGGACCGCACCCCCGGCCCCGCCGATCCCCTGGATCTCTTTGGGGCCGGAAAGCTCACCTTTGCCAAACCCGATTTGGAGACCTTCCCCTGCCTGGCCCTGGCCATCCGGGCCGCCAAGGAGGGGGGGACCGCCCCTGCCATTCTCAACGGCGCCAATGAGGTTGCCGTGGCCAAGTTCCTGGCGGGGGAGATCGGGTTCCTGGATATCCCCCGGGTGGTGGAGGAAGCCCTGGCGGCCGTGCCCCGAGGGGAGGGGCTGACCCTGGAGGGGGTTTATGAGGCTGACCGGGCTGCGCGGGCAGCGGCGGAGAAGGCCTGTGGGGGTGTGACCCTTCCAGCCCGATAGCTGGGGGGTCCGGCCCTTGCGGGCCGGGTACCGGCCATGGCGCACCCTGCGCCGTGGGTTTTTGCGCCGCCCGGCGCGGGGGCTCCATTTCTCTGGAGAAATGGAGGAAAGAGCACCAGGGGCTGCGGCCCCTGGACCCCGGGGGTTTTTATTGGCCGCTGGCTGTCGCTCGCTCATTTTTTCGATCGTGGAAGTTTGTTCCCCCTGTGGAACCATAGTTCTTCTCAAAAATCGAATGGGCGGCGTGCAGCGCAAGGGGCAGGTGATTTGGAAGACTGCCACGGTGAAAGCCGAAAAGATAATTCTCTACCCACCAATACCTTGCATCGAAAGAAAGCAAACCCCTTAGATTTCACAACGTAAGGAAAGCCACACCCACGCCCTCCCAAAGTGCTACACCCACAACCCCTGCGCGCCGAGCCGGCAGGCGCGCACGCATCCCACCTATCAGATAATGGGCCGCAGGCCTGCTACCAACCCACGGTACAGCCCGAAGGGCTAGCCCCACTAGAGAAGAGGGGTCCAGGGGGGAGGAAACTCCTTCCCCCTGGTCTTCTTTCCCCCATTTCTTCGAAAGAAATGGGGCCCCAGCCGGG
>DBEYYM010000020.1:0-36995 GCA_048184675.1 Evtepia sp. | reverse complement strand
CTAGTATACTGAATAAATCAACATTTTACAATTCGCTTTATTACAATAAAAAATAGAAATGTCCCCCAAATGAGACAACGGGCGGCGTTTTCATATACCACAACTTGAAAGGAGGAGTCCCTTATCTGCTGCCAGCCATCGGGCTGGCTTTTTTCATTTCACGAAAAGGAGGTTTGACATTGGCAGACGCTAAAAAGAATATCAGCCCCGAGGTAGAAAAGACTACCGAGGCCCCCGCGCCGGAGCAGCCCAACCCCAAGCCCGTTTTGACTAGATGGGAGACCATTCAGCTTTAAGAAGAGTAAGTTTTAAGGGGTACAGCTCAGTCACCTGCTGTGCGGACGGCTGGGCTATACCCCTAATCAAAATCAACTTGAACGTAAAGAAAAGTCCTGAAATCTTATGATTTCAGGACTTTTTTATATTTATTCAATTCCATATATGTAATTAAGATTTATCATTGAGAAAAATGTCAGGAAGCGATAGTGCACGGTTGGCAGTTTACCTGGACGGGGATAGGGTGAGCTTCTTATCCCACACCATACCCACGCCCACGAGAAGAACGCCGAAAAGCTTAAGCGGGGACATGGCGTGGAAGAGGACGCCATCCAAAAGGGTGGAACCTGCCAGCTGACCTACCAGCAGCAGGGTGGTGGACTGAAAGAGGGGAATCTTTTTCAGGGAGACCACATTGATTACCAAGGCTACCACCCCAAAGACACCGCCGAAATACAACCAGGCAGGGGCCTGGAGAAAGGCTGCCGGGGCGGCAGAGCCTGCGGGAAAACAAGGCATTAAAAGGGCGGACAGGAGAGAAGCCACCACATAGTTGACCAGGGTGCCACTGGCGGTGCCCAGATGCTTGGTGGCCTGGAAGTTGACGGTTTTAGAATAGACGTTAAGACAGCCCAAGGCGAAGGCCAGGAGGAGACAGAGGGCGATTTCGCGCCCGGACAGGTCGGTGGCTACGGCAGTCTGCCCGCCAAAATTTACCACCAGAATGCCGGCCAGGATGATTCCCAGGCAGGGCAGACGTTTGGGGTGAAAAGAGACCTGCTGAACCCCCATCCATCCGTGGTGGTCCATGAGGATGGAGAGAACCAGTTGGCCGCTGACATTCAGGCAAGTGGTGATGGCAGGGCCAATGGTCCCCACGCACAGGCTGGAGCCCGCCACCAGAGCCAGGCCCCAAAGGCCCGCGCTGTACAGCCCCCAGGGCATGGGCCCCAGACGAACCTGCTCCCGGCGGATAAGCAGGATATACAGCAGCAGAAGAAGGCCGCCTGTCACATGGGTGGTCAGGCTGGTGCCCAAAAGACCCACGTGGCCCTGGAGCAGGCCATTGAAGCTCTGCATGGCCACCTGGAGCGCGCCGGCGAGAAAGACCAGGAAATAAAGCATGGAAACTCTCCTCTTTGAGATGATACTGTCCGATTTTCTATTATAGCCTGAACAGGAAAAAAGTCCAGGGGGCAACGGAGCCTTCCTCCCTGAAACCGAGACTGCCGGACCCTGATAAAGGGAGAACGCTTGCAAAGGATTGGCTTCTGTGGTAAAGTATAGAAAATAACAAATCTTGCTGGGAGGGGCCCGCAATGTACGAGTATAAAGTGGTAGTGCTGAAGGTAAAAGAGTGCGAGGAGACCTTTAACAAGCTGGCCAAAGAGGGTTGGAGAGTGGTTTCAACCATGCCCAACAACGCGGTCGGTTACGGCGTTGTGGCCACGTTAGAGAGAAAACAAGGGGAATAACTTCTGGTTTTCAGGCAGTCTCGGCTTCCGAGGCTGCTTTTGTTTATGACATGGAAAGGACCTGCATATGAACAGAGGCAGACGGGACAACAGCAAGCGGGCCTATTTCGCGGCCCAGCGAGAGCAGCCCACGGGAAACTACACCGAGTTTGTGGTGCGGGTGTATTACCTGACCCTAAAGGCCTGCGGCGGAGAGTTGGGAGGCCAGTGCCCGGTGGGGGCGGTGAGAAACCGAAGGGGGGCCTTTGCCGTCTACGACGGGATTTATGACCACCCCGACCACGAGTCCCAGTCCATCATTGAAAACTGCCTGGGGGATTTGGTGAAAATCGGCTATCTCAGCCGCCGCTGGGAGGGGGAGCGGGAGCTCCTCCAGGTGAAAAAGCCCCTGGATTTCCTGCTGGAAGGGGAGCATGAGGCCTATCTGAAAAAGTATGGCATCGGGCAGCCGGAGGCAGCGGCCGCGGCCAAAGACCAAGCAACAGAGAACACCCTCCACCTGCGGACCACCTGCGTGTGCGGCCACGGCCACTATGTGTTCCGAATGGGGAAATATGGACCGTTTTTTGGGTGCAGCCGGTTCCCTCAGTGCCGGAGTACAAAAAGTCCCGCCAGTTTGTCTTACCTCATCTTGCAGCGGGAGGGACTCCGGATTTATGAGGCCGACCATATCTGCTGGCGATGCGGCCAGTCTATCAAGCTGCGCAGTTATTTCCCCCATCTGGACCTGCTCCTAGCAGAGCCGGCCTTTGCCCAGGAATATGACCTGAGCGTGGTCCGGCTGTCTCATTCTGACAGTCTGGATCAGTACCTGGCGGGGATCTATCCGGAGATCCAGCAGCGGTACAGCAAAATGGCGGGGTTTTCCTACATGGGCAATACCTGCCCCCACTGTGGCGGCCTCCAGGGCAGCCAGATGTCTTTGTGGGGCATGTATGACTTCCTGCTGGCCTGCTGCCAGGCGGGGACCCTGGAGAAGCAGGTGGTCCAGCGGATTACCCCAGGCCCCAAGCTGCTGCCCTGGGAGGAGTGGCAGACCATCGTCACAGCGGTGCTGGAAGGCTAAGGGCAGAGGAGAAAGACCATGGCGAAACACGAAGTGCTCAAGCAATATTTTGGACACACGGCCTTTCGGCCCGGCCAGGAGGAACTCATCGACGGCATCCTGGCTGGACGGGACGCCTTGGGCATCATGCCCACCGGCGGGGGAAAGTCTCTGTGCTATCAGATCCCGGCCCTGCTGATGCCGGGCCTCACCCTGGTGATCTCCCCCCTGATCTCCCTGATGAAGGACCAGGTGGCCGCCCTAAACGGGATGGGGATTCCGGCGGCTTTTTTGAACAGCTCCCTGGACACAGAGGAGTTCCGGCAGGTCTGCCGGGAAATCCGTCAGGGAATGCACAAGCTCATCTACGTAGCCCCCGAGCGGCTGGGGAATGAGGGGTTTCTGTCCCTGATGCAGGACCAAGAAATCGCTATGGTGGCGGTGGACGAGGCCCACTGCATCTCCCAATGGGGCCAAGATTTCCGACCCAGCTACCTGAAGATTCTGGAGTTTGTGGACCAGCTGCCCAAACGGCCGGTGCTGTCGGCCTTTACGGCCACTGCCACGGCGGAGGTCCAGGAGGACATCCGCCAGCGGCTGGCCCTGGAAAACCCCGTGAAGGTGGTGACGGGCTTTGACCGGCCCAACCTCTTTTTCGATGTGCGCCAGCCCAGGAAAAAGGATCCTCTCCTGCTGGCTCTGGTGGAGGCGCGCCGGGGAAAGAGCGGCATCGTCTACTGCGCCACCCGGGCGGGGGTGGAGAAGGTCTGCGACCTGCTGAACCTGCGGGGGATTTTGGCCACCCGTTACCACGCGGGCCTTTCTGAAGAGGAGCGGCGGCAAAACCAGGATGACTTCCAGTTTGACCGGAAGCCCGTCATGGTGGCCACCAACGCCTTTGGCATGGGCATTGACAAGTCCAACGTGAGCTTCGTCATCCACTACAACATGCCCAAGAGCCTGGAGGCCTATTACCAGGAGGCCGGGCGCGGGGGCCGGGACGGGGAGCCGGCAGACTGCATCCTTCTCTACGGTCCGGGGGATGTGTCCACGGCCAAGTTTTTCATCCAGCAGTCTGGGGAGGAAAACCAGGAGCTCAGCCCCCAGGAGCTGGCTCAGGTCCAAGCCCGGGACTACCGGCGGCTGGAGGCCATGGTGGACTACTGCAAAACCGGCCGCTGCCTGCGGGGGCATATTTTAGATTACTTTGGCCAGGCCCACGGGGAGAGCTGCGGCAACTGCGGCCCCTGCTGCAGCCAGTTTGTCCAGCAGGACATCACCCGCCAGGCCCAGATGATCCTGTCCTGTGTCCATCGGGTCCGGGACAAACTGGGCTACTATGTGGGGGCGGGGCTCATTGGAAAGGTCCTGCGGGGGAGCCGTGACCAGAGGCTGCTCCAGCTGCGGCTGGATGAGCTGTCCACCTATGGCCTGCTCAAAGGGACCTCGGAGGCCGAACTGCGGCAGTACTTTGAGGCCCTGGAGGCCCAGGGCTATCTGTTCACCGAGATGGAGCACAGCACCCTGCGCCCCACCCCCAAAGGGGGAGAGGTCCTGTTCCGGGGGGCCCAGGTGACCATGGCCCGGCGGGAGGAGCCCAAGGTGCGGGGGGCGAAAAAGATCCCCACCCAGCCGGTGGCAGACAGCCTGATGGCCGCCCTGAAGGCCACCCGCCTTCAGCTGGCCCAGGCGGAGGGGGTGCCCCTGTACGTCATCTTCTCCAATGCGACCCTGGCGGACATGGCCCGGCGGCAGCCAAAGACCATGGAGGACTTTTTGGAGGTCTCCGGGGTAGGTCAGGTAAAGGCCAAGAAATATGGCAAGGCGTTTTTAGAGGCCTTGCGCAAGCACACAGAAGGGGAGGCATGACCCATGAAACGAGAGCTGCGCCCTTGGCGCCCCACCGATGCCAAGGCCCTGGCCTATCTGCTCAGCGACCGGCAGGTCCAGGCCAATCTGCGGGACGGCCTGCCCTATCCCTATACGGAGGAAGACGGGGCAGATTTTATCGCCACCATGTTGGCGGCGGACCCGGATAAGGTCTTTCCCTTCGCCATCACGCAAGACGGCGTTCTGGTGGGGAGCATCGGCCTCTTCCGCCAGGAAAATATCCACTGCCGGACCGCTGAGATGGGCTACTACCTGGGCCGGGCGTTCTGGGGCCAGGGCATCGGCACCTGGGCGGCGCAGGAAGCCGCCCGGCGGGTGTTTGCAACCACTGATATCCTGCGGATCTTTGCCGAGCCCTTTGCCCACAACCAGGCCTCCTGCCGGGTCCTGGAGAAAGCCGGCTTCCAGCTGGAGGGCGTGCTGCGAAAGTTCGCGGTAAAAGACGGCAGGGTGCTGGACGGAAAACTTTATGCCTTGGTAAAGGAAAAGAGATAACCAGGCATGTGCTGTGAGCAGGAAATGGTATCGTAGGTTATGTGAAAACCAGGTAACGGAACTAGTAAGTCAAAGGAACTGGATCATGCTGCTATTTTGCTTTGTATGTGACGAAAAAGCCCAGCTGTTGCAGGGAGCAACAGCTGGGCTTTTTGATGAAATGAACCGATTTGTTTTGACAAAGGAAGTTTCTTGCAGTTTGGCGCTCCAAGCGACGATGCGGTTTATGGCGAGCTTGCCATTTGATTGGTGATTAACGGTTTATGTTAGGATTGTCCGTTCTGCCTAATAAATAATCTAAGGATACATGAAAATAGTCTGCGAGCATGATTAGAGTTTCATATCCGGCTTCCCGCTCTAAGTTTTCATATCGACTGATGCTATTTTGGCTTAAGTTCAACTCCATGGCGAGCCTTACCTTAGTATACGGTGTTAAAACCTCTCGATTCCTTGTTGCCCTATTTGGATTGATAGGTTAAAGAGAGGTTCTCAGGTCCCGCCTGCAAAAGCAGTCCACTGTATCATCCTGTGCAAAAAAGCAGAGCGTTGCTCATTTTTACAATGAACAACGCTCTGTTTCTGTTTAACTGGGTACCCAGGGGATTCAATAGCAGGACAGGGTCAAATGCAAAATGGGATAGGGTCGCCCGTGGTCATCTGTGGGGGTGCGGTGGTGGACCTTGTAGCTCCGCTTCAGGTAGAAAGCCAGAGCCCGTTCATTTTGCTCGTTGACGGTGATCTGAGCGATATAATGCTGGGCCATCCCGTGGCGGAAAAGCTGGGTGCCCAGGCCCTTGCCCTGGTGCTGGGGGGACAGGAACAGCATCTCCAGGCTGTGGCCGGCGATGCCTAGAAAGCCCACAGGTTGGTTCTGGTCATCCAGGGCGACCGTCAGGTGGGGGACATTTTGCAGGGCCTGGGGGATCTCCTGGGCAATGTCCTGGATGGCCTCCTCAGTGAGGAAGTGGTGGGTGGCCCGGACGGAGGCCTCCCAGAGGGCTTGCAGCTGCCCGATCAGGACCTCTGTCCGGTCTTGGGGAGTCAAATCGATGAGGGTCATAGCCTGCTCCTTTCCTTCATGGGGTGACGGGGATCGCCTGGGTTTCGGTTTGGGTTTCATAGGTGTCCAGGACGGCGACATTCAAAAGGATTGAGACCACGCAGAGCACCAGAATACCGATGAGGACCCCGGCCACCACCTGCCAGATCCGGCGGGACCGGCGGTTTTTGATGGCCAGCTGCTCGTTGATCCGGGCCAGCTGCTGGGCCACCTGATCGGCGGGGGGCTCTGGGGGTGTGTCGGTTCCCAGAAGCTGGGTGACCGGGACCTCTAACACCTCAGATAACCGGAGCAAGGTCTCGGCGTCGGGCACCGATTTGCCTTTCTCCCACTTGGAAACCGTCTGACGGACCACGTGGAGCCGGACGGCCAGCTCCTCCTGGGTCATGCCCTTGGCCTTGCGGCAGGCAATGAGATTGTCTTGGAACATGGGGGACCTCCTTGGTTTTGCTGCCCCTATCATAGCCCATTTGGCCCGTTGCGGCAAGCAACGGAGGATAACATAGACTAAAAACACCCCGCCAGCGGAGAAAAACCGGCGGGGTGAGGGGATCAAAGGGCTTCCTGGGCAAATTCCCCCGTGAGGGCAAAGGCGTGATTCATGGGGCCGCAGCCCTTCCCCAGGTCCAGCCCGGCGGCCAGGGCCTGGGAGAGGTAGTCTTTCGCCCGCTGCACGCTCTCGGCCAGGGAAAACCCCTTGGCCAGGTTGGCGGCAATGGCGCTGGAGAGGGTGCAGCCGGTGCCATGGGTGTTGGCGGTGGGGATACGCTTGCCCCGAAACCACTGGAAGGTGCCGCCGGCATAGAGCAGATCATTGGCGTCGCTGATGCTGTGTCCCCCCTTGCACAGGACGGCACAGTGGTAGGTTTCCCCAATGGCCTGGGCAGCGGCCTCCATATCCTCCTCCCCCCGGATGGTCAGGCCCGAGAGGACCTCTGCCTCGGGGATATTGGGGGTGAGCAGGTGGGCCAGGGGAAGAAGCTCCCCTTTCAGGGTGGCGATGGCGTCCTCTGCCATGAGCTGGGCCCCGCTGGTGGAGACCATGACGGGGTCCACCACAATGTTTTTGGCCTGCCAAGCCCGAAGCCGCTGGGCGATGACCTCGATGAGGGGGGCTGAGGAGACCATGCCGATCTTCACGGCGTCTGGGGGGATGTCCTCAAACACGGCGTCGATCTGCTGGGCCAGGAAGGCGGGGGTGGCCTCTAAAATCCCCCGGACACCGGTGGTGTTCTGGGCGGTCAGGGCGGTGATGGCGCTCATGGCGTAGACCCCGTTCAGGGTCATGGCCTTCAGGTCGGCCTGGATGCCGGCGCCGCCGCTGGAGTCGCTGCCGGCGATGGAGAGGGCGGTTTTCATAGGGGAGCTCCTTTCTGCCCGGTCTGCACGATGGCCTGGGCGGCAGACTTTAGAGCTCGGGCAGCTGCCTGGATATCCCCGGCGCCGAAGAGGGCGGAGATGACGGCGATCCCCGCCATGCCCCCGCCCTGAAGCTGGGCTGCGTTCTCCCCGGTGATGCCGCCAATGGCCACAGCGGGAATGGAGACGGAAGCGCAGATGGCCTGGAGCTCTTCCAAGGTAATCCGCTTGGCATGTTCCTTGGTGGGAGAGGGAAAAACAGCCCCTACCCCCAGGTAATCTGCCCCGGCCCTTTGGGCGGCCTGGGCCTGGGCCACGGTTTTGGCGGTGGCCCCGATGATGAAGTTGGGTCCCACCCGGCGGCGGATCTGGTCCACGGGCTGGTCCTCTGCCCCCACGTGGACTCCGTCGGCCCCGCTTTCCAGGGCCACCTCCAAGTCGTCGTTGATGATAAGGGGGACGTGATAGCGGTGGCAGAGGGCACGGATCTCTTTGGCCTCAGCCAGAAAGGCCTCTCTCGGGAGATCCTTCTCCCGGAGCTGGACCAGGGTAACACCCCCTTTTAGGGCGTCCTCCAGCTGCTCGTGGAGGGTCTGGCGGCCGGTCCAGGCCCGGTCGGTGATGGCGTAGAGCCGCAGACATTCCGGGGAAAACGACATGACATGGGCCTCCTTCCATTGGGTAAGATAGGCTGCAGGATCAGGGCAGGTCATAAGGCCACTGCGCACGCAGCCACCCCGGGCCCCGGCGGCCAGCACAGGGGGCAGGGTTTCCGGCCCAATGCCCCCAATGGCCCACACAGGCAAGGAGACTGCGGAGCAGACCTGGGCCAAGAAATCCAGGCCCCGCCCGGGCAGGCCGGCTTTGCAGCTGGTTTCAAAAACGTGGCCAGCGATGAGATAGGTGGCCCCCAGGGCCTGGGCCTCTAAGGCCTCTTCCACCGAGTGGCAGGAGGCCCCGATGGACGAAAACCCGGCCTTTTCTGCTGGGGACATCCCCCGCAGCAAGGGCAGAGGCAGGTGGATGGCCTGGGCGCCCAGCTCCCGAGCTGTCTCTGCAAAGGTGTGGAGAATACAGGGGATCCCCTGCCGGCGGCAGAGCGCCATGACCTGAACAGCCAGGGCTTTGTATTCGCTGGGGGTCAGGTCCTTTTCCCGCAGCAGAATCCCCGCCGGCTTTGCTGCGGCGATTTTCTCCAGGCGGGTTAGAAAATCCTCCCGGCACACGGTCCGGTCGGTAACGCACAAAAGATCAGACATAGAGATAATCATTCAGCACCGGTTGGAGCCCTTCCTTGTCCATGTCCTGGTACATCTGGGAAAAGCTCCGGCCGTCGTCAATTTCAAACTGCTCGTCTCCCTGGTCATCTTGGGGGGCCTGGCCGGTGTACTTGCTCTCGTGGTCTCCGATGCCGGTGGAGACCCCGGCGGAGACTTTGGTGGCAGCGATCTTCACGATGCCGTCTCGGAACCGGGCGCTCTCCCGAGAGGAGACGGTGATACCCACAAAGGGCAGGAAGATCCGGTAGGCGCATAAAACCTGGCAGAGTTCCTTCTCCCCCACATCCAGGGGCCTGATCTTGTCGTTGTTAACAATGGGCCGCAACCGGGGGCAAGATAGGGAGAGCTCTGCCGCCGGGTACTTCCGCTGGAGCAGGTAGGCGTGCAGGGCGGTGGCCAGGGCGTCCTTGCGGAAGTCTGACAGCCCCAGCAGGGCGGAAAAGGCCACACCCCGCATGCCACCCCGCAGAGCTCGCTCTTGGGCGTCGAAGCGGTAGGGCCACACCCGCTTGTGGCCCAGTAGGTGGAGGGTTTCATATTTCTCGATGTCATAGGTCTCCTGAAAGACCGTCACATAGTCTGCCCCGCAGGTGTGGAGGTAACGGTACTCTTCGGTGTTCACGGGGTAAATCTCCAGGCCCACCATGCGGAAATACTTCCGGGCCAGTTTGCAGGCCTGGCCAATGTAGGTCACGTCGCTCTGGGCCCGGCTCTCGCCGGTGAGAATCAGGATCTCCTCCATGCCACTCTGGGCGATGACCGCCATTTCGTGCTCGATCTGCTCCATGGTGAGCTTTTTCCGCCGGATATGGTTGTAGCAGTTAAAGCCACAGTAGACGCAGTAATTCTCACAGTAGTTGGCGATATAGAGGGGGGTGAAGAGATAGACCGTGTTGCCAAAGTGCTTCTGGGTCTCCTCATGGGCCCGGCGGGCCATCTCCTCCAGAAAGGGAGCGGCGGCAGGGGAGAGAAGGGCCTTGAAGTCTTCCAGGGAGCAGGTAGCATGGTCCAGGGCAGCCCGCACCTGGCGGGCGGTGTAGCGGGTGGGGTCATAGGAGGCCATCTCCGCCAGCACCCGGTCCCGGACGTCGGAGTCGATGACCTCCATACCGGGCAGGTACTCCATGGGGTCTTTTCGAGCAGTGGGGTCGGTCTCCAGCCGGTGTTTTTTCTCCAGTGTGGCGGGGGAGAGGTGCTCTGAATCCACAAAAAAGGTATTTTCCATGGGTCCCTCCTTAGTCATGGAGGAAGCCTGTTAGAGGATCCGAGGCCGAAGCCCCCCGAACCAGCACCCGGCCCAGGCCCGAGAGATAGGCCTTGCGCCCGGCCTCGATGGCCTGGCGGAAGGCGGCGGCCATGAGAGGCAGGTCCCCGGCGGTGGCCAGGGCGGTGTTGGCCATAATGGCGGCGGCTCCCATCTCCATGGCTTCACAGGCCTGAGAGGGCCGGCCAATGCCGGCGTCCACAATCACAGGCAGATCAATTTCGTCAATAAGAATCTGGATAAACTCCTTGGTGGCCAGCCCCTTGTTGGAGCCAATGGGAGAACCCAGGGGCATAACAGCGGCTGCTCCGGCGTTGACCAGATCCCGGGCTACGTTCAGGTCGGGGTACATGTAGGGCAGGACCACAAAGCCCTCCTTGGCCAGGATCTCCGTAGCCCGGATGGTCTCGGCGTTGTCGGGGAGGAGGTATTTGCTGTCCCGCATGATCTCGATTTTCACAAAGTCCCCGCAGCCCAGCTCCCGGGCCAGCCGGGCGATGCGCACGGCCTCTTTGGCATCCCGGGCACCGGAGGTGTTGGGCAGAAGGGTGACCCCCTTGGGGATGTAATCTAGGATATTCTCCTGCTCTTTGGTGTTGGCCCGGCGGACGGCCAGGGTGATGATCTCCGCCCCGGCGTCCCGAACGGCGGCCTGGATGAGCTTTAAGGAGTACTTTCCCGAGCCAAGAATGAACCGGGAGGAGAACTCCCGTCCACCCAGGATGAGCTTGTCCGATGTTTGCATGTCAATTCCTTCTTTCTTGCGGATCAGGGGTCCAGTTCTCCGGCCAGCAGGCGGAGGATTACCAGGGCCTGGTGGCTGGCGCACAGGGCCACCCGAGGGGCAAAGAGCCCCAGGCCTTGGTTTACATCGCTGACCCCGTCGCCGCACAGATAAAATCGCTTGGTAACGCGCCGGGTGCGGATGGCGTTGCCGGAATCCAGCCCCGCCATGCCGGAGCCGGCCACCAGATACTTGTCCGGCAGCTGTTCCAGCACGCCGTTGACCAGCATGGCCTTTGCCTCCGGTTTGTCAAAGGCCTCGCAGATGATATCCGCCTCTGACAGCAGGGACGCCAGGTTTTCCTCCGTGATCCTGACGGTATGGGATTGGAGGGATACATAAGGGGTGATCTCCTGGAGGTTTTCCGCCAGGGCCAGGGCCTTTTCCTGGCCCAGCTGGCTGGCTTTGTACTGCTGGCGGTTCAGGTTGGTCAGGTCTACCCGGTCAAAATCCAGAAGGATGAGCTTCCCCACCCCTGCCCTTGCCAGGGCCACGGAGATGTTGGAGCCTAGCCCTCCTAGGCCGCAGACGGCCACGGTGGCCTGGGCAAACTTTTCCTGAATCTCTTTGCCGTGGCGGGCTTCCAGGGCCTGCCGCCACTGGGTTCTTGTGGGCAGCGCCATCTCAACCACCTCCCACGAAGCTGACCACCTCTATCACGTCCCCCTCTTCCAAAACGGTCTGGCCGTATTGGGGCTTGGGGACAATGTCGCCGTTGCGCTCCACGGCGATCCGGGTGGGATCATAGTCGGTGGTGGCCAGATAATCGGCCAGGGTCTTCCCAGCGGCTTTCTGGGGGGTTCCATTGATGGTTACCATGTTTCGATACCTCCTAAACATCTGGAACACACAAAAGGGACGTTACCTGATTTGCGTTTGGTAACGTCCCATGAAAAGCATGCGAGCTTGTGTTCCCTTCGTTGGCATTATCCAAATCAGGTCTGCGGGTCGAGGGTCATACCCTCCTCTCAGCCTGTCCTACAAGCTCCCCGAATGTTCACTTGTTGTTCGTTTATTATATACCCATTCCGGGAGAAATACAAGCCATGAAACAAAATATCCCTGTTCCCTTGACAGGGGGGCAGGGGGGATCCTGTTACCAAGAATACGGACGAGCGGTTTCTGTGTGAACGCTTTCTCCGCAGGCGCTTTCAGCGCTTAAGACCATAATGGACCGGGCGGCGTCCCTGGAAGGCAAACCCAAAGAAATGGGGGCGGTCTTTCGTGCCATTGCAGCCCAGGTGCTGGAAGAGAAGGCCAGATAATTCCCGCAGGGAAAAGGCCCCGCCGTTGACAGGGGATCTTCTCCGTGCTATCCTTTTTTTGTAATTTGGAAGAGAAAGAAGGCGTACCAATTATGGAGATCAACGCCCTCAACGGCCCGAAAATGACCGAGGAACAGATGGCAGCCTACCTGGCCCGGATCGGGGTGGAAGGTCCGGTTCCTCTGACCCTAGAGGGACTGAGCCAGCTCCAGCTGGCCCACAAGATCGCCGTGCCCTTTGAGAATCTGGACATCATCGCCGGCCGGCCCCTGTCCCTGGAGTTATCTCATTTGTTTGATAAAATTGTCTGCCGCCGTCAGGGAGGCGTGTGCGCTGAGCTAAATACCCTATATAACTGGCTGCTCTACTCCCTGGGGTTCCAGGTGACCAGCTATAACTCCCGCATCCTCACTGTGGCGGCTTATCCCTTCCGCCGGCACCGGATTATGGCCGTGGAGCTGGAGGGGAAAACCTACACCACCGACGTGGGCTTTGCCACGGAAAACGCCAGAATCCCCCTGTTGCTGGAAGCGGAAAAGGTACAGGATGACGGCCACTGCGCCTATAAGTATCAATGGGAGGACTTTTACGGTTGGGTCCAGCTCCAGCGCCGGCCGGGGCAGGAATGGGAGAGGGTGCTGTCCTTTGACCTGGCGCCCCAGATCGACCGGGACTTTGACCCGGTGGTCTGCTTTTTTGAAAAGAGTCCTGCGTCCAACATGACCCAGTTCCCCCGGCCCTCGGTTTACACCCCAGAGGGCATCTTGGCCCTTCGCCGCCATGTCTACCAGGTGGAGAAATGCGGCCTGGTGGTGGAGGCCACCCCCACCACCCCGGAAGAGGAGTTGCGGCTGATCCAAGAGGTCTTCCACCTGGACCCCACGGGAATTTACCCCGACCTTTAAGGGGCAGAAAATTGCCCGCCGGGCAGCAAATCCTGGTCCCGGAACAGGGCCTGGGCGGCATGGGTGTAATCGGTAAGGTTTTTGGCTTTCCGCATGGCTTTCAGGGGCTTTTCCGGGGCGGGGAAGAGGCGGGACCAATAGGACCACAACTCTTTCATTTTCCCCAGCACCGGCCAGTCCCCAGAGAGGACGGCCCGATAGTCCTCCAGCAGACGGTCGTGGAAGGCCATAAGCTCTGCCTTGGTGAGGGGCGGCCCACCCTGGAACTGCCGGCCCAAGGCCGGGTTGCACACCAGTCCCCGACCTACCATCAGGTGGGGCACTGCAGGATGGCTGGCGGCAAAGGTCTGGCAGTCCTGGGGAGAGAATAGGTCCCCATTGTAGCACAGAGGGAGGCCGCTGTGGTCCAGCGCATAGGTAAAGGTTTCCAGGCGCACCGGCTCCCGGTAAAAATCCTTGCGGACCCGGGGGTGGATGATGAGCTCCTGGATGGGGTAACGGTGAAAGATGGCCAGCAGGGCAGGCCATTCCTCCGGGGAGGTCACCCCCACCCTGGTTTTGATGGACACCGCCAGGTCCAGGGAGTGAAAGACAATGTCTAAAAATTCGTCCAGCTTCTGGGGCTGGGCGAGAAAGCCGGCGCCCTTTCCTTTGGCCACCACCGTGCCGGAGGGACAGCCCAGGTTCAGGTTGACCTCTTGGTATCCAAGGTCTTGCAGGAGCTTGGCGGCGGCCACGAAATCCTCTGCCCGGTTGGTTAGCAGCTGGGGCACCACGGGGACCCCTTGGTTGTGGTCGGGGTGCATGTCTGTCAGCCCCCGGCCAGAGAGGGGGCTGTCGGCCGTGGGGGCATAAA
This sequence comes from Evtepia sp., assembly GCA_048184675.1. Taxonomy (GTDB): domain Bacteria; phylum Bacillota; class Clostridia; order Oscillospirales; family Oscillospiraceae; genus Evtepia. Next base: position 23,041 of record DBEYYM010000020.1, on the reverse strand, counting down.
AGGGAGTATAGTACCGGTGCAGCCCGGGAAACATAGCCCGGTGGGCCCGCCGGTAGATCCAGCCTGTGATCCCCTCTAGGGGGGCAAAGGACAGGGCGGGGAGAGAAGGTTGAGCGGGGAGCATAGGCACCTCCTGAAAAGCATCTGCATATAGTATACAGGGACTTTGGACCGATGGGAAGAGGGAATTTCCCAACCTTTCCCTTGCGAAAGAACCCTGGCGCGGGTATAATAAGACCATGAGGTATTAGAAACTTACATCCCACTGAAGGAGGCAGCGATTATGGCAGAATGGAAAGATCTCAGCAACAAGGCGAAAAACCTTACCCTGGCTGGCTTGGGCAAGGCCCGTGATCTGGGTCAGAGCGCCAAGCTGAACCTGGACAACGTTTCGGAAGAGGAAAACAAGAAAAAGATCTTCGTGGAAATTGCCAGGCGTTTCATAGCGGAAAACCCCACCCCGCCCGCTGGCTATGAGACCTATTATCGCCAGCTGGAAGAGATAGATGCCCGCATTGAAGCCAACAAGGCCCGGCTGAACCAGCTGAAAGAGGAAGGCTAAGAAGAACCAAGAGAGCATAAAACGGGAACATCCCACTGGGGTGTTCCCGTTTTTTGGACCAAAAACGACACAGCATTTGCTGTGCCGTTTTCGATCAGCTGTTAGGTTTGTTAGACTCACAGCACCCGGCGGGCGCCGAAGTAATTCTGGATGTAATAGCTGGTGTTCAGACTGCTGATTTTTACGCCATCCTTTTCCGTAGAGGCGTGGACGATGTTGCCATCGCCAATATACAGGCCCACGTGGGTGGGATACTCGCCGTTGCTGGAGAAGAGGACCAGGTCGCCTGGTTCCAGGTTTTCCTTGGCAACAGCTACGCCGTTTTTGATTTGATCTTTGGAGGACCGGTTCAGCGTGTAACCAAACTTAGCGTATACATAAGAGGTGAACCCCGAGCAATCGAAGGTATCGGGGCCGGCGGTGCCGTAGACATAGGGGTAGCCCACATACTGGAGGGCAAACTCCACAATCTGCTGGCCCAGGGGATTGGAGGAGGGGTTCTCGCCGGGCTTGGTGACCTCGTTGCTGTCCTGAACGGTGACAAAGGCTGCAGAGACGTAGCCGGTGCGGCCGTTGCAGAGGATCTGGTACCAGCCGTTGGTTTTGCCGGTGATGGGGAAACGGTCCCCGTCGTACACGGAGCAGAGGATGCTGTAGCTGGTACCCGGACCTTGGCGGACCCGCAGGGCGTCTCCGCCGGCGTTGATGCAGGCATAGGTTTCAGACTGCGCGGCCACAGCGGAAATGCTGGCGGTGCGCTCCACGCCGTTGGCGTCCTGGTAGACCACTTGAATTTCTCCGGTGGCCTGGCTGGGATCCACGGTGATGGGGCTGCTGGTGCCAGACATGGCCTGGCTGGCAGCGGTGGTGGTAGGGGCGCGGTTGACCCGAATGGCGGTGGTGGAGTCCCCCGCTGCTGGTGCGGCAAAAGCGGTGGCCGACAAAACAGAGGCGGCCAGCAGGCCCACAGCCAGCACCCGAGGGGCAAAGCGTATGTGATTCATTGGTATCTGCCTCCCTTCCGAGGACGGGGGTCAGCGAGCAGCCAGCGCGCGCTCCAGCCAGACGGAAGCAATGTCGATGGCGGCATATAGGCTGTCTTTTTCGCTGCGTTTGACCACCCGGTCCCGGCCTTTCAGGTCGGGGGAGGTGAGCTGCAGCTGGATGCTGACCTTAGTGGCTACGTTCATATCTCCCACGGGTTTGGTGTCCATAATCTGGAGCAGGATGATGTGGGAGTCGGCCATGTCGCCGTAATAGATGAGGTTATCCTTCCGGCGGAGGGGATGACCTTTATACGTGAGAGGGATTTTTTCGTTTGCCATAAAAACCTCCATGGTTTCATAAAATATAGAAAAGGGACACGCTGTGGAAGATGTGCACAAGGGTCCCTCATACAAATGTAACCAAATTGTAACACACATGGTCCCCTATGTCAAATTGAATTCTGTGAACATTGTTTGAACAGCGGAAAAGATGGGGTTGACCCCTTGACAGATGGGGAAAAATAAAGGATAATTAACTGCTAAGTTCCCCCGAAGGGGAGCGAAAGGAGGTGCCCGGCTTGGCTGGAGAGACCAGAAAGCAGATCGCAAGAAACAGCAAGGCCTTTCACGACTATTTCGTGGAGGACAAATACGAGGCGGGCATCGAGCTGGCAGGTACCGAGGTTAAGTCCATCCGCATGGGCAACGTGAACCTGAAGGATTCCTTCTGCACCATCAAAGACGGGCAGATGACCCTCAACGGTATGCACGTAAGCCCCTACGAAAAGGGCAACATCTTTAACCGGGAGCCCCGCCGCCCCCGCCGCCTGCTGATGCACAAGCGGGAAATCCAGCGGCTTTTCGCCAAAATTAAGCAGGACGGCTATACTTTGGTCCCTTTAAGCCTCTACTTCAAGGGCCCCAGGGTAAAGGTGGAAATCGGCCTGTGCAAGGGCAAAAAGCTCTATGACAAGCGCGAAGCCGCCGCCAAGAAAGACGCCAAACGGGAGATGGACCGAGCCCTGAAACAGCAGCGGCGGTAAGGTCTGCCCCGACCCCATTACTTAACAGGAAAGGAAACACACGACTATGGCACAGAATCCCATTGTCACCATTGAGATGGAGGAGGGCGGCAAGATCGTCGCCGAGCTGTACCCCGAGGTGGCCCCCATCAGCGTCAACAACTTCATCAGCCTGGCCAGCAAGGGCTTTTATGACGGGCTGATCTTCCACCGGGTGATCTCCGGCTTTATGATCCAGGGGGGCGATCCCCAGGGCGTGGGCATCGGTGGCCCCGGCTATTGCATCAAGGGCGAGTTCGCCGCCAACGGCGTGAAGAACGATCTGAGCCACAAGCGGGGCGTGCTCTCCATGGCGCGGGCCCAGGCTATGGACTCTGCCGGCAGCCAGTTCTTCATCATGCACACCGACGGGGAATTCCTGGACGGCCAGTACGCCGCCTTCGGCATGGTAACCGAGGGCATGGACGTGGTGGACCGCATCGCCGCCACCAAGACCAACTTCAGTGACAAGCCCAAGGTGGACCAGTGCATGAAGAAGGTCACCGTGGAGACCTTCGGCGTGGACTATCCGGAACCCGAAAAGCTGTAATTCAATTTGTCGCACATGACCCCACTGGGGGCCAGGGAGCTTAACGCCTCCGGCCCCCGGCGGTTGTCCTTTTATCTGGGGGCGTACTGGTTTCGACGGGGGCATGGGTGCGGGAATAGCGGGCGGAGGCGCCTAACCTCCTAAAAATGGGCAACTTATAAATTAAAGAACAACGACAACGAAGTTCTCGCCGCTGCTTAATAGCGGCCGTCCACCCCGGAAGGACCACGAGCCGGGCTTGGGCGTGACCTGAGTGGTGCACGTGACCGGGGTAAGCTTTGCCCCCGGCATGACCAATGAAGCTACCAACCCATGAAGCATGACGGCTTGCGTCATGGCGCGGGAATGAAAACAACCGTCTGCGCCCGGAGAGGTTCCCGAGGAAGTGTTTTCGGACGGGGGTTCAACTCCCCCCGCCTCCACCAATGCAATATTACACAAAACCCTACTATTATGTCGGCGGCTTTGCTGTGACGGTTTGGTTTGTGTAATAGCAAACAAAAGCCAGAGAGTTTTTGCTCTCTGGCTTTTGCCTTTTTCTTTTATATCTGATGATTCAAAATCCACTGAACCACATCCTCAAACGAGGAAGCCCCTGCTGCTACATTCAATACCATATCGGACAGTTCTTTCTGCGTATAGGACAGCTCAATTCCATTCAATGCTAGAAAGACCAGCATGGCGTGCGCGCCGATTCGTTTATTGCCGTCCACAAAAGCGTGATTCTGGATCAGCCCAAAGCCAAGCCGGGCGGCCTTTTGCTGTAGGGACGGAAAGGTATCTGTATCCCCGAAGCTCTGAAAAGGAGCGTTCAAAGCGGAATCCAGCAACCCCTCATCCCGCAGGCCATCCATGCCGCCCGTTTCCTGAATCAACTCCTGGTGCAGCATCAGAATCTGTGCCTTTGTCAGCTTTTTCATTTTGCAAGCACCTCATAGGCCTGCCTGTTCTTTTGAATCAACCGTTTGGAAATCGACATGACATCCTCGTCCGCTGCAAGCTGTTCTTTTTCCGCTTGGCTGAATTCTACAATCAGATAACGGGGGACGTTGTTTTTCAGGATAACGGCAGAACCGTTTTCGTCTACAAGTCTCGCTACTCTTGAGAAGTTCTGATTTGCTTCCGTAATCGAAACAAGATTATTCGTGTTAATATTCATTGACTACACCTCCAACTATATTATATGCAAAAGTTAGGATGAATTCAACCTATTTTTGAGGCCGCCAAAAATTAGAATCACATGTTCGTTTTGCTCCGCAGATGAATTAGTCTGCCGGGGCTTTTTTCTTTATGTTTTTCAGCATATTGCTGCTTGCATAAGGTACTGGCGGTAAATGTACAGCACTATCTAAAAGCTCATGGAATGTAATCTTTTTCTTCTGGCTGTTAAAAGCAACGCAGAATTCATCTAAATAGTTCGAAGGATTACTGAGGTGCCAAAGTTTATCACGAAACAATCTAAAAACCTTTTCAGCGTATGGAAACTCATATGTTTCCAATTTGGCTTTGTATGCATAGCGTTGGTTCATCGTTTCATCGCGGCCATCCCAATGACTACTTATGATGCTGCTTCCTGCTTCAACACAGTTTCTTATAAAATCACTCAAACTTTCAAGATCAGTATTGTCGATTATTTTCGCTTTGATTCGGCCAATTTTGTTGTTGCTGATTCCAACGGCAACCGCAAGATACCTTCTTGGCACGTATCCTTAATAACGAAAGTCAGCCCAACAAATAAAGGCACAGACTTATGCTTCCTCTACTCCCAACAGGATATTGACTGCCTGCTGTAATTCTGGCTTTTGGCGGTAGGCCCGCAGAACCTTCCGTTCCTGATCACTCAATTCTTCGTCGGACAGATGGACGTCAAGTAATGCGCTGGGTGATACATCTAATACCCTACATATATCAGCAAGTGTATCAGCGTCCGGTCTGTTGATCCCTTGCTCCCAATTCGATACCCGGCTGTTGCTGATGCTCATTAACTGCGCAAATTGTTTCTGGCTCAGATTCCGTTCTTCTCGGTATTTACGGATTCGGGTTCCAATTTCATATTTCAAATCCATCACCCCGCTCAACTGTATTATACACAAAAACATTGAGGAGTAAAGGCAAAAATCAAGAATTTCTGTATAATCGTCTTGATTTTACAACTATTCTGTGCTACTGTAGAGAAAAATACAGAATTTCTTAATTTTTGGGTGGTAAGCTATGAGAGTTTATGAAAAGGTGCGGGCTTACATAGATGATAAAGGACTAAAGCAAGTAGCCGTTGCGCAGAAAGCGGGAATACCAAAGGCAACATTCAATGCCATCATGAATGGGAAGCGAACGCTGTATGCTGATGATCTGCGGGCAATTTGCTTGGCGCTGAACGTCAGCCCCGAACTGTTCATTGATGTGAAATGTACATAGCAAAGAATTCAAAGTGTGATATCTGCGCAACAAATAGGTGATTAAAAACTTATATGAGGGAGCGGACTATTATGAAAAAGAGCGTGTTGGCCGTTATGCTAGCAGTGTGTTTGGCCGTAGGATGCCTACCACTTTCGGCTTCGGCAAAGGAACTGACCGCCAGTAGGGAGGACCTTCAAAACTTTCTAGTCAAGATATGTGATGGTCCCAGCCACTTTGATGCCAGTACAGCTTCATTCAATGAAAACGGAGATGTGCTTAAAGTATTGCTGGAATATGGCCCTATGGTCTATAATGATGCCACTTACCCGGGAGAAATGCGTCAAAAGTTTGATCCTTACTTATATTCTGATGGACATCTCGAACCGAATCCCGCATATGAAAAAGACCCGCTAGGAAAGTTTGATGCTTCCACAAGTTATTCCAAGACAAACGCAGATAAACTTGAGTGGATTATGGAAAATATTTTTAATATTTCCTCGGATGACATAGCCAGCATGAAGGATTCTTTATGTAGTGAAGATTCGACGTATTGCTACTATTATGACGGATATTACTATATTTCAGGCAGCTTCGGTGACGGCCCGTTCTGGCTTTCCATCGCGAAAGTGGTCGAGAAGGAGAATCTGTACCTGATTATAAGTGAAATCAATGATTGGGGACACTTTTACAGAGGCTACTCCATTGTGGAGCCCAAGAATATAGACGGAACAGTATATTGGACGTTGCATTACAATACTAAGGTGTCCGTGGACGAAATGCCCGCGTTGCCCTACGGTTTTGAGGCAGACGCAGATACCGCGCTCTCCTGTGGTGAAAATTTGACCTGGGTACTCGATACAGAAGGCACACTTGCCATTTCGGGCACTGGAGAAATGGAGTTTGCGTTTGGTTTAGTCTCTGATATATATGCCGTTTTGATTGAAGACGGTATGACAAGTATCTGCGACAGTGCGTTTTATTACTGTGAAAATCTGACTAGCATAACAATACCATCTTCTGTTTTGCGTATCGAGCCGTGGGCATTTTCTGATTGTGACAAATTGGAAGATATTTATTACGGTGGGACAGAAGAACAATGGAACAAGGTAGAAATAGGAGAATACAACGATTCCCTGTTGAATGCAACAATACATTTCTCTGCTCCATCGGCAAGTCCCACACCTGAACCCGAGCCTGAGCCTACCCCTGTGCCTGCATCTACTCCTACCGATCCTGTCATTGTTACGAAAACTGGCTCTGATGGCACTGTCACTACCATTACCACTTGGCCCGATGGGAAAACCTCTGTAAAGACCCAAACCCCGCAAGGCGATACAAAATTAATTGTTTCCAACAGTGCGGGCGAAATCATCGCAAACATTTTAGTGCCCGGCGACCCAGCCCCCGGCAAAGATTTTGATGATGTGACATCGGGGTGGTATAAGGAAAGCGTTGACAAAGCTACTGCTTTGGGGCTTTTTACCGGCACAAGCGACACCAGCTTTTCGCCCGATGCTCCTATGACACGCGCTATGCTGGTCACAGTTCTGCACAGGCTGAGCGGAAGCGTGGCCTATGGCGTTGGCACCGGTAGTTTTGCGGATGTTCCGGAAGACATTTGGTATCAAGACGCCGTAGGTTGGGCGCAAGCGCTGATGATAACCTCCGGAACTGGCAACGGTTTCTCTCCAAACGAAAATATTACCAGAGAGCAGCTCGTAACAATGCTTTACAGATATGCACAGGCGATAGGTGTGGATTATGGAAATGGTACCAGTATAGCCTATTTTTCTGATTCAGGAGATGTTGCAAGTTATGCGATAGAAGCCATGCAATGGGCTGTAGCTGAAGGATTTATAAACGGAGTGGGAAATAACAGACTTGACCCCAGTGGGAACGCTACTCGTGCCCAGGTAGCGGCAATTCTGATTCGGTTTGTGGATTACCTCTCAGGAACACCTAATTCTGAACAGCCTTCTAACACCCCGAAGGTACAAAATGGGTACTATATCTGCCCAATTTGTAAATTTGTCAATGAGGAGGGCGTTGCCTGTATTGCTTGTACGTACAATTTTACTCAGGCAAAGCCAGAGGTATACTGTCCAACTTGTGGTGGCGGCTACGATGTGGGGGGCTTGGTTCCATGGGTGAACTGCCTCTACTGTGACAAATATTTTGCTACTTCAAATGAACCAATATTCACTTGTCGCAACTGCAATAAAGGAGGATTAAGCCCAGAAGATTTAGATCCTGAAAGCGAACTTTGCTGGAATTGCTATGACCCGAATCCGGAATATTGCTCAGAATGCGGCAGATCTTCTAATCTCGTGTATATATCCCGTTATGGTTTTTGTGATGAATGTTATGAGGCTAATCACAAAGGAGAATTCGGGTATTGTGAAGTTTGCGGAGAGGCGCTTACCGCTGTAGAATCCGTTTCTTATAACGGGAAGAGATGCTTCGGTTGTTACACCTGCGATTTTTGCGGTAAATTTCTCGATGAGGATGAATATATAACAAACGGAGAGTTTTTGTGTTCGAGCTGCCATGACCGCTATGGCTCTTTGAGTGACTACTTCGACCAACCAAATGTATGGTGTCCCCAATGTGGCTATGGCTTTTTCACGACTGGAGTAGGGACTGAAGGCTTCTATTGTGAGCAGTGCGGATATAGGTGGCTGCCTTGAGTATTCTCATATAAAAGCAAACATCTCTTTTCATTTTGAACGACCCTATCTAATCTGAACAAATTGTTGTCAGTTGTTCGGATTGGGTAGGGTCAATTTATGCCTGAAACCCTTGTTATATCAATGGTTTCAGGCTTTTTGCTTGTTTTTGCTTGATGTCACTTGTAAAACACAAATAGTGCAAACTTGAAGAGCAAAACGTGTAATATGAAAAATAAGCTTGGCTTCTGGAGTGCGTTGTTCCCATGCCATTTTAAATGTAGATGTGGTCAGTTGGGTACTGTTCTTTTTCTTCTCCGGCTCATGAAGCTTTAGATAATCCTGTTTAGCAGTTGTCCGGATGCTGGACAGCCCCATTTCACGCATCAGCTTTGCCACATATTTTGTGCTAAGCTTCTGAACAGAAATCCCTTGTTTGTATTGAGCAATAATTGCGGCCTTCTCTTGATCTGTGTAAGACATTGTCCTGACTCCTTTCATGTGATATACCATAGCGTATCACATGAAAGAAACATAATCGTTATAATTTTGGTTAAAGCTTTTTACTATGTGTTTTAGAAAGCTATCAATGCTTGTATGGAATGCTTTTCCGAATGATGTGATACAGCAAGGGATAGAGACAAGGAAAAATAAATAAAGTTATTGACACAAATAATATTGCATTTGAAGTTACAGTGAAATATAATTTTTACAAAGGACAATCTGACAGTATGTATCGTAGAAAAATAAGAAAGGTAATCAGAAATGATGCAGCAAATAGAAAATTCCTCAGCACATATTCTTTCGGATTTTCAATACCAAAAAAATGAGTGGAGAAAAAAAGGCTGGTCAATCCCAGCGCTTCGAGGAGGTAAACAAGTATGGTTTCCTCTGGTCATAGGCCTTATAAAACTATTAGGGGAAGGACAAATCAATGATTTGAACACATACCCTCAAATAAGCGGAATTAAAGATCTGCAATCATGGAGATCCTATGTGTCATTTTTAAAGGGGCTAGGGCTTGTAACCAATCAGAGTGGTGTGTTGGGGTTATCTGCTTCAGGCATAGCATTTTATAATACCCCCACAAAAAGGCACCTGGCCGATTTAATTCAAGAAAAATTTCGTTTGTTTGGAGAAGCACTTGAATACTTGGCTTTGACGCCTTCCACTGTTGAAGACCTCGATAAAAAGCTTTGCGAAAATTACGGTTTGGATTGGAATAATCTCAGCAATACCCGAAAGCGAATGGATTGGCTTGAAATACTCGATTTGATCCAGAGCATAGGCAATAGAAAATGGGAAGCAACTTCTGCCGGAAAGGACGCATTGAAAGATTGGCATCTTATTCGTCCTGAAGCATTAGAGTCTTTTGACTATTCAGAAACAAGCACAATCGAAATTGCGGCTCCTCCTGCTGAGATTGCAATGCTTCTTCAAAACTTAGCCGATTCCCCAGAACTCCACAAAAAGAGATGCACATATAATATGTGGGTGCCGAGTCCTAATAGAATTGAAAATCTGCGGATTATTTTGCAATATGCATCTGAACGCATTGCACGGAATGATTTATTTCATTTTATCGGTGAGAAATTCAAATTAAAAGTAAGCAGCGTTGAGTCTATGCTTCCTTTTTTAAAAGCATCAGGTCTTTTAGAAGAAGTAGGTCGAAATGTATACGCTGCAACATCTGTGGCAAAAGCATGGTTAGAGACGGGAAATGATTTAGACTTTATTCGTATCCTTCATGCAAATATGCGGTTTGTTGGCGAAATGATTAAAGCAGCAAATGAAGATATTGTTCGCAATGACATTTACACACAGGCAAAACAGCATGGAATGAATGCGGAAAAAGCGAGATGGATAGCGGGGTTTTTGCTGGAAGCTGGACTTTTGGAGGAACCGCAATATCTCCACCTTAAAGCGACACCGGTTGGTAGACAATTTGTGCTGGGATTGCCGTTAGTAAATGCTGAGGATCTGGATGATGCCACGTTGAGGTCAGACAATTCTGACATAAAGAGAACCGTAGAGTCTCCTATCCAAGAAGAAAGCGACCAACTTACCGCCCGTCTCCATAATGCTGCACATGATCCCTACGCCGAAGGGAAGCCATCGGGAGTTGCTTTTGAAGAAGCCATTGCTGAAGCATTCAACTTCATGGGCTTTGATGCAAAGCGAATTGGTGGATCTGGTGATACTGATGTTGTTGTCTGTTGGAAAGACAACGATGGAAAGAACATAACCGCAATTATTGACGGCAAATCAAAATCGGGCGGTTTTGTTTCGCATAGCGATATCAGTGATGTGGCCATCGATGTTCACAAAGATAAAAACAATGCGGATTACGTAGCTATTGTAGGCCCTGGATTTAGTGGTGATACAATCCGAGATCATGCAAAGAAAAAATCTTTTGCACTGATAACAGATACAGAACTGAGTGAGATTGCCAAGCATTCTCACTCGTTAGGATTGAAATTGCAAGAAATTTCGCTCATCTTCCAAGTCCCCAATGGCCTTTCCCAACTTGCTGAACTCATTTCTTCAAAGCAACGTGAATTGACGATTACATCCAATGTAATTTCACGGTTCCGTAGAGAGCAAGATGAATTGGGCGGTCTTTCCCCTCGTGACGTATTCTTGCTATTAAGAAACACGGATGATTCTCCTTCTTTAGAAGAGTTGCTTAATGTGTTTGAAATGCTATCAAGACCCGAAATTGGAGTGTTGACTACAGTAACCGGTTCTCGCTCTTTCGAAAATACTGTCTACATCCTCACAGAGGGCAAACGAGTTGTTAACCGTTTGCGAGCATTGGCTTCGGCGATTGATAAAGGATTGCTCGAGTAATTTTAAATGAAATAAACAATAAAATTGATGGGTTCGTTATTCAGACGATTGGAAAATCTCACCGACCGGGACTTTGGGATTTGATGTATCTTTTTTGCCAACGAAAGACAAAATCAAAAGTGACGAACTTTGATGTTCTGATCGTAAAGAACGTGTTCGCGCTTGTTTATCACACGGTGGTTTATGGCCGCTGAAAAGGAACCTGGGATGGTGTATCGTCCCAGGTTCCTTTTTATTTTGGACCAGCCGTCCGCCATTCGGACTCTGCCCGACTATCCCCTGCCGGGCGGAAGCTGGAATGAAAAAACAGCTGCAGCGGAACAGAAATATCCAGTGAAAGGGTTTACAAATCAAGGAAATTCTTTTATTATACTTATGTATATTATCGGAGAATATCAGTGCGAGGCAGCCTGTGCATCACAGGCTGCCCCAATTGCAATGAAAAAATTTCTATGGGGGGTACCCCCCATAGGAGACAGGAAACCTGTCTCCTATGGAAGACCTCCTGAGAAACAGAAGAGGGAGGCCATTTTTATGGGAAAGCGCATTTTTAGCATTTTGATCGTTGTGGCCATGTGCCTGACCCTGTTGCCCACATGGGCGTGGGCGGAGGAGGCAAATACGGAAACCGAGCCGGAATCCACTGTGGAAATTACCAGTGAGTGGTTTGATCTGGGCGATATTACAACATCAGTGGAGCCAAGCAGGCTGTTCAGTACCTTTGGCTTACTGAGCTCTGCTACTGGCACCGTTGAGTTGGCGGCTGGCACTCATGCGAACTGGATCGATAGAGTTGATCTGAGTGATTGCCCAGCAGCAAAAGCTTTTTATGATATATTGGTAGAGGGTTCAGATGGGGACGGAACCAATGATGTATTGATTGATGATCGATATTTTACAAATGATCTCGAAAATGGCACCGTTCAGTTGACCTATTCAGACAATACTACGGCTACATTCAATGCCATTCTGGTCACAAGTATAGAGCGTAATTCCGCGATGGAAGACACTGAAAAAGAGTATATCCGGAGCTGCATTAGGGCCGCTTGGAACGCTTTTGATCGAGACCATCCCGAGGTATTTTGGCTTTCTGGCAGCAGCAATGTCAATATAGTGACATCCACAAAAACTACAACAAGTAATGGAGTTGCGACAACAACATATACATACAAGTATTATTTTATTTTAAAGTCTTTTAATGAAGACGGGAACGACTTGGATATTCGCAGCGAGGAGTACCAATCTGCGCAGGACATTAAGGCCGGAATCGCTACTCGCAATAGTCAAGTGCAAACTATCCTTGATGGTCTGCCTGAGGGAGCTACGACCTATGATACGATACTTTATTTCAACAATTGGCTAACTGAACATAACGCTTATAATTCAGCAGTAGCAGCGGGAAACAAAGACAGCGCATTAAGATCAGCTTGGGAGTGCATTAGCGCATTGACGGGCAAAACTGGAACAGAAGGCCCTGTCTGCGAGGGTTACGCCCGCGCGTTCAAGGTGCTATGTGATCAGGTCAATATCCCCTGCGTTCTGGTAGACGGTCAGGCTGCCAGCCAGCCGGGCGGAACACCGGAAGCTCACATGTGGAACAATGTCCAGGTGGGCGAAACTTGGTACGCTGTGGATGTGACCTGGAATGACCCGACCAGCAGCACCGGAGATAATACGGCGGCGGTGTCCGGCCTCGAAAACCATAACTGGTTGCTTGTGGGTTCTGAGACGGAAATTGGAGGAATCACATTTGAAACCTCACATGTACTTGCCAACAAAGTTTCTACGAATGGTATAGCTTTTACCAATGGCCCCGCATTGAACGAAACAAGCTATGTTGATCCAAATGCGCCTACGACCATTGACCTGTCCTACACACCCACAACCACTGCATCAGGCACTGTGAATGGTGTAAAGGTGCCCGCTTTCTCTATTCCAACCATAACAAGCTTGGATACGCCTGCATCGAAGGAAATCACGTTAACCGCTACATTAAAGAGTGCTGATAATACTGAATTGACCGGGCAAACCGTCCAGTGGTCGCTCAGTAAAACTTATGATGGAATCACGTTGACGACTGACGGTAACACTGCTACGCTGACGATTACCAACTCCGCTCTAAGCAATTATGACGGTGATCGGGGTCCTTGTATTACTGTTATTGCCTCATGCAGCACAACAAAAGCTGAACAAAAATTCTTGATTTATGTGCCCAAGAGGACTGCTACATTTGTCCAGATTCTGAAAGAAAATAACGTTGTCACGTCTGATGCCCTCACTGCAGGTGAATCGACTATATACACTGCCAAGGTATATGACCAGTACGGTATGGAGATGTCTGACCAGACGGTCACTTGGGCAGTAAGCAATAACAGTCTGGCAACTGTAAACGGCGGTACAGTGACGGTTGATAATTCCGCGACAGATGATGGCAGCTTTACTGTGACTGCGACTGCGGGAACAAATGTTACCGCATCGGTATCGGTCAGTATCGCAAGCAGCAACTCGCACAGCTTGACCCATCATACGGCAGTGGACGCGACCTGCACCGAGGCAGGCAACACTGAGTACTGGTACTGTGAGACCTGCGGCAAGTATTTCTCTGATGCCAATGCAGAAACTGAGATCACGGAAGCCAATACTGTGATCCTGCCCTTGGGCCACAACTGGGGCGAATGGACCGTGACCAAGGAAGCCACTGAGAATGAGAATGGCGAACAGGCCCGCACCTGCAGCATCTGCAACGCGACAGAAACGAAAGAAATCATACCCCTAATTATTACCTGTGATACGGAGGTCACTTACGGCGGGACATTGGCTTTGACCACCAGCGGCGGCAGCGGCAGCGGCGCGGTGACCTTCACCGTGGCCGACGGTACCGGAGCAGCTACCGTCAGCGGCAGCACCCTGACCCCCACTCAGGCGGGTACCGTCATCGTTACGGCCACCAAGGCTGCTGACGAAACATCCGTAGCGACCACCGCTACTACGACCATTACCATTAATCCGGCCACATTGACCCCGTCTATTACAGGCGGTACCACCAAGACTTACGACGGCACGACGAACGCGCCTGGTGGCCTGTCAATCCAATTGGCAGGCGTTGTGAATGGCGATACCGTGACCGCCACGGCGGCCTCTTACACCTACAATTCCGCTAATGTCAGCGAAGCAAACACTATCACCGCCACAGGTATTACCTTGAGCGGTGACAAAGCAGCCAACTATACACTGTCCAGTAACACAGTTACTACCGCTGGTAAAATTGAAAAATCCACGCCGACGGTTACGTTTAACGACTATCCCACCGCGGTGACCTACTCCGGCGCGGCTCTTGCCGACCCAACGGCGGAACAGATGACCATTACCGGTGCGGCGTATAATGATGTGAAGTTTACATGGTCGGCTAGTGACGGAAGTTCTCTCACAAATGGCAAGCCCGTCAACGCGGGCAGCTACACCCTGACTGCCACCATTGACGAGACGGCTAACACCAACAAAGCCAAGGTCAGCACGGCTGTGACCATCACTCCCAAAACAGTGACTGATCCTACAATTGAACTATCTCAGAATAGCTATGAGTATGACGGCACCGCAAAGGAACCCACCGTCACGGTCAAGGACGGCAATACGGTCATCCCGGCCAGCGAGTATTCGGTGAGCTACAGCGACAACACGAATGTTGGTACGGCAACAGTTACCATCACAGACGCAGAGGACGGCAACTACACTGTCAGCGGCACAGCGACCTTCGCAATTACGAAGCCCAGCCTTGAGAGCGCAGTTGTGTCGGTCAGTGGGAGTTACACCTACAACGGACAGGCGCAGGTTCCCACGCCGGATCAAGTGACGGTAAAGCTAAATGACGTCACTGTTCCTGCAGGAGAGTATACTGTCTCTGTGGAAAACAACACCGACGCGGGGACGGCTACGGTTACGGTTACCGCAGCGACCAACGGCAACTACTCCGGTTCGGCCACAGGCCATTTCACCATTGACAAGGCCAGCTTGACCATTACCGCCAAGGCTCAGACTATCACCTATGGAGAGAGTATTGCAACGGGTACGAATCAGGTAACATGCTCCCCTGTTGGGGGCGATACTCTGACAAACATCACCCTCACCCCCAGCACCGCCGATGTTGCGAACAATGACACCATCACGCCGTCTGCTGCAGTGATCAAGCGTGGCGAGACAGATGTGACAGGCAATTACGCGATCACCTATGAGAGTGGTAACCTGACGATTCAGAAAATGACTACCTCTGTTTCGTTCGTTAACACCACCGCCAGCTACACTTATACCGGTGCGGTGCTTACGAATCCCACGGAAAACGAACTGACCATTACCGGCGCGCAATACAGTGATGTGACCTTTACTTGGTACAAGGACAGTGTGGCAGCGGGGAATAAGCTGTCTTCTGCCCCCACGGATGCGGGTACTTACTATGTTGTGGCTTCCATTGCTGCGACTGACAATACCACAGCGGCCAGCGCACAGCAGAAGGTGACGATCACCCCCTGTCCCATCACTGTCACGCCTGTCGCGGGCCAAAGCAAGACCTATGGCGCGGCTGACCCAACGCTGACTTACACTGTGGACGGGAAGCCGGCAACCGGCGCGGCCCTGACCGGCGTGTTGTCCCGTGACGAAGGCGAAGATGTAGGTACTTATGCCATTACGCAAGGTACTTTGACCAGCGATAAAAACCCCAACTATACCATTGCTTTTACTGAGAATGTAACGTTTGAAATCAAAGCGGCGGAAATTGAGGGCGCGGAGGTCACAGTGAGCGGGACCTATACTTATAATGGCTCTGCGCAGCCCCCCGCTGTTACCGTCAAGTTGGGCGGAACGAATCTGTCGGCTGAAACCGATTACACGGTTTCCTATTCCAATTCCAACGGCGGAGCAGACAATGTCACCAACGCGGGAACGGTCACCGTGACCGTGACAGGTAAAGGAAACTATACAGGAACCAAAAGAACGACCTTCACCATCCGACCCAAAGCCATCACCGCCACGGTCACTGCTGAAAATAAGACCTACGACGGCAATACAACCGCTACCGTATCCGCTGAGGTAAACGGCAGTGATCTGGTTGGAACTGATAGCATCACCATTTCTGGCCTGACCGGCGCCTTTGCTGATGCCAATGTTGGCACAGCCAAAGCGGTAACTGTCAACGGTGGTACTGTCACCGGAAATGATCTGGGCAATTATGCTATCACTTATTCCACGGTTACTGCTGATATCACAGCCAAGGATATCTCCGGCGCGGAGGTCACGCTGGACGGTACACTGACCTTCAACGGCAGCGAACAGACCCAGAACATCGCCAGCGTCATCGTGGGCGGCCTGACTGTGACCTACGACGTGACGGAAAACACCGGTACCAATGCGGGCGATTACACTTTGACCATCACCGGCAATGGTAACTTCACTGGTTCCGTTGCAAGCAGTTGGAGCATTGCCAAGGCGAAAGCCCCCACTGTGGAGTCGCAGGAGGAACAGCACCTCCGTACTTCCGCTGCCACGGATAGCATCGACCTGAGCGCGCTGCTGCCTACCGATCGCGGGGCGACGACTTACACGATTACCAATACGACATATACCGGTTTGGAGAATGTGAGTATCGATACCGATGGCAAGCTGACCTATACCACGAAGGCCACATCCGAAGCAGTTACCGACACCATCACGGTTACCGCCGCAATGGCGAACTATGAGACGGCTACCATCACTGTAACGGTGAAGCTAGTGGGGAAAACCCCTGTGACCATCACCGGCGTGACGGCGCAGAATGGTACCTATAACGGCTCCGCGCAGACCGGCTATACCGGAACGCCCACCAGCGAGTATGAGGGCGATTACACCGTTACCTATACCGGCCAGGATGGCACGACGTACAGCGATGCTCCCACCGCCGCGGGCAACTACACCGTGACCATCGCCGTGCCGGAGAGCAACGCGCAGTATACCGGCAGCGTTTCCCTGGACTTCACCATTGCCAAGAAGTCTATCACCATCACCGGTGTGCAGGCCACGGCCCGCGACTATGAAGCGGGCAATACCACAGTTGATCTCTCCGGCGGTACGCTGGACGGGGTTGTCAACAGCGACAATGTGTCCTTCGCCCTTGGCACCGGCACCATTGCCGAAGCCAACGCCGGTACCGGAAAAGCCGTTACCGTGACCGGCAGTACCCTGACAGGGAGCGACGCAGGCAATTACACCCTGACCCAGCCTACCGGCATCACGGTTACGATCAATAAGATCAATCCCACCTATACCGCTCCGTCCAATGTCACCGCCGTCTTTGGCCAGACTTTGGCGGATGCCGTGATCAGCACGTCGGGCACAGACGGCAGTTGGGCTTGGAAGACGCCCACGGATCTGGTTGGAAATGTGGGCACGAACAGTCACGACATGGTGTTTACTCCCACTGACAGCACCAACTACAATACTGTGACAACGGCCGTATCCGTGGTAGTGTCCAAGGCCGCCGCGCCTACGCTGGCTGACCAGACCGTCAGTGTGAAGTATAATGCAGCGGACGAGCAGACGGTTTCCCTGGCAGCTCTGATGCCCGCCGACGCCGGTGCGCTGAGCTACGCTGCGGGCACAGAGACGGACAGTGACAGCATCATTGGCTCTTGGTCTGTCAGCGGCGGCACGCTCACCTATGCTCTGGCATCCGGCCTGGACAGCACGAAGGCGGGCAAGACCGCCACCCTGCCTGTGACGATCAGCTCCGACAACTACAAGGACGCCACGGTCAACGTGGTCGTTACCCTGACCGGTCTGCAGGCCCAGGCGGCGCTGTCCATCACCAGCGGCACAGCGGTCACTTACGGCAACACGCTGGCATTGACCACCAGCGGCGGCAGCGGCAGCGGCGCGGTGACCTTCACCGTAACCAATGGTACTGGAGCAGCTGAAATCACCGGCAGTACCCTGACTCCCACGAAGGCAGGTACCGTCACCGTTACGGCCACCAAGGCCGCTGACGGAACCTATGCGGAGGCCACCGCCACGCTGACCATTACTATCAATCCGGCCAGCATCGCGAATGCAGAAGTGACCTTGAAACCGACCGCTGCTGCCGGTTCGGTAGACAATGATCAAGCTCGTTTGACCACCGTGGAAAGCGTCAAGCTGAACGGCAGCACTTTGACCGCCGGGAAGGATTACACTGTTTCCATCCCCACTGAGATGAAGAAAGCAGGAAATTATACCGTCACCGTTACCGGCACGGGCAACTATACCGGTACCGCAACGGCCACGTTCACCATCAACCCGGTAACGGAAGCGCCCGCTCTGCCGCCTGAATTGACTGAAACGAATGACGACAAGTTCAGGGTCGAAGTCGAAACCGGGCTCTCCGAAGTTCCTGAAGCTTTTAAGAGTAATGCAGACCTGAACACCCCGGAAAAGATCGAGACCAAGCTGACAACAGAGATCACCACAGTCAACACCGCCATCCCGCAGACAAATGTTGCCGTCTATGATGTGACGCTGATGGTCAGCATCAATGGCGGCTCGACATGGACGAAGGCAACTAAGGAGAACTTCCCGACTGGCGGCAAATTGACGGTCACCCTGCCCTATCCCGAGGGCACCGACAGCAGTTACACCTTTACCGTGGTGCACATGTTCACCACCGATGATTTTGGGAAGGCCCCGGGCTCTACCGAGACTCCGGCTGTTACCAACACCGCCGGCGGAATTCAGTTCCAGGTCACCGGCCTGTCGCCCATCTCCGTGGGCTGGACCGCGCCGAAGTCTAACCATAACGGCGGCCAGGGCAGTTATATCCCCACCACCGTCACCTATCCCGTGACTGCTGATACGGTGTCCAATGGTACCGTCAAGATGGATATTTCCCGTGCAGCCAAGGGTACCACCGTCACCATCACCGCTACCCCCGATGACAACTATGAACTGTCCAATTTAGAGGTTCGTGATGCCAACGGCAGCCGCGTGTCCCTGACCCAGATCGGTGACGACAAGTTCACCTTCACTATGCCTGGTTCCAGTGTGACCGTCTGCGCTTCCTTCGCGCAGGTTCAGCCTGGGCCTGCGGTCAATCCATTTGTCGATGTGGCAGAGAATCACTATTTCTACAATGCAGTGCTGTGGGCTGTGGAGAATGGGATCACCAATGGCTATGGCAGTGCGACCACCTTTGCGCCTGATGTCACGTGCAGCCGCGCTGAGGCTGTGACCTTCTTGTGGAGAGCTGCAGGTCAGCCTGACCCCGTCACCACGGAAAATCCCTTTACCGATGTGTCTGAGAGCGCATATTACTACGAAGCTGTATTGTGGGCTGTGGAGAACGAAATTACCAATGGCTATGGCAGTGCGACCACCTTTGCACCCGATGTGAAGTGCAGCCGTGCTGAGATTGTGACTTTCCTGTACCGGGCTGTCGGGTCTCCCGTTGTTGCCTCCGGCAACGGATTTGATGATGTGAGCAGCAGCGCCTGGTATGCCAATGCCGTAACTTGGGCTGTAAAATACGGTATTACCAACGGTTATGGAAACAATGCTCTCTTTGCACCTGACAAGAAGTGCAGCCGTGCCGAGATCGTAACGTTCTTGTACCGTACTTACGCGAATTGAGGAAAAAGCGGGACGGATTTTCCGTCCCGCTTTTCTTATAGCAGACAAGTGCGTACCTAACCGAACATACTGATAACTTAGCGATCCACCATAGAAGTGAAGCGCCCGGATTCCTCTGGGCGCTTCACTTTTGAAAGTCATATCTGCAAGATCTTATTTCACGCTAAAAGTATATAGAACATTTTAGCGCCAACCGCTGTACGCTTGCGGTTGGCGCTTTCTCTTTTTGATAACTGGTAGAAAATTGCGGGTTACATATTTATTGCCTAAGCAGAAAAATATTATAACTTGTCATATTCTAGTGCCCATTCTTCCAGAGCCTCCAGAACAGGAAGAAACTTCCGTCCAATTTCAGTTAAGGAGTATTCTACTTTTGGGGGGACTTCACGGTACACCTCCCTGTGAATAATACCGTATTCTTCCAGCATCCGTAGTTCTTTTGTGAGATTGGCCTGTGTCACAGCCGGCATTTTTCTGCTCAGCTCACCGAAACGCAGGGTTTCTTTGCTGAGAAAATATACGATTACCATTGTCCATTTGCCATGAATGATTTTCTGGACCTTAGCCACAGGACAGTTTTCTATGTGTTCTGTGTTATAGTTATTCTTCATGGTTTATCCTCTCCAATACGATCAAATTTAATAGTATATATCTTTTATTAGTGTGCTTGTGAATTTTAATTATACCCTCTATAATGCGAATTGTAAAGGAGGTTCATCGTATGAACGTACTCATTTTTGGAGCTGCCGGAGGGATAGGCAAACATGCAGTAAAGCATGCTCTGGCAAAGGGATACCAGGTGACGGCCTATTTGCGTGATAAGAATAAGCTAAATATATCGGATAAAAATCTGCGAATTGTGGAGGGTGAACTTTTAGACTACGCTTCTGTATTAAAAGCGCTGGAAGGCCAGGATGCTGTCATTTGGTGCGTTGGAATCCCACTCAAGAGAAAATATGAGAAAATGCTGTCTTTGGAGGGACATCAGGTTTTGGTCAAGGCCATGAAAGAAACTGGTGTAAAACGGCTTGTGGATTGGGGTACGCCAAGCGTTCCGTTTGAAAGGATAAAAAATCATTTATTACCGTTGTCCCCGGCATCATGGCGGGAATTGTTTTAACAATGGCAAAGAAAGAGATGGTGGAGATCGGAAAATTGGTGCAAGCCTCTGGTCTGGATTGGACGCTTGTCCGTTTCATGGCACCGAAGGATACGCCATATATCGGAACGATAAAAGTTGGATTTGGCGATGTGAAAATGAGCTTTGCCATTTCCCGTGAGGATATTGGTGCGTTTATGGTGGAGCAGGTAGAGAGCAGACAATATCTGAACTCCATGCCCATTATAGGAAGCTGAGGTGCATCAAATGCTTTTCTTTGACAGGCAACAGTCAGTACTGTGCGGGATGTTCTATTGCTCCTGCGCTCGTCTTCTTGTGGGCGCTGGGAACTCTACAGGGCCAACCGGCACGACGTCCGTCGTGCCGGTTTTTCTCCTGCCTGAAGCCAGTGACGGGTGGTTTGGGAGGGAGGGAGCGGCAAATGTTGGAAGAGGTTTGGTAGTAAACAATAAAAAGATCTGGCTCTATGGTGGCAAAATTGGTGAATTGGGGCTTGACAAATCGGCTGGGAAAGGAGTATGCTTATAAGCACAAAAGGGAATAAACCTGGTTAGTTAATGGGTTTTGAGAGAGGGGGAACGGAAATGTGTCTGTGTAGACGAATGTGGTGTCGTATGACAGAACGAGAATACAATATTGCGCAGAGTCCCTTCCGATTGTACGCTTGGCAAAAAGGGGTATGATCGCCGGCCAGAGGGCAGGATGTGTGCAGCTCCTGTTTTTCCGGTTGGAGAATACCGCCGTGCAGAATGTAAGGAAGCGGGCATTGTCCTTGTGAGGAGATATGCTGTTGAGCTGACTGAATGAATTAGAGGCATCATTGGCAGAGAAGAGGATTCTGCTGGTGGTGCTATTTTCTTTCGTGAGAACCGGCAAAAGCAGCTGGGAAACGCCACGTGGAGAACGTGAAACATGACAAATGGGAGGGTTTTCTATGGCAAACCATGTAGAAACCAACAAGATACACCACGTAATCACAGAAGAGCAACACAAAAAGATTGAGAAGCTTGCCGACACCATTCGGTATGGTTCCATTACCTTGGTTATCCAGGATGGAAAGCTGATTCAAATCGACCGAAATGAGAAAATGAGAGTAACTCCCTAAAAAAGAACAGCGGGCTGACTGGAGAGACAAGAGGCTTTTGCGCATGGGTAACCCATGGGGCAAAGCCTCTTTTTTGCTGCCTTGTGGCAGATGTGAGAATGGACCACCCGGCCCTGGATTCCTTGTTTTCCCAAAACCACCTGCCGGTTCGCCGGACAGGAGAAATCCTAAGTAGGACATGGAGGAAAAAAGCATGTCGAAAGTAAATTTATCTTTGCCGAACGTACAGATTCGAGAGATTCGGCTGAACTCGATCACAGGCTATCAGGGCAGCGCCGAGGGGCTGCTGGAAGTGTCCCGGTGTGGCATCAAGGACAAGAATCGATCCTTCTCCCAGTGTTTGGGATGTTCCACCTCCAACGCCGCCTGTACTGTGGTGCTGGTGCAGGACGCGGCAGTGATCAGCCACGGGCCGGTGGGATGTTCATCCTGCCTGCATGAGTTTGACTTTACCTACCGGGTCAACTCCCCTCTGCGGGGAATTGAAAACCCCACCCAGCGGAAGATCTTCTCCACCAACCTGCAGGAGAAAGACACGGTGTATGGCGGGGATGCCAAGCTGGAGCGGACCATCCGGGAGGTCTATGAGCGGACAAAGGCCAATGTAATTTTTGTCATCACCACCTGTGCCGCCGGTATCATCGGCGACGATGTGGAGAGCGTGTGCAATGACATGGAGGATGAGCTGGGTGTCCCTGTGGTGGCCATTTTCTGTGAAGGGTTCCGCTCCAAAATGTGGACCACCGGCTTTGATGCCGGCTACCACGGCATTGCCCGGAAGCTCATTGAGCAGCCGAAAGTGCGCCGGAAGGATATGATTAACGTCATCAACTTCTGGGGCAGTGACATTTTCAGCGAATGGTTTGCCCCCTTTGGGGCAAAGCCCAACTACTTAACTCCCTACTCCACCCTGGAGTCCCTGAAGCACTCTGGCGAGGCGGCGGCCACCATCCAGGCCTGCTCTACCCTGGGCAGCTATCTGGGGGCAGCTCTGGAGCAGGAGTTCGGGGTGCCGGAGCTGCCGGCTGCCCCACCTTATGGCATTGCCCAGACCGACCGCTGGTTCCGGGCCCTGGGCAAGGTGCTGGGCAAGGAGGACGTGGCAGAGCAGGTCATCGC
>DBEYYM010000019.1:0-21990 GCA_048184675.1 Evtepia sp. | reverse complement strand
GACTATGCTTGGGTGATGGAAATGAAATATGAAGATCCCCGGATGGAAGCGTATTTCAACTCCCTTCCGTCCAAGGTGCGGGCTTTTATTCACAATTCCCGTGCCGATATTAGCACCCCCGGTGAGCTGATGCTCATTGGGGAGCACTTCCGGAAAAGCTTTGGAGAATCCGAGCGGGGTTCCCAAGGCCGCTCCTGATGAAATTGACGTCCCCCGAGCGCCATATCTTTGGCGTTCGGGGGCTCGCCTAGAAAAACCGGCCAACCCTTTGCCGGAAAGAAAATACCCGGAAAAATAAAAAAGTCCTTGACAAATACTTTCTGCTATGGTATAGTTACTAAGCACTCAGGGGAGTGGCGATCGGGAAATGCCGGAGTGGCGGAATTGGCAGACGCCTGGGACTTAAAATCCCATGGGAGAAATCCCGTGCCGGTTCGACCCCGGTCTCCGGCACCATATCGCGGAGTAGAGCAGTTGGTAGCTCGTCGGGCTCATAACCCGGAGGCCGCAGGTTCAAGTCCTGTCTCCGCAACCATAAAACCCTTGAAACGTAACCGTTTCAAGGGTTTTCTTTTTTTCCGTTGCTTTTTTTCGTTTGTGGCAGGTTGAAAAGGGCTTGACAAGCGGGAAAAAGGTGGTATGATGTAAACAATGTTAGCTAACATTGTTTGCTATCTGGAGGGAGCACATGCCAAAAGACAAAACACAGACACACCAGAAAATTCTACCAGCGGCCATGGCGGAGTTTCTGGAGAAGGGCTTTGAAAAAGCCACCATGCGGGGCATTGCAGAGGCAGCAGGAATCACCGCCGCCGGCCTATACCGGCATTTCGCGGACAAAGAGGCCATGTTTGCCGCCCTGGTGGACCCTGTGCTGGCCCAGTGCGAGGCCTGGTACAAGAAACACAAGGACGAAGACTATGCCCTGCTGGAGCGAGGCGACCTGGAGGCCATGTGGTATCAGGGCACGGAGCTGACGATGATGATGAACTTGGTCTATGAGAATTTTGACGTGTTCAAGCTGCTGCTGTGCCGGTCGGAAGGGACCAAGTATGCCAACTGGCAGCATGAATTTGTCATGCTGGAGCAGCGGGAAACCATGGCCTATATGGAGGCGGCCAAGGCAAAAGGCATTCCGGTGCGGGAGATCAAACCGGAGGAGCTCCACCTGCTGCTGACCGCCTATGTCAGCGCCATGTTTGAGGTGGTGGTCCACGATTTTTCCAAAGAGGACGCGACCCATTATCTCCAAACGCTGGAAGCATTCTTTACGCCTGGCTGGAGAGCCGTTCTGGGGCTTTGAAGGCCCCAGATTTTATACATTGGAGTTAGCGAAAACTAACTAAGACGGAGGTGTATCCATGAAAGAAAAGAAGGAATCTCCCCTGAAAACCCTGTTTTCCTTTGCGGGCGAAGCCAAGGGACGGATGACAGGTTCGGTTCTTTTGGCCCTCATCGGGGAGTGCTTTGGCATGGCGCCCTATTTTGCGGTGGCCCTGCTGGCAAAGGAAATTTATGAGGGGACGGTGACCGTACAGAGCGCTGGGTGGATTGCCGGAATTGCGGCGGTGTGCATGTGCCTGCGGGCACTGCTGACAGGGCTGTCCTCCATGCGCAGCCACGGGGTCTCCTTTACGATTTTGAAAAATATCCGGTGCGCCATTGCCGATAAGATGGCGCGGGTGCCCATGGGCGTCATGCTGGAAACCCCCTCTGGTACCTTCAAAACCCTGCTGGTGGACAACGTGGGCCGTCTGGAGGACATCATTGCCCATATGGTGCCGGAGTTTGCCTCCAACCTGTCCGCCCCGCTGCTGAGCATTGTGCTGGTGTTCCTGCTGGACTGGCGGATGGGGCTGGCGTCTCTGATTACCGTTCCTCTGAGCCTGGTGTTTCTGGTGGGCATGATGCGGGGCTATAAAGAGAAAATGGCGACCTATCTCCAGGCAGGCAACGAGATGAACGCTGCGCTGGTGGAGTATGTGGAGGGCATCCAGGTCATCAAGGCCTTCGGGCAAGGAAAGAAGAGCTTTGGCCACTTTGCAGATTCTGTGCATTTTTTCCACGACAGCACCCTGGACTGGTGGCGGCAGAGCTGGTTCTGGATGGCGGGGTTTAAGGCGGTTTTGCCCTCCACCCTGCTGGGCACCCTCCCCATTGGCGCGTGGCTCTATGGAGGCGGGAAGATCGCGCTGCCGATCTTTCTGGCCTGTGTGATTATTCCCATTGGTTTCATTTCCGCCCTGATGAAGTTTGGATTTGGCCTGGAACAGCTGAGTTACATGGCGGCCAACCTAAACCCCATTCAGGCGTTTTTGGCCACCCCCGAGCAGCAGCGCCCAGAGGAACCGGTGGCCCTGGGCGAGCGGACCTTCCGCTTTGACCACGTGGGATTTTCCTACGATGGGCACGTGGATGTGTTGCAAGACGTGTCCTTTACCGCTGAGCCGGGGAAGGTTACGGCCATTGTCGGCCCCTCGGGATCTGGAAAATCCACCATTGCCAAGCTGATGGCGGGCTTTTGGGATGCTACGGCGGGAACGGTGTCCTTTGGCGGGCAGCCCATCCAGAAGATTCCCTTTGACCAGCTGATGGGTGAAATCAGCTACGTGGCGCAGGATAATTTCCTGTTTGATAAGTCAATTCGGGAGAACATCCGCATGGGAAACCCCGCAGCCACCGACCAGGAGGTGGAAGCGGCGGCCAAAGCGGCCAACTGCCACGAGTTTATCCTGGCGCTGGAGCAGGGCTATGACACCCTGGCCGGCGATGCAGGGGACCGGCTCAGTGGCGGCGAGCGCCAGCGCATTACCATCGCCCGGGCCATGCTGAAGCCCTCCTCTGTGGTCATCCTGGACGAGGCCACCGCCTATGCCGACCCGGAGAGCGAGGCACAGATTCAGCAGGCCTTGGGCCGTCTGGTCAAAGGCAAGACCCTAATTGTTGTGGCCCACCGCCTGTCTACCATTCGCCACGCCGATCAAATTCTTGTGGTAGAGAAAGGCCGCCTGGTGGGCGTGGGCAGGCAGGAGACGCTTCTGCAGACCTGCCCGCTGTATAAGACCATGTGGGAGCAGCACATCAGCGCGGCAGATGCCGGCGGCAGCGGGGGAGAGAACGTCCCGGCCGGCACGACCTCGGCAGTGTATCAGGAGGTGGAGTGAGATGCTGAAAACCATCAAACGGATTCTCGCCATTGCTGGAAAGGAAAAGAAATACATTTACCTGGGCATTCTGTTTAACTTTCTCAAGGCCCTGTCCATGGCCATGATGCTTTTGGCCATTTACGTGGTGGTGGACCATCTGGAGGCTTTGACCACCCAGGTGATTTTGCAGGCCCTGGCCATTCTGATTGGTAGCATCCTGGGTCGGTTCCTGTTCCAGTGGTTGTGTGATATCTCCATGAGTGCCAAAGGGTTTGACATGTTCCGGGACTACCGGCTGGCCATTGGGGAAAAGATGAAAAGCGCCCCCATGGGGTATTTTTCCGAGCAGCGCCTGGGCGCCATCCAGACCACGCTGACCTCCACCGTGGTGGAGCTGGAGCAGTATTCCATGCTGTTTATCACGGACATGACCGGCGGGGTATCCATGGCGGTGATCGTGATTGTAATCCTGGCCTTTTACAGCGTGTGGATGTCCCTGCTGTCTCTGGCAGGGCTGCTGGTGGGGCTGCTGGTGATGAACCGGCTGGTGGCCGCTGCCGCCCTTCACACCCAGAAGGTGCAGGCTGCCCAGGAGCACCTGGTCACCCAGTCCTTGGAGTATATTCGGGGCATTGGGGTGATGCGGGCCTTTTCCCAGACAGTGAAACGGGATGGCGGGGTCTATGAGGCCTTCCGCCGCCGCCAGCAGGCGGCCCTGGATCAGGAGAAGGCCTCCTTGCCGCTGCTGCGGCTGTACACGCTGGTGTATAAGGTCACCGGCTGTGGCCTGCTGTTTCTGGCCACGGTGCTCTATCTAAAGGGGGCGATTCCGGTGTCCTACTGTTTCATGTTCCTGGTGGCCTCTTTCCTCCTCTATTCTGAGCTGGAAACCATGGGCGACGGTGCCTTCCTCTCCAAAAAGATCACCACAGAGCTGGACCGCTTAGAAACCGTCACCAACATCCCCAAAATCGATCAGACCGACAAGCCCCTGGCGGCCAAGGGATTTGACATCGAGCTCAAAGACGTGTCGTTCTCCTATGGAAGCGGACCAAATGCCCGCACTGTCATCGACCGGGTCTCTCTTCGCATTCCTCAGGGCACAACCTGCGCCATTGTGGGCCCCTCCGGCTCTGGCAAGACCACGCTGTGCAACCTCATTGCCCGGTTCTGGGATGTGCAGCAAGGGCAGGTTTGCATCGGCGGCCAGGATGTCAGGGACTGCACTGCCGATAGTTTGCTAAGCAATCTCTCCATGGTGTTTCAAAACGTCTACCTCTTCCACGATACCATTGAGAACAACATCCGCTTCGGCAATCCCAACGCCACCCGGGAACAAATCGTGGAGGCCGCGCAAAAGGCGCGCTGCCATGGCTTTATCACCCAGCTGCCCCATGGGTACGATACCATCGTCGGGGAGGGGGGCTCCACCCTGTCTGGCGGCGAGAAGCAGCGGCTCTCCATTGCCCGGGCCATTTTGAAGGATGCCCCCATTGTCATTCTGGACGAGGCCACCTCCAGTGTGGACCCAGAGAACGAATACGCGCTGGTGGCCGCCCTCCAGGCGCTGACGGAGGGGAAAACCCTGATCTCCATTGCCCACCGCCTGACTACCGTGCGGGACGCCCATCAGATTGTAGTCATCGACCATGGTAGAGTGGTCCAGCAGGGCACGCACAGCCAGTTGATGGCGGAGGCCGGGCTCTACCGGCGCTTCTGGCAGCAGCGCGCAGAGGCAGTGGGCTGGTCCCTAGAGCGGTAAAGAACACACGGCAGAAAAAACGGGCGCACCTCCGGCTCCTCTCGCCGGAGGTGCGTCCCCCGGGGAAAGCCCTGTTCTCGGCTGGGTTTCCGGAAACACACCGTGGAAAATCCTGTCCAAACGGGCCCAAATGGACCAAATGGAGCGGACGCAGAGAGGGGATCTCGCTATACTGATTTTTGATCGGGACGTGTTGCGGCGTCCTAAAAAAAGAACTGGAAGTTAGCGAAAACTAACTTCAGAGAAAGCGAGAGGGATCGATTATGAAACAATCTGCCCGTGGTCTGACGGGAAAAGACGTGATTACCGTTGGCATCTTTTCCGCCATCTACTTTGTGATCAATTTTGCCTTTATGCTGTTAAGCGGCCTTCATCCAATTTTGTGGGTTTTGATGCCGGGGCTCATTGCGCTGTTCACCGGGATTCCGTTTTTGATGATGTGTGCCAAAGTGCAGAAAATGGGGGCTGTTTTGCTGATGGGCATTATCACTGGCCTGATCTATTTTGCAACGGGACAGTTTACGGTGGTGATCCTCGTTACCTTTGTCATTGGCTGTGTCCTGGCAGAGCTGGCGCGTTTTGTAAGCCGGTATCGCAGCTTTCGGGGGAATGGGGCGGCGTTTGTCCTGTTCTCCCTGGGCATGACCGGCTCTCCGCTGCCGGTCTGGATTATGCGCGACAGCTTTCTGGCCCAGATCAGTGGGCAGGGAATGCCCGCCGATTATGTGTCTACCCTAGAGGCGGTGACGGCGCCGGCCATGATTGTGGTGCTGTTTGCGGCCCCTGTCGTTGGCGCGGTGGTGGGGTCCCTGCTTGCAAAGGGCATGTTCCAAAAACATTTCACCAAAGCGGGTATCGTCTAAATGAAGCGGGAGAAAGGGGATGCCTCGGTTTTTGATCCCAGAGTGGGGCTGGGGCTGCTGGTTTTGGCCAATGTCATCGCGTTCTCAGAGAAGGCGTTTTGGCTGGAATGCTGCTGGATCGCGCTGCTCTGCCTGTTGATGCTCGGCCACCGGCGCTGGGCCATGGCGGTAAAATGGCTGGGCGTTTTTGCGCTGATTCTCTGGCTGCAGTATGATGTTCTGCCCGTTGCCCCCAAATGGGTTGCCACCAGCTTCTCCATTTTTGCCAACTACGCCCGGCGGATGCTTCCCTGCCTGATGGTGGGAATTTTGATGCTCCGCTGCACGCCCCTGCGGCACTTTATTCTGAGCCTTCGTAAACTCCACCTGCCCAAAAGCTCATCATTGCCATCTCTGTTACCCTGCGGTATTTCCCGGCCATCAGGGAAGAAGTGGGCTACATCCGGGATGCCATGAAGCTGCGCAGGATCCGGGGCATGGAAAAGGTAGAGTGCCTGGTGGTGCCCCTTATGGTCTCCGCCACCAACACTGCAGAGGAACTATCCGCCGCTGCGGTAACCCGGGGCATTGAGCATCCGGCGCGGAAGACCAGCGTTGTGACCCTTCAGGCGTCGGCCCTCGACCTGGCGGGGCTGGCCGCTGGGATTCTGTGCACGGTGGCTGTGTTTGTGATGGGATAGGGGGGATACCATGGTAGAATTTCAAACTGTTTCCTTCCGCTACACCAAAGAGTATGGAGCCCTGGAAAACATTGACCTCACCGTCAAAGCGGGGGAGTGCATCCTGCTCTGCGGGGCGTCTGGATGCGGAAAGACCACCATTACGAAACTCATCAATGGTCTGATCCCAGCCTTTACCCCGGGCTGCACCTTGACGGGAGCGGTGTATGTCAATCATAATCGAGTAGCAGATCAGAAGCTATATGCGCTGGCCGAGCAAGTTGGCTCTGTGTTTCAAAATCCCAAAAGCCAGTTTTTTAACCTGGATTCTGACAGTGAGCTGGCCTTCGGGCTGGAAAACCAGGGGGTGGCGCCGGCGGTGATCCAGCAGCGGCTGGAGCAGACGGTGGAACGGCTTCAGATTGCAAACTTGCTGGGGCGCAATCTCTTTGCCATGTCCGGGGGAGAAAAGCAGCTGCTGGCCTTTGCCTCGGTATATGCTATGGACCCCGCCCTTTTTGTTCTGGATGAGCCCACTGCCAATCTGGACAGCGCTGCCATCCAGCGGCTCCATGACCAGATTGCGCTGCTGAAGCAGCAGGGGCATACCATCCTCATTGCAGAGCACCGCCTTTATTTTTTAACCGACCTTATTGACCGGGCCGTCTATTTGAAGGAGGGAAGCATCACCCATGTATGGACAGGCCGCCAGTTTGGCAGCCTCACCGAGCAAGACCGGGTGGCGCTGGGGCTGCGGACGCTGACGCCGACGGAACTGACCCTGCCAGACCAGCATCCGGCAGGGGGAACTCAGGGGCTTTCGGTGGAAAACCTGACCTGTGCCTTTGGCAAAGAACCGCCGGTGTTTCGCAACCTCTCTTTTGCAGCCTGGCCGGGGGAGGTGCTGGCCATCACCGGTGGCAATGGGGCGGGCAAAACCACGCTCTCCCGGTGTCTGTGCGGGCTGGTGAAGGAAAAAAGCGGCTCTATTTCGCTCAACGGCAAAAAGCTGAGCCGCAAGCAGCGGCAGGCGGCGGCCTTTTGCGTGATGCAGGATGTGAACCACCAGCTTTTTTCAGACAGCGTGTGGGGGGAGTGCACCCTGACCAACAGCAGCGCCTCTCAGGAAGAGATTGCGGCGGTGCTGGAGCAGCTGCAGCTGCTGCCCTTCCGGGAGAAGCACCCTATGGCCCTTTCCGGCGGGCAGAAGCAGCGGCTGGCAGTGGCCACGGCTATGCTTTCGCGAAAACCGCTTTTGCTGTTTGACGAGCCCACCAGCGGCCTGGACTATGCCAGGATGCAAGGCGTGGCGCAGAGTGTGCGCCAGCTGGCCAGCCAGGGCCACATTGTGCTGGTGGTGACCCATGACC
Source organism: Evtepia sp. (assembly GCA_048184675.1). GTDB lineage: Bacteria > Bacillota > Clostridia > Oscillospirales > Oscillospiraceae > Evtepia. The sequence goes on along the minus strand of DBEYYM010000019.1, from coordinate 14,190 downwards.
GTGAATTTTTGCAGTGCGCCTGTGACCGTGTGCTGCAGCTGGAAAAGGAGTGAGGCAAGATGCTGGATGCACTGGCAAAGGAACAGGAACAGGCCATGCCGCTGGTCCAAGGCGGCGACTGCCAGATCTATCAGGTGAGCAATGAAACCGGGGAGGGTACCATGGCCATCTACGAGGTGTTTCCCGGGGCCATGGTGATGTATAATGACTTTCATCTTGCCTACTATAACTCTGCCTTTCGAACCCAGCAGGATCTGCTGTGCATTGACTACTGCCGGGAGGGGCGGATGGAATATGCGGTGGGCAAAGATGCCTACTCCTATGTGGAGGCGGGGGATCTGAAAATTGACCGCCGGCTGGAGCACGCAGGCCATTTTGCCCTCCCGCTGTCCCACTACCATGGCATCTCTGTGATTCTCCACCTGCCCCTGGCTGCCCAGGAGGTGGCGTGCATGATGGGGAGTGACCAGCTGGACCTTTCTTTGCTGCAAAAGAAATTCTGCCCCAATACGCACCCCAAGGTCATCCACGGTGCGCCCTCCATTGACCATCTTTTTCAGCAGCTGTATGCTGTGCCAGGCCAGATCAAGCGGCCCTATTTCCGGGTGAAAATCATGGAGCTGCTGCTCTACCTGGAGGCGCTGGAGCTGGGAAATGAGGCGGAGAAGCCCTACTTTTACCGCTCCCAGGTAGAGGCGGTGAAGGCGGCGCGCACCTATCTGGTGGAGCATCTGGACCGGCGCATTACCCTGGAGGAACTGTCAAAGGGCTTCCAGCTTCCCCTAACCACCTTGAAGGCTTGCTTCAAAACAGTGTATGGAAGCCCTGTGAACACCTACATGCGCAACTACCGTATGGACAGGGCGGCCATATACCTCCGGCAGGAGCCCACGGCCAGCGTCACGGAGATTGCAGGCCGGGTGGGGTATGACAGTGCCAGCAAGTTTGCAGCGGCCTTTAAGGCGGTGAAAGGGGTGACGCCTCTGACATACCGGCGCAGCGGCGGCCCAGATTGGGAGAGGCGGGATTCTCTTGACCACTTGGAGCAGTCCGGCCTGGACGGAGCGGACAACCGCAAGGGCTTTGCGTAAAATGGGCATGGTTAGCGAAAGCAAACCATGCCTATTTTTTATGGAAAGGAGCGTCTTTATGAAAGAGGAAACTTGGCTCAAAACCCTGCTTTCCTTTGCCGGGCCGTGCAAGGGGAAAATGGTGCTGTCCGTGCTCTGTGCCATCGTCAGTGTGGCGGGGGGATTCGTCCCGTACCTGGGCGTTTATGAGATTTTGCGGCTGTTTATTGCGGGAACCGTGACCCGGTCTAGCCTGCTCCTGTGGGCGGGCGTGTGCTTGGGCGGCTATGGGGGAAAGGTGGCCTTTTATGCCTTCTCCACCATGCTGGCCCATGTGTCGGCATACACCATTCTGGAGGGGCTGCGCCGGAAGGTGGCTGACCGCCTGATGCACGCCCCTCTGGGCAGCGTGCTGGGCAGGCCGGCGGGGTCCATCAAAAGCACCATTGTGGACCGGATTGAGGATGTGGAGCCCCCTTTGGCCCACATGATCCCGGAGCTCAGCTCCAATGTGCTGCTGCCCATTGTGGTGGTCATCGCCCTGTTTGCCATCGACTGGCGGATGGGGCTGGCCTCTCTGGCCACCATCCCGGTGGCACTGATTCCCATGGCAGTAGGGATGCGGTCTTACAACAGCAAATACGCCGCCTACATGGAGGCCAACGCCCATGTCAATAGCATCATTGTGGAATATGTGGAGGGGATCGAGGTGGTGAAGGCCTTTAACCAGAGCGGCACCTCCTATGAGAAGTTCGTGGGTGCGGTGACGTCCTTCAAAGACTTTACCATGGACTGGTTCCGGTGCACCTGGAAGTCCATGAACCTGTGCCTGTCCATCCTGCCCACCACGCTGCTGGCTACCCTTCCGGTGGGCATTGTATGCTATCAGATCGGCGCACTCAGCCCGGCCCAGGTGGCCCTGTGCCTGATGCTGGTGCTGGGAATTGTCTCCCCGCTGGTCCAGGCTACGGCATTTATTAACGCCATGAAAAGCATGGAGTTTGCCGTGCGGGACACCCGGCGCCTGCTGGACATGGAGGAACTGCCTGAGGCAGAGCAGCCTGCCCCGATCCAGGGCAGCGACGTTGCGCTGCGGGACGTGTCCTTCTCCTACTCGGGCAAAGAAGAGGACACCGTGCTGCACCACATTGACCTGGACCTGCCCGCTGGGACCTTTACCGCGCTGGTGGGGCCCTCTGGGGGCGGCAAGTCCACGGTGGCCCGGCTGATCGCCCGGTTCTGGGATGTAACAGGCGGCAAGATCTCCGTGGGGGGCGTAGACATTCGAGCAATCCCTCTGAAGCAGCTGGCGGACCAGGTTAGCTTCGTCACCCAGGATAATTTCCTGTTTGACTGCTCGCTGAAGGAAAACATCCGCCTGGGCAATCCCCAAGCCACCGACGAGGAGGTATGGGCCGCGGCGAAAGCCGCCCAGTGCCAGGGCTTTCTTTCCCGGCTGGAGCGGGGGTGGGACACCCCGGCAGGGGAGGCGGGCAAGCAGCTATCTGGCGGGGAGCGCCAGCGCATCGCCATTGCCCGGGCCATTTTGAAGGACGCCCCCATCGTCATTTTAGACGAGGCCACCGCCTTCACAGACCCGGAGAACGAGGACAAAATTCAGCAGTCCATTCTGGCGCTGTCCCAGGGAAAGACCCTGCTGGTCATCGCCCACCGGCTATCCACCATCCAGAATGCCGACCAGATTGTGGTGCTGGAAAAGGGGACCATTGTGGACCGAGGCACCCAGCGTGAGCTGCTGGCCCGGTGCCCGCTGTATCAGGGGCTGTGGCAGGCCCATGTGGGGGCCAAGCACTGGGCCGTTGGCCAGGAGGTGAAAGGATATGTTTAACAGCATCAGACGGATTTTAGGCTGGGCAAAAAACTACAAAAAGCGGCTGTACCTGGGTTTCGTGTGTTCTTTTTTCTCCACCTGGGCCGCAGCCGGGCCGGTGGTGCTGGCGGCCTGGGCGCTGAACCAGGTCATTGGGGATGCCCGGGGGACCGACGTTTTAGACCCGGGGCTCCCCTGGAAGTGCCTGGGCGGGATCGTGCTGCTCATTGCCCTGCGCTTCTTCTTCTCTTACTGGAAAAACCGCCTGCAGGAGAGCATCGGCACAGAGCGAGCGGCAGAGCAGCGCATTGAGATGGGGGACATGCTCAAGCGGGTTTCCCTGGGCTACTTTGCGAAAAACAACCTTGGCGACATCCTGACCGCCCTGACCACGGAGCTGAGCACCCTGGAGCTGCAAAGCATGAAAATGGTGGACGCCGTGGTCAACGGCTACATTCAGGTGCTGGTCATCCTGCTGTGCGTGGCGATTTTCTGCCCCGCTGCCGCGCTGGTGGCAGCGGCGGGCGTGCTCCTGTCTGCCCTGGCCCTGCGGGGGATTGGCCGGCAGAGTTCCCGCACTGCTCCCGTGGGGCACAAGGCCCAAGAGGATCTGGCCGGTGCGGCCATCGAGTACCTCCACGGCCTGCCGGTGGTGAAATCCTTCGGGCAGGAAGGGGTCTCTGTAGAGCGGTTCCGCCAAGCCTGTAAGGAGAACAAAGACATTCGGATCAAAAACGAGTTCGGTTTTGTGCCCTGGAACTGCCTGCATCTGTTCAGCCTAAAGGCCGCCTCCGTGGGGTTGGTGCTCACGGCGGCGTGGCAAACCATGGCGGGCGGGCTCTCCCTGCCGGTGCTGCTGATGGCGGCTATGTTCTCTTTCACCATCTTCGGCAGTGTGGAGGCCATCAATGACGCGGCCCACATTTTATCTGTAACCGACTCTGTCCTGAACCGGCTGGAAGAGCTGGAGCAGATCGAGTTCATCGACCAAAACGGCACAGACCACCACCTGGGCCGCTGGGATATCACCTTTGACCACGTTTCCTTTGGGTACGGAAGCCGGGAGGTCCTTCACGACGTGTCCTTCCACATCCCCCAGAACACCACCACGGCCATTGTGGGGCCCTCGGGCAGCGGAAAAAGTACCATCTGCAGTCTCATGGCCCGGTTTTATGATGTCAACAGCGGAGCCATAACGGTGGGTGGGCACGACGTGCGGGAGCTGCTCTGTGATAGCCTGCTGAAAAACATCTCTATGGTGTTTCAGACCGTCTATCTCTTCCACGATACCATCCGAAATAATATCCAATTCGGGAAACCGGAGGCCACAGAGGCAGAAATCATTGCCGCCGCCAAGGCTGCCCGGTGCCATGATTTTATCATGGCCCTGCCGGCGGGCTACGACACTGTGGTGGGGGAAGGGGGTTCCACCCTCTCCGGCGGGGAAAAGCAGCGCATTTCCATCGCCAGAGCCATGTTGAAAAATGCCCCCATTATCCTGCTGGACGAGGCCACCGCCAGTGTGGACCCGGAGAACGAGCATGAGATTCAGGGGGCCATCTCCGCCCTGGTTCATGGCAAAACCATTGTGACCATTGCCCACCGTCTGGCCACCATTGAGCAGGCAGACCAGATCTTGGTGGTGGAGGACGGAAGGATTGTCCAGCAAGGAACCCACCAGGACCTGATGGCAGTAGAGGGCACCTATCGAAAGTTTATCCAAATCAGGCAGCAGGCGGAAGGCTGGCAGCTGGCGTGAAAAACAGGGAGGCGGGCAAACCGTCTCCCTGTTTTTGCCGCTGGCGCCCCAAATGACAGACCGAGGGAGCGTGGAATGCCGGCTCCCCCTTGGCAATGAGGGCAAAGGGTTATGTTAACTGCCGGGAAGCCTCCCACATGGCGGCGTATTTGCCGTGGGCCGCGATCAGCTGGTCGTGGGTGCCTGACTCTGCCACGCGGCCGCCATCGAGCACCAAAATCTGGTCGGCGTTCTGGATGATGGGCAGGGTGTGGGCGATCATGACCACGGTCTTGTTCGCCTGCAGCAGATGGGATACCGCCTGCTTGACCAGCAGCTCGTTTTCGATATCCAGGGAGGCAGTGGCCTCGTCCAGCAGGAGGATGGGGCTGTTTTTCAGAATGGCCCGGGCCACGCTGAGCCGCTGGCGTTCTCCGCCGGAGAGCCGGTTTCCGTTCTCGCCGATCTTGGTGTCATACCCTGCTTCCATGGCCTGGATGAAGGAGGCGCAGTTGGCCAGGCGGCAGGCCTCCTCCACCTCCTGGTCTGTGGCCTCGGGCCGGGCGTAGCGGATGTTGTTGCGCACGGTGTCGTTAAACAGAAAAACCTCCTGATCCACCAAGCTGATGCCTGCCAGCACCTGCTCAGCGGGGACCGGCCGGATATCTTGCCCGCCGATGGTGATGCGCCCACTTTGGGGGGTGTAATATTTGGCGATCAGGCTCAGTATGGTGGATTTCCCGGCGCCAGAGTCCCCCACGATGGCGGTCAGCTTTCCCTTAGGGATGGTGAAGCTGACCCCTTGGAGCACGGGCTCTTCCGGCACATAGGAAAACGTAACGTCTTGAAAAACGATTTCCGTGTCTGCGGGGAGAAAGTTTGGGCAGGGGGCCGGTTCCTCTTCCTCTTGGAAGATGCCCTGGATTTTATCCTTGGAGAGCTTCAGGTTCCGATAGGCCGTCAGGGCGATAAACTCTGTCATATTCACTTTACCAGAGAAGAGGGGAAGCATCACCAGCATCACCAGGGCAGCGGGGGAGAGGATTCCCGCCAGCCAGGCCCACACAGAGGACAGGATGCAAAAAGCCAGGGCCAGAGAGCTACCGTAGCGAAAAGCAAAGCCAATGGGCAGCACGGCCTTCTCATAGTGATAGCTGATGTGGGAGTAGGTTTTCATGGACTGGATCAGGGCCTCGTTTTTCCGGCCTGCCATGGCGTAGGAGCGCAGGGTTTGGCTCCCCGTCAAATATTCGGTGATGGCGCTGACGTTTTCCTCCCGGGCCAGGTTTTTCTGCACCCCATAGTTCTGCACCTGCCGCAGGGCCAGGGCAGAGGAGGGGATGAGCAGCAGGGAGGAGAGCAGGATGGCGATCCCCGCCGGTGGAAACAGGGTGCAGGCATATAGCCCCACTGCCAGCAGCAGGATGGCATTTTTGAGGATATCCGAGACCTTATGGGTCAAGATCTGTTCAAAGTCGGCCACTTCGCTGGTGGCGGCGTTGATGTAAAAGCCCGTCCGTTTCTTGGTAAAGTGCCCCAAGGGGATCCCTTTCAGCTTATCGCCAATGGCGATCCGAACCCGGCGGCTGACGTCCGAGCCACCAATCTGGCTGCCGGTATAGGAGATGGTGTAGAGGATCAGACGAAAAACAAAGAGCAGGGCCAGCACGGCGGTGGCCCGAAGGATTTTTGAAAACTCCGCCTGGTTATGGAAGATCAGCTCTAGAACCTGCAGTAGCACCAGGAAGTTGGCGGAGCAGAGCAGACCCTCTAGCACCACCCCGGCAATGGACCACTTCAGCTTGCGGCCCATGGAAAATAGGTTGGCGTTCATGCTTTGGCGCCTCCTTTCAGGTGGTATTGGATGGTTCGGGCGGCGTGATAGTTTTTCCAAGCGTTGGCAAAATAGGGGCTGCTCTCCAGCAGCTGGGCAAAGGTCCCCGCCTGGGCAATTCCGCCCCGCTCCACCACAGCAATGCGGTCACAGCGCTGGACAATGCCCAGGCGGTGGGCCACAATGATTACCGTTTTGCCCTGGCACAGGTTTTCAATGGCCCGGTCAATCTCCAGTTGGTTTTCTGGGTCCGCAGCAGAGGTGGCCTCGTCCAGAATCAGGATGGGGGAATTTTTCAAAATGGCCCGGGCAATGCAGATGCGCTGCTTTTGCCCGCCGGAAAACCGGGTGCTGTAGCCGCCCACCTTGGTCTCATATCCCTGGGGCAGGGACAGGATGAAATCATCGATCTGGGCCTGCTTTGCCGCCTGGCGGACTTGCTCCAAGGTGGCGCTGGGGGTTCCCATGGCGATGTTCTCAAAAACGCTGCCCCGGGTGAGAAAGCTTTGCTGAAAGACCACGGAGATGTTTTCCAAAAGGGTTTCATAGGCAATGTCTTTCACATCCACCCCGCCGATGCGGATGGCCCCTTCCTGCACGTCATAGAACCGGGAGATCAGCTGGACCAAGGTGGTCTTGCCTGCGCCAGACTCCCCCACAAAGGCCATCCGCTCCCCGTGGGCAATGTGGAGGCTGCAGTGCTCCAGCACCGGGGTGCCCGCCTGATAGCCGAAGGTGACGTCCTGTATCTCAATATCATGCCGAGGGGGGAAGGGTTGTCCGCCGCCAAAGATAGGGGTCTCCAAAATTTCTTTGACCTGATTCACCCCGTTCATCACATAGGATAGGTCAGAGCTCAGTGCCTGGAGGGGGCGGATATCCGTTAGATACTGGCTGCCTACAAAGGCAAACAGCAGAAGCACGCCGGCCGTGATTCTGCCGTGAACAAAGAACCAGCCCCCCAAGGGAACCAGCAAAAGGATGCCGCACTCCAGCAGCACCACATAGGCAGCATACAGGGGTCCGGTGGCCCGGGAGATCTCCCCCCACATCCGGTGCTGCTGGTCCACTGCTTGGGAGAATTTTTGGAAGGACCGCGCTCCCATGTGAAAGGCTTTGATCAGGCGCATGCCCCCCACATACTCGTGAATGGCGCTGGAGAGCTCGCCGCCGGCAGCGGTGACCTGGGGGATAAACTTGGAAAACCGGGCAAACATCACCGCCATCACCAGGGCCACGAGAAGCAGGGGAACCACGCTCACCAGGGCCAGGGGAACACTGACCGTGAGAAGATAGATCAGCATGACCAGCGGGCCGGAGAGATAGAGCACCAGCTCAGGCAGGTTGTGGGCCAGGAAGAGCTCCAGCTTTTCAATGCCCTCGTTCATCACAAATTTGATTTCCCCCGTGCTGCGCTGGCTCAGAGCGCCCAAGGGCATTTTGGCCATGTGCTCGGTGACCATGCACCGGACCTGAAACAGGGTGTTGTATGCCCCCCGATGGGAGGACAGGGAGGAGCCCAAGGCGCAGAGGGTCTGCACCGCCGCCGCTGCCAGGATGATCCCTGCCCACTGCAGGGCCAGGGGAAAGGTGCAGCGCCCCGCCGCCACGGCATCCACCACCTGATAGAAGGCAAAGTAGGGGACAAGAGAGCACAGGCTAGAGAGCAGCGCCAGGAGAATGGAGGCATAGAGATACCACCGGTTCCGCCCCGCCCAGGTCAGCAACAGGGCAAAGCCCTTTTTGTCAGAGGTCATAACGGATCCGTCCTTTCTTTTTGGAATGTCCGCATTGTAATCTGGAACGGATCCTGATACAATAAAAGAACGCCAAAAGCGTCCGTTTGTGGGAAAGAAACGTCCGATAGGAACGGAGGAAACTGCATGACACAAAAGAAACAGCGGGAGTATGGAGCGGTTTTAGAGCAGGTGGGCTTTGTGCCCTGCGCTACCCCGGCGGGGTTTCCCCAGGAGGGGGCCTGCTGGGCGGCAGACCCGCGCAGAGGAGGGGGGTATTATTGGATCTATACCTCCGCCCAGGGCTACTGCCTGAGAATTCACGATTTCTGGTTCCGGGAGGACACTGTCATTGACATGGCCATCCCGGAGTGCCTCAGTGTCACCTGGTATGAATCCATCTCAGGGGAGGAGCTGCAGCCTTACCGGAAGCTCAACAGCCATGTGGTCAAGAGCTTTCTGGGGGGCTATGATCCCTTTCGGGCCCTGATCCATCGAAAGGTTCCCATCCGTTCCATCGGCATTGAGTACCATCCAGCCTACTATGAGCACGCCTTGAAGGCGCAGTTTGGGGCGCTCTATCAAAGCCCCCAAGCCGCCTTTCGCAGCATTGATGAGACGGCTTCCTGGCCGGAAATGGCCGCCCTTTTGCAGCAAGTGTGGCGGTATCCGGAAAGGGGCTTGCCCGCCCAGCTCTATTACGACGCCAAGGCCGCCGAGGCGCTGTCGTTGGTCTTTGAGCGCCACCAGCGCCTGAACGAAGCCCCCAAGCCCCTGGTGGCAGAGGCTGACCGGGCGATGCTCCAGGCATTGGCGGCCTATATCGGGGATCACTATGCTGACCAGCTGACCATTGAGGGGCTGTCGCAGATCGCCTGCATGGGGACCACCAAGCTGAAAAAGTGCTTTAAGGCCCACTTTGGCATGACAGTAGCGGAGTATATCCAAAATGTGCGAATCGGACAGGCAGAGCACTTGCTGGCCTATACAGAGCTCCCTGTGGGAGAGGTGGCTCAGGCGGTGGGCTATGCGGCGGCGGGGCATTTTGCCGATCTGTTCCGCAGAACCACTGGCGTGCTGCCCATGGAGTACCGGCGCCTGGCGCGAGACTAAGCGGATTCCCGTCTGCTGCCGGGCTAGGAAGGGAAAAGGCCCTTGAAACGATGTCGTTTCAAGGGCCTTTTTTGGTGTGCACGTTACGCGTCCCGGGACGGGGAGGCTTTCTTTGCCGCGGCGTACCCCAGCGGGGCCAGGCTGTCGCCGAGCACGGCGCTGTCTGTTACGTCGAAGCTGTGGGCAGAGAGATAGTCCAAAAACGTCTGCATCGTCCATTTGTGGTAGGTGTGAAACCCCGCCAGCTCCATGAGCCAAACCCGCAGGCGAAAACCAGTGTGCTCGCTGTGGAGAAACGTAGGGGCAAACAGTGTGCCCGCCGGCTTCAGAACCCGATGGATTTCGGCCAGGGCCTTTTCCGGGTTGGGCATAATGTGCAGGGCGTTGGAGATCACCACAGCGTCAAAGTGCTCCGGGGGATAGGGCAGCGCGGTGGCGTCCTGGACAGAAAAGCGGAGCCCTCCGGTGGGGGCTTTCTTCTGGGCTTGGGCCACCATCTCTGCAGAGAAATCCGTGGCCTCCCAGCAGGCTACCTGGCCGGAAAGGGGATAGGAAAGCTGCCCTGTGCCGCAGGCCAGCTCCAGCACATGCATGTCGGGGGTGAGGTGGGGGCGAATCCGGCGGCAGATTTGCCCGTAAAGGGCTGCGCTGCTCTTCTCCATCACCGGGCCGTAGAGCTTGGCGACCCGCTGCCAGAAGGATTTGTTGTCTGATTTCATCCTGCCATCTCCTTTCTTACTGGTTTCCTAGACCTTGCTATCATCCGCCAACGCCACAAGAATGTCAAGGCTGCTGCTGTTCCACCAATCAGAAAAACGGCGAGGTCACTCTCTGTTGTCCTTCAGGCTTTCGATCATGTCCACCCGCTTTACCTTGCGGCGCAGCAGCCACAAAGAGCCAAAGTAGCAGAGAATCGTCAGCCCAATGGCCAGCACATAGCTTGACGGGGAAATGTAAGTCTCAATGAGCATAACGCCGTAGTCCACCATCATCTGGAAAAAGGCGCTGCAGGTGGCATAGGTGACGGGGATGGATAGCAAAATGCCAATGGGCAGCAAAACGTGGTGGGAGCGCAGCAGAATTTTGTTGATCTGCCGGTCCCGGTAGCCCAGGACCTTTAGCATGGAGATGTTGCTTCTGCTCTCGGTGACCATCATGTTCATGGCCACATAAATGGCGGCAATGCAGATGATGACCCCCAGCACAACGATCATTTGCAGCAGGAAGTTCATCTGTGCGGTCATGGTCTCCACTTGCTCGGTGATGCTGGACGGCTTAATCTCCTGGGCAATTTTGGCCTTGGGAATGGAGAGGGACTTGTCGCTGACGATGCAGTTGAAGCTGTCCTCACTGAGCCCTGTGATCTCGGCGACCAGGGCCTTGGAGGTGAGAATGCTCTTTTGCACGTTGTTTTGAACGACGCCGGCAATGGTGATCTCACTTTTTTCCAGGGATAAGGGGTTATACACCGTAACACGATCCCCTGCATGCCAGCCGAGGGCAAGCTCTGCCAAACTGGTGATGTAGTATCCGTCTTCAATGGGAAGGGTTTGGCCCTCCTTGTCCTCAAAATATAGATAGGGGTTGCTGGCGTCGGTGCCGATCACAGAGAGCGTGCTGCCCTTTTCGGTTTCCACAGAGGAGACCAGCATGGTCTCCCCGCCATAGGGGTTTTCCTCCAGCAGTTCCCCCAGGATATATTCCCGCTGAAAGCTGCCGATGGAGTCTGCCGCTGTGGTGCTCATGTGGGTGATGGAATCAAAGAAGGCCTGGCCCAGCAGCACGATAAAGCAGCCAAGAAACACACCCAGCAGCACAACGAAGCTCCTGGCAGGATTTCCAAGGATGGTGCGGAAGGCAAGCTTTTTGCGGAAAGACATTTTTTTGTCCACAAAAAGCCGTTTCATCGCCTTTTGCCCCCCGTCAGCATTGCCGTTGAGGAGCAGGACGGTGTCCTTTTTCAGCAGTTTGCGCACAGATAGGAGGGCGGCCAGCACATACATCACCGTGGGGACGGCTATGCCGAGGAGCACATCCAGGGGATTCAAATGGGCCACAATCCGCATGGGTTCATAGTCCTGCAGCCCAAGTTCGCTGAGGGGCTGGGCGGCGAAGGCCGAAATCACAGCGGTGAGGACACCGCCAACAAGACCGGGCAAAACGGCAAAGCCCGCATAGTGCCGCATAAGCTGTCCCTTTTTATAGCCCATGGCTGAAAGGGTGCCGATCATGCGCTGCTCATTTTTTACCTTGCGGCTGATGATGATGCTGATGAGCGCCACGGCGACCAAGGGGAGGATGCACAGCAGGACATATGCCATGACAATAAATAGGTAGGCCTGCTCATCCACCATGGTGATGCGGGGGTTATCCCCTGCGGCGCTGTAAGCGCGCATATAATACTGGTCGTGGACTGCCTGGCGGAAAGCGGTGGTGTCAGACGTGTCGCCGTAGCGCACCAGGTATTGTACATTGGCGGCGTTGAGCTTGTCAAAGGCGGTGTCACTCATGTAGCAGAGGTAAAAGGTGGAGATATTTTTGTAGGAGTCGTCCTCGTTTTCCAGCATGTATAGATAGTCCGGCCGCTGCATAAAGCCGACCACTTCATAGTCGGTGCCGTTGATTGTCAGGCGGTCCCCGATGCTGACGTTGTTGGCAACGGCATATCCCTCTGAAATGACAATCTCATCGTCAGCTGAAACATCTTGGCCGACGGTGATCTCATACAGGTCCACCTTTTCTGTTCGAGAAAAGACCCGAGCGGTGACGCCCTCTGTCTCCAGGTTGATGTAGTGCTGGGCTTCCAACGTGAGGTCATACTTGTCCTCCAGCGAAGAAAGGTCTTCCTCAGGGATGGGAAGGTAGGTGGAGAAATGGGCGTCCTCCAGCTGATTTTTTTGGAAGAATTCCTCCCCAAAATCCAGAATGGCATTGCCCGCGATATTGAAGAGGAAGTACAGCAGCAGCGTGACAATGGTCAAAACCGTGGCGGAGAGATAAAAGGAGAGATTTTCCCGGATATTTCGCACATAGCGTTTGTTCAGTTTCATCCTGTGCCTCCTCACAGCACCAAGTCTGCAGCGGGGAGCTTGGTGTCATTGTTGTGGTGCTCCACAATTTGGCCGTCTTTCAGGCGAATCACCTGATCGGCCATGCCGGCAATGGCTTCGTTGTGGGTGATGATAACCACCGTTGTGCCAAACTGGGCGTTCATCTTCTCCACAAATTGCAGCACATGGCGGGAGGATTTGGTGTCCAGGGCGCCGGTGAGTTCGTCGCACAGGAGAAGCTTGGGGTTTTTGATCATCGCCCGGGCGATGGCCACCCGCTGCTGCTGGCCGCCGGAGAGCTCCTTGGGGAAGCGGCGGCGATAGGGGGCAATCTCCAGGGCGTTGAGCACTTCGTCCATATCCAGGGGATGGGCAGAGATATCTGCCACCACCTCGATGTTTTCCTCCACTGTCAGGTCGGGGATCAAATTATAAAACTGAAAGACAAACCCCACGTCCTCTTTTCGGTAGTCTGTGCGTGCCTCGCTGGAAAGGCCGCTGACCCGGCGGCCCGCCACGGTTAGCTCTCCCTCGTCCAGGGTGTCCAGGCCGCCCAGCATATTGAGAAGGGTGCTCTTACCCGAGCCGGAGGGACCCAGAATGACACAAATCTTTCCCTCCTCCAGGTTCAGGGAGGCGGCGTCCAGGGCATAGACTGCCGTCTCACCGTCGCCGTATTTTTTCACTGCATTTTTTAGGCTGATAAACATATTGATTGTTCCTTTCTTCCGAGGGATGCCTACCAAGTGCAACAGCAGGACAGGGTGCCTGACCCGATTGTTAGCGTAGGCTAACTTTTGGGTATATTATAGTATCATCCCACCTGAATTGCAAGGGTTCTTTGCTCGTTTACCATCCTTTTTGCCTCCTCTGGTGAGGGGAGCTTCGGCGGCGGCACAGAGATCCATGGGATAGGGGGCCTTGAAAAGGGGGAAGGCCCAAAGGGCTTTGGGATGCGCCCTGGAAGAAGCGGCTGCCGGCCCTTGCTTCTTGGAAAAGAAAGGGTTACAATGAACCGGCAAGACGGGGGTTGTGCCGAACAGGCCCGAACCCCTGCATGGGTGCGCTTGCAATGAGACACAAGGAGGAGACAGGAGAAATGGAGACAGAGAAAGGGCTGTCCTTTGTGGAGGGACCTGTGTTTGGGGCTCTGATCCGGTTTGCCATACCGGTGTTGGGGGCCTTGATCCTTCAGGCAGCCTATGGCGCGGTGGACCTTTTGGTGGTGGGCCGGTTTGGGGATGCCACCAGTATTTCTGCCGTGGGAACGGGAAGCGCCTTCCTGCAAATGGTGACCTTTGTCATCACCAGCCTGGCCATGGGGGCGACCATTACCATCGGCCGGCACATCGGGGAAGGGAAGCCCAAGGAGGCAGGCGACGCCGTGGGCACCTCGGTGATCCTATTTGCTGCCCTGGGGATTGTACTAACCCTGGTGCTGGAGTTGTTTGCGGGGAATATTGTGGCGGTTTTGCAGGTTCCGGAGGCCTCAGTGGCCAAGACCATCGCTTACCTGCGCATCTGCTCAGGGGGCATTTTGATTATCATCGCCTATAATGTCATCAGCGGAATTTTGCGGGGCATCGGCAATGCCAACTTGCCCTTCCTCTTTGTGGGCGTTGCCTGCGTGGTCAACATTGTGGGTGATTTGCTTCTGGTGGGGGTGTTCCGCCTGGATGTTGTGGGGGCCGCCATTGCCACCATTGGGGCCCAGCTGGTGTCTGTGGTCATGTCTCTGGTGGTGCTGCGCCGGCAGAAGCTCCCCATCCTTTTTGGAAAGGGACAGTGCAGGATCTACCGGGGGGAGTTGAAAGCGGT
>DBEYYM010000018.1:0-4748 GCA_048184675.1 Evtepia sp. | reverse complement strand
CCCTCTGGGGGCGCTGGGCGCCGGGGTGGGCTGGGCGCTGTGGGTCACGGTCTCCTCCTGGGGAGCCCGGCCTGCAGCTCGGGCGGCAATCTGGGCCTGGTTGGACAGGAGCTTGAAGGAGTTCTGGCGAATTTCCGCCTCCACCCGCTCACAGATTTCGGGGTTGTCCTTCAGATACTGCTTGGCGGCGTCTCTGCCCTGACCAATGCGCTCATCCCCCATGGAGAACCAGGAGCCACTCTTGTGGATGAGGTCCAGCTTCACGGCCATGTCCACCAGCTCGCCATACTTGGAGATGCCTTCGCCGTACATAATGTCAAACTCGGCCTCCCGGAAGGGGGGAGCCACTTTGTTTTTGACCACCTTGGCCCGGGTGCGGTTGCCGATGATCTCCCCGCCGTCCTTAATGGGTTCGATCCGGCGGACCTCCATGCGGACAGAGGAGTAGAACTTCAAAGCCCGGCCGCCGGTGGTGACCTCGGGGTTGCCGTACATGACACCCACCTTTTCCCGGAGCTGGTTGATGAAAATAACCACGCAGTTGGTCTTGGAAATGGAGCCGGCCAGCTTCCGCAGAGCCTGGCTCATCAGGCGGGCCAGCAGGCCCACGTGGGCGTCGCCCATGTCGCCTTCGATCTCTGCCCGGGGAACCAGGGCAGCCACGGAGTCCACCACGATCACATCCAGGGCGCCGGAGCGCACCAGGGCCTCGCAGATTTCCAGCCCCTGCTCGCCGGTGTCCGGCTGGGAGATGAGCATGTTGTCAATGTCCACCCCCAGGGCCCGGGCGTAGGTGGGGTCCAGGGCGTGCTCGGCGTCGATGAAGGCCACCTCGCCCCCCCGCTTCTGGGCTTCCGCCGCAATGTGCAGGGCCAGGGTGGTCTTGCCGGAGGACTCGGGGCCATAGATCTCAATGATCCGCCCCCGGGGCACGCCGCCGATGCCCAGGGCCAGGTCCAGGGCCAGGGAGCCGGTGGGGATGCTCTCCACCATCACCTTGTTGTTGGCCCCCAGGCGCATGATGGAGCCCTTGCCATAGGTCTTTTCAATCTGGGCCATGGCGGTTTCCAGGGCCTTCTTTTTATCTGCGGCAGGGGCCGCAGTCTCTACCGTTTTCTTTTTCTCTGCCATGATTACTCTTCCTCCTCCATGGTCTCGTGGAGCACATCGGGGATCTCTCGCTCCTTGGGCCGCTGGCCCTCCACCACCCGGTCAATGCCGCCGGTGTCTCGGGTAATGCGGATGTTCTCGTAGCCGGCCTTTACCAGCAGCCAGGCTACCTTTTCTGCCTGGCCGATGCCCACCTCATAGAGAAGGTGGCCGCCAGGCTTTAGGGCAGGCTTCCACAGCTCGGTGATGCCCCGGTAGAAGTCCAGGCCGTCTTCGCCGCCGTCCAGGGCCAGCATCGGCTCAAAGTCTTTCACCGAGGAGTCTAGGGCCGCCAGGTCCCCGGTGGGAATATAGGGGGGGTTACACACCAGCACGTCAAACTGCCCCAGGGCATGGCTGGGGGCCTGGAGGGCGTCCCCCTTCAGGTAGACCGCCCGCCCGGTGAGTTTATGCCGGCGAATGTTTCGTTTGCACAGATCCAGAGCCCCGTCAGAGAGGTCCACCAGCACCGCCCGGGTGGTCTTCATTAGGGCCGCCACCGTCAGGCCCACGCAGCCGGTGCCAGCGCACAGGTCCAGGACGCGGGTGTTGCCCTGGCACTCTTTCAGGCGGTTCATGGCCAGCTGGGCCAGCATTTCCGTGTCAATCCGGGGGATCAGCGCCTCGGCGGACACATAGAAAGGCAACCCGCAAAAAGACCACTCGCCCACAAGGTAGGCAATGGGCTCTCCTGTCAGCCGCCGCTCCAAAAGAGCTTGGACTCGCTGAGCCACATCCTCGTTGGTATACAGGGAAATATCCCGGTAAAGCTCCTCCGCCGTCTTGCCGGCAGCAGCGCAGAGGATCTCCCGGGCCTCCAGCTGGGCCCCTTCGATCCCCGCCGCCGACAGGGCCGTGCGGGTATTCATGTACAAATCATGGTAGGTGATCGTCACACATCTCCACCCCTATCAAATAGGTTCAAAAAGTCAAGTTATGGGAAAACTGGGGGGCTGAAAGGCAGGCTTCCCCCCTCTGTCGGGTTACCAGGCATCGGCGCCCTTTTCCTTGGGAAGGACCAGCTTCAGGGCCTGGATGGCCACCTCCAACATGGAGTCGTCGGGCTCGAAGGTGGTAAAGTTCTGCATCCACAGGCCGGGGGCCGACAGGAACCGGGTCACAGGATTGTCATGCCGGCCGATGAAGCGGTTAATCTCATAGGTCACTGCCACCACAATGGGCAGCAGCACCAAGTGGAGCAGAATACGCACAATGGGGTTGGTGGCCACATCCCGCACCCCCGGCAGGGCAAAGACCACGCAGGAGGCCAGCACCGCAACCACGATGACCACAAACAAAAAGCTGGTGCCACACCGGGGGTGATGCCGGGGCATCTGGCGGGCGTTGTCCACCGTCAGCTCCAGGCCCCGCTCGTAGCAGAAAATGGTCTTGTGCTCCGCCCCATGGTAGCGGAAGGTCCGCTGGATATCCTTGAGCCGGGAGCACAGGAACAGATAGAGGAAAAAGATGACCAGCTTCACCACGCCCTCCAGCAGGTTTCGCAGCCACATGGGTGCTTCTGGGAAGAAATACAGCAGGGCGGAGGTGGCCAGGGTCGGCAAAATGATAAACAGCGCCACGGCAAAGACAATCCCCGCCGCCACAGAGATCCCGATCAGCCACTTCATCAGGGTCTCGCTGCCAAAGTGTTTTTCCAGCCAGATTTCAAACTTTGAGGGCTTGGCTTCCTCTTCCTCCGGGTAAAACTCCGCCGACCACATGAGGGCCTTAACCCCCTCCACCAGGGAGGCCAGAAAGTTGACCACCCCGCGGATAAAGGGGACCCCCAAAATGGGGAAGCGGTCCTTGATGAGCTTGAGCTTTTGCTCTTTGATTTCCAGCTCTCCCTCTTGATTGCGCACCACAATGGCCTGCTTCTCCGGCCCCCGCATGAGGATCCCCTCAATGAGGGCCTGTCCGCCGATGGTGGTGCGGAAGGTGCAGTCTTCCGGCTGCCCGCAGGTTTTTTCTTCTTGGTTTTCTTGCTTCATAATGTCTCCTAAACAGTGCTCGTGCCTTCGTTCTGGGGCGATTGTAGCAAACCCAGAGAAAAAAGGCAAGGGAAATGGTATATTTTCTCGAACTTACGTTCCAGTTGGCAGACGGACCTCCACCAGGCAGCCCCCGGCCTCGTCCTCGGCGTTGGAGATGATGAGCTCCCCATTGTGGCGAGAGATGATCTCCTCGCACACAGCCAGGCCAATGCCACTGCCCCGGGCGGTGGAGCTCCCCTTGTAAAACTTATATTTCACGTTGGGCAGCTCCTCTGGCGGAATGCCAGGGCCATAGTCCCGGACGGTGATGACCACCTCTCCCTCGTCGGGGAAAATGGCCGTGTCGATGCGTTTGCCCGCCCCGCCATGCTTGGCCGCATTGTCCAGCAGGTTGCAAAAGACCTGCCGCAGCCGGTCCGGATCCCCGGGGATGGGAGGGAATTCTTCCTCGCAGTCGGTGTGGTAGACGGCGATCCCTTCGGCGGCCAGGAATTCATGGTAGGTATAGACGGCGTCCTCTAGCTCGGCTTTGATGTCCATGGGCTCCACCGACAGGGTGAAGCGGCCATCCTCAATGCGGGAGAACTCCAAGAGCTCCTCCACCATGCCCGACAGACGCCGGGCCTCACTGGCAATAATCCCCATGCCCTTGCGGACATCCCCCTCGTCCCGGGCCTCGCCGCTCATAATGGTCTCTGCCCAGCCGGTGATGGCGGTGAGGGGGGTGCGCAGCTCATGGGACACGGAGGAGATAAACTCAGACTTCATACTCTCCGCCTGCTTAATGCGCATGGACATGTCGTTGATGGCATCGGTGAGGTCGCCCACCTCGTCATCAAATTTTTTCTCCACCTGGATGCCATAGCTCCCCCCGGCAATCCGCCGGGCAATGCCGGTGATGTTCTTCACCGGATCCACGATGGAGCGGACAAAGTAAATGTTAGAGATATAAACCAAGATCAGGATACTCACCGACAGAATCACTGCCACCAGGGTGAGAATCACCACCTGGCGGTCCACCAGGCGCATGGAGGTTACATAGCGCATAATCCCCACCAGCTCCCCGTTGTACAGCAGGGGGGCAGAGACGGCGGCAATTCGCTCTCCGGTGAGCACGGAGTTTCCCTTCCAGGAAGCGATAGCCTGGGTGCTCTGCAGCTGGGCAATGTCTCCGGTTCCTGGCATGGTGCCGGACAAGGTCAGGCCGTTGGAGGAGTAGATAACCTTGCCGGCAGGGTTGAGAAACTGCAGCTCAATCCGGGTGCCGTCCTCAAAGGAGCTTACATAGTCCTGGGCCACGGTCAGATAGTCCCCACTGCTGCTGTAGCTGCTGGGGTCACTGCTGAAATAGTTGGCAGCAATGCGGGCTTTGCTCTCCATGTCAGCCAGGATGCTGCTGTCATAGTAGTTCTTGGTGAACAGGGAGAAGCTCACCACCACAACCGCCAGGATCATCACCATAATGCTGACGCTGTTGAGCAGCCACCGCTGGCGGATACCCTTGACTTTCAGAAATGGAATCATGGCTGGTCTGTCTCCCCCTTGCCGGTTTCTTAAAATTCCCACTTGTAACCATATCCCCAGATGGTGGTGATGAAGGCAGGG